>NZ_CP019724.1:5867500-6167500 GCF_002005225.1 Streptomyces pactum
CTCGTTCCCGGCGGGCCTGAAGAACGTCATCGACTGGCACTTCACCGAGTGGCGGGCCAAGCCCGTCGGCCTCGTCTCCTACGGCGGTCTGGCCGGCGGCCTGCGCGCCTCGGAGCACCTGCGCCAGGTCTTCGCCGAGCTGCACGCCGTCACCGTCCGCGACACCGTCTCCTTCCACAACGCGGGCGCCTCGTTCGACGACGCGGGCAGGCTCAGGGACCCGTCGGGACCGGACGCGGCGGCGAAGACGATGCTCGACCAACTGGTGTGGTGGGGGCGGGCCCTGCGGGAGGCGAAGGAGAAGCGGCCCTACGGCGACGGGTGACCGCGGGGCCGTCGGCCCCACGCGACGGCCGCCCCGGTGAGCTTCACCGGGGCGGCCGTGCTGGGCCTGCGTGCCGGGCCTGTAGGACAGGCCTGCGGATGGGACCTGCGGGACAGGCGTGGGGTGTGCGGGCCGGTCCTGCGGGCCGGGCCCGCAGGCGGGGGCTGGCGGCCGGGGCTCCGCCCGGGGAGCCGCGCCCAGCTCAGCCCACGTTCACCGCGCTCCACGCCGCGCCCACCGCGGCGTGCTCCGGGCTGTCGGCGCCGTACAGGTCCTCGGCCGCGCCCAGGGTGGCCGTGCGGGCGCCCGCGTAGTCGGTGGACGAGGTCATGTAGACCGTCAGCGCCCGGTACCAGATGTCGCCGAGCTTGTCCCGGCCGATCCCGGAGACGGTGGACCCGTCGCAGGTGGGGGAGTCGTAGTTCACGCCGCCCACGCTCTTCGCACCGCTGCCCTCGGCCAGCAGGTAGGCGAAGTGGTTGGCGACCCCGGAGGAGTAGTGGACGTCGAGGTCGCCCACCGACGTGCTCCAGCAGTCGGCCGAACTGCCGTCCCTGCTCGGCCTGTCCAGGTAGCGCAGGGCGTCGCGTCCGAAGCCGTCCCGGACGACCTTCTCGCCGATCAGGTAGTCCCCGGCGTCGGCGGTGTTGCCCGCGTGCCACTCCACCAGCGTGCCGAAGATGTCGGAGGTCGCCTCGTTCAGGCCGCCGGACTCGCCCGAGTACGTCAGTGCCGCAGTCGACGACGTCACGCCGTGCGACATCTCGTGCCCGGCGACGTCCAGCGAGACCAGCGGTCCGAAGGTCGTCCCGTCACCGTCGCCGTACGTCATGCAGAAACAACTGTCGTCCCAGAAGGCGTTGTTGTACGCGGCGCCGTAGTGCACGCGGTTGTACGAGCCCTTGCCGTCGCCCGCGATGCCGCTGCGCCCGTGGACGTCCTCGTAGTAGTCCCAGGTGACGTCCGTGCCGTACTGCGCGTCCACCGCGGCCGAGGCGCGGTCGGCCGCGGTCCCCGTGCCCCAGTGGTTGTCGGCGTCGGTGAACACCGTCGAGGGCGCCCGGACCGGGCAGATGCCGAGGAAGCACAGGTCGGTCCGGTTCCCGGCGTCGCCGGTGTACGTGTCGCCGCGCGTCGGATCCTTGAGCTGGTACGACGCACCCGACCGCGTCGTCTCCAGCGGCACCGTGCCGCCGTACAGCGACTCGCCGTCGCCCGCCGCGCTCTCGATCGAGTCCCAGGCGTCGATCCGGGCGCCCGTGCGCGCGTCGGTCAGCACCGTGCGGGCGACCGGGTTGCCGGCGGAGTCCAGCGCCGCCGCGTTCGTGCGCCAGGCCAGTTTCGGGGCGCCGTGCAGGGCGTCGACCACCAGCTCGGGCTTGGCGGTGAGCTTCTTCAGGAGCTCGCCCGGGTTGGCGGCGCGCAGCGCGTTCGCGGCCAGGTCGGCGGCCTCGGGGGCGGGCAGCTTCGGGGCGACGGAGGGGACGGAGAGGGTGGCGCTCGTCGCGCGGTTCGCGCCGCGGTAGTCGCCGTCGGGGTCGAGGTGGACGACGAAGTCGCCGCCCAGGACGGGGAGTCCGCGGTAGGTGCGGTCGTAGCGGACGTGCTGGGTGCCGTCCTCGTCGACGACGACGTCGCGGACCTCCGTGTCCTGAGCCGCGGTCAGGCCCAGATCGGCGGCGTGGCCCACGAGGGCCGTCGCCGCGTTGTCGACGGCGGCGGCGGGGCTCGGCCGGCCGGCCGCCCGGGCGCCGGGGACGAGGGCGGCCGTCAGGAGGGCGGCGGTGACGGCGGCGATGCCGGCCGTGGCGAGACGGGAATGTCGGACGTGCCGTATTCGGCGGCTCATCGAACTCCTTGGGGGGAGGAGCGCTTCGGGGCGCGTGGGGGAGCGTGGGGGGCGTGGGGGGAGGGGGCGCTGATGTCGACTCAGGTCTAAGGGAGCCGGACATGTCATGTCCATAGCCCTCCCGTGAAGATCGGGAAAGGCATGAGGGGAGAGAATGACCCTTCGTGGAAACCGCGCGACTCCCCTTCTTCGTCTACGGCACGCTCCGCCCCGGCGGCCCCAACCACGACCTCTTCCTGCGCGGACGCACCCGTGCCGAGGAACCGGCCCGCCTGCACGGCGCCGTGCTCTACGCCGGTCCCGGCTATCCGTACGCCGTGGAGGAGCCGGCGGGCGCGGTCGGCGCGGTGGTCGGCGGGGTACTCGTCACCGCCCGGCCGGAGTCGTACGACGAACTGCTCGCCGCCCTCGACCGGCTGGAGGTGTACGTGCCGGGCGACCCGCGCAACCTGTACGTCCGCATGGCCAGGACGGTGGTACGGGCCGCGGACGGGAGGCCCGTGCGCGCCTGGGTGTACGTCGCCGCCCCGGCCGTCGCCGCACGGCTGCGGGCCGGGGGCACGCCGATCGAGGGCGGCACCTGGCCCCTGCGGTGACCGTCCACGGCGTCAGCGCAACCGCGCGGTGACCGCTACGGCGTGACCGACTCCGTCACCGTTTCGCTCCCCACGTCCGTCACCGCTTCCACCCGGACCGCGCACACCTTGAACTCGGGCATCCGCGAGGTCGGGTCCAGCGCCGGGTTGGTCAGGGTGTTGGCGCGCCCCTCGCCCGGCCAGTGGAAGGGCATGAACACGGTGTCGGGCCGGATGCCGGTGGTGATGCGGGCCGGCGCGACCGCCCGCCCGCGCCGCGAGACGACCGCCACCGGATCGCCCTCGGCCGCCCCGAGCCGCGCCGCCAGCCGCGGGTGCAGCTCCACGAAGGGGCCCGGCGCGGCGGCGTTCAGCTCCTCCACGCGCCGGGTCTGCGCGCCCGACTGGTACTGCGCCACGACCCGCCCGGTGGTCAGCAGCACCGGGTACTCGTCGTCCGGCTCCTCGGCGCTCGGACGGTGCGAGACGGGCACGAACCGGGCCCTGCCGTCGTCGGTGGCGAAGCGGTCGAGGAAGAGGCGCGGGGTGCCCGGATGCCGGTGTCCCCGCGCCCGCGCGGGCCCGTCGGTGCCGGTGGTTTCCTCGGCCCTGGTGGTTTCGTCGGCCCTGGTGGTTTCGTCGGTGCCGGTGGTTTCCTCTGCCCGCGCGGCCCCGTCGCGGCCGGTGGCTTCCTCGGCCCTGGTGGCCTCGTCGGCACCGGTCGTTTCCTCAGCCCCGGTGGTCTCGTCGACCCTGGTGGCTTCGTCAATGCCGGTGGTTTCGTCGGCACCGGTGGATTCCTCACCCCCGGTGGTCTCGTCGATGCCGGTGATCTCGTCGGCCCTGGTGGTCCCGTCGGTGCCGGTGGCCTCGTTCGTCCCGTCCGGTGCCGGGCACGGCCAGAACACGCCGTTCTCCTCCGCCAGCCGCCGGTAGTCGATCCCCGAGTAGTCCGCGGGCCCGCCCGCGCTCGCCCGGCGCAGCTCCTCGAAGACCTCCTCGGGGTCGGTCGGGAAACCCTTCTCCACGCCGAGCCGGCCGGCCAGTTCGTGCAGTACCTCCAGGTCGCCGCGGACCCCGTCCGGCGGGCTGATCGCGCGCCGCCGCAGCAGCACCCGCCCCTCCAGGCTGGTCGTGGTCCCGGTCTCCTCCGCCCACTGCGTCACCGGCAGCACCACGTCCGCCAGCGCCGCCGTCTCGGAGAGCACCACGTCGCACACGGCCAGGAAGTCCAGCGACCGCAGCCGCCCCTCGATGTGTGCCGCGCGCGGCGCCGACACCACCGGGTTGGACCCCATCACCAGCAGCGACCTGATGTCCGTCCCCAGCGCGTCCAGCAGCTCGTACGCACTGCGTCCCGGCCCCGGCAGCGAGTCGGGGTCCACCCCCCACACCTCGGCCACGTGCCGCCGCGCCGCCGGATCGGTCAGCTTCCGGTAGCCCGGCAACTGGTCGGCCTTCTGCCCGTGTTCACGCCCGCCCTGCCCGTTGCCCTGCCCGGTCAGGCAGCCGTACCCCGACAGGGGCCGCCCGGCCCGCCCGGTCGCCAGGCACAGGTTGATCCACGCGCCCACCGTGTCCGTGCCCTTGGCCTGCTGCTCGGGCCCGCGCGCGGTCAGCACCATCGCGGCCTCGGGCGCGCAGAACAGCCGTACCGCCTCCCGCAGCTCGGGAACGGACACCCCGGTGATCCGCTCCACGTACTCCGGCCAGTGCGCCATCGCCGCCGCCCGCGCGTCCTCCCAGCCGGCCGTGCGCTCCTCGACGTACCGCTCGTCGACCCGCCCCTGAGCGACGACCAGGTGCAGCATGCCGAGCGCGAGGGCCAGATCGGTGCCCGGCCGGGGCGCCAGGTGCAGGTCGGCCTGCTCGGCGGTCCTCGTCCGGCGCGGGTCGACGACGATCAGCGTGCCGCCGTTCTCGCGCAGCTCGGCGAAGTACCGCAGGGACGGCGGCATCGTCTCCGCCGGGTTGGACCCGACGAGGATCACGCACCCGGTCTTCGGGATGTCCTCCAGCGGAAACGGCAGCCCCCGGTCGAGACCGAACGCCTTCGTGCCGGCCGCCGCCGCCGACGACATGCAGAACCGCCCGTTGTAGTCGATCTGCGAGGTGCCCAGCGCCACCCGGGCGAACTTCCCCAGCGTGTAGGCCTTCTCGTTGGTCAGCCCGCCCCCGCCGAACACCCCGAGCGCGTCCGCGCCGTGCTCCTCCCGGGTGCGGGCCAGGTTCCCGGCGATCCGGTCCAGCGCCTCCTCCCAGGTGGCCGGCGTCAGCTCCCCGTCGCGGGACCGCACCAAGGGGGAGGTGAGCCGCACCCGGGACGACAGCAGGGCCGGCGCCGTACGCCCCTTTCCGCACAGCGCGCCCCGGTTCACCGGGAAGTCCGCGCGCTCGGTCACCTCGACGGTCCCGTCGGCGGCGGGCGTCAGGTTCATCCCGCACTGCAGGGCGCAGTACGGGCAGTGCGTGGGCGTGGCGGTGTTCTGCATGCCGCCCAGCGTGCGTCGCCCGTGTTACGCGACCGGGCGGCGCTCTGTTACGCCGCCGGGACGGCGACCTCCCCGTCGGCCTGCGGCCACGGTGAGGGCGCGCCACGGCTCATCGCTCACCGGCCAGGTCCAGGGCTCGCGCCACCCCCGGCTCCCTCGGCCCGAGGAACGTGGGGTCCGGCTCGAAGACCGCGTCCAGCGCCGCCTTCCCCGCCGCGAGGATCTCCCGGGCGCCCCCGTAGTACCAGGTCACGTCGTGTACGTCGTCGACCCCGACGCCGTAGGACGCCACCCCGGCCTCCTGGCACAGCGCCACCGCGCGCCGGATGTGGAAGCCCTGGCTGATCAGGACCGCCCGGTCCACGCCGAAGATCTTCTTCGCCCGGACGCAGGAGTCCCAGGTGTCGAAGCCCGCGTAGTCGCTGACGATCCGCCCGTCGGGCACCCCGTGCCGGACCAGGTACGCGCGCATGGCGTCCGGTTCGTCGTACTCCTCGCGGCTGTTGTCGCCGGTGACCAGGACCACCTCGATCCGGCCCGTCCGGTACAGCTCGGCCGCCGTGTCCAGGCGGTGCGCGAGGTACGGCGACGGCTCGCCCTCCCACAGCCCGGCGCCGAAGACGACGGCGACCTCGGTGCGGGGCACGTCGGCCGTGGTGCGCAGCCGGCCGTCGGTCACCACGTGTGTCCACGTGGCCGGCAGCAGCGCCAGCACGCACCCCGCCATCACCGCCCGGATCAGCCGCCGCCGCCCCGCACGGGTGCGCGGCAGGCGCGGTCTGCCAGGTCTCCAGCGGCG
Organism: Streptomyces pactum; assembly: GCF_002005225.1. Lineage (NCBI taxonomy): Bacteria > Bacillati > Actinomycetota > Actinomycetes > Kitasatosporales > Streptomycetaceae > Streptomyces > Streptomyces pactum. The sequence continues at coordinate 5,873,541 of NZ_CP019724.1, forward strand.
CATCGGTCGGTCCCCTCCCCGGTCGTCTCCCGGTCTGTAGTGACGTACCGGAGCGCCGTCCGGTTCGCCGCCCGCTCACACGGCGGGCCCGGCGGTCTGTGAACCGACGGAAAATCCCTGTGACACCCACGCAACGGGGAGGCAACGTCCCGCCTCCACCATCGGTGCATGACGGTGATGACAGTGACGAGTGGAACGAGCGGGCCGCACGCGGCCACCCCCGACGGCGCCCCCGCCCTGGTCGTCGTCGCCCACGGCAGCCGCGACCCGCGCGCGCTGAGCACCGTACGCGCCCTCCTCGACCAGGTCCGCGCCCTGCGCCCCGCCCTGCCGGTGCACCTCGGGCACATCGAGCTGAACGAGCCCCCGCTGCCCGACACGCTCGCCGCCCTGGGAGACGGGCGGGCCGTCCTGGTCCCGCTCCTGCTCAGTCGCGGCCACCACGTCAAGCGGGACATCCCCGAGACGGCCGCGGCCTCGCCGGCCCGCACCCGCGTCGCCGCCCCCCTCGGCCCGCACCCCCTGCTCGTCGACGCCCTGCACGACCGCCTCACCGAGGCCGGCTGGCCCACCCGCGCCCCCCGAGGCGGCGCCGTCGTCCTCGCCTCCGCGGGCTCCCGCGATCCGGACTCCAAGGCCGACACGGCCCGCGCCGCCACCCTGCTGGCCGACCGCCTCGGCGTCCCGGTCGTACCCGCTTACGCCTCGGCGGCGGCCCCCACGGTCCCGGAGGCGGTGCGCGCGCTGACCGCCCGGGGCCATCGCCGGGTGGCCGTCGCCTCGTACTTCACGGCCCCGGGCCGCTTCGCGACGGAGTGCGCGGCAGCGGCCCCGTGGATCGCCGCCCTCCCCCTGGGCACCCACCCGGCGATGGCCCGCCTGCTCCTGCACCGCTACGACCGGGCATGGACGACCGGCGGGGAGGACCACGTTCCCGAAGGGGCGCGGGAGGCATCGGCGTGCGGCTCCGCCGCGCTTGCGCGAGCGGCCACGACGTACCCCGCACTCGCCCGGCAACCGCACCCGGCACCCGCGTAGGCCCCCGACTGTCACACCTTCCGCATACTGTTCCTGACATGGAAGGCACCGCACCCCCACCCCCGTACGACCCGACGTCGGTCGCCCGCTTCGCCCCGGAGCCGGACAAACGCCCCGGCCGCACCGCCTTCCAGCGCGACCGCGCCCGCATCCTGCACTCCGCCGCCCTGCGCCGCCTCGCCGGCAAGACGCAGGTCGTCACGCCGGGGGAGCGCAACCCCGTCTGGGACGCCAGCCCCCGCACCCGCCTCACGCACTCCCTGGAATGCGCCCAGGTCGGGCGCGAACTCGGCGCCGCCCTCGGCTGCGACCCCGACCTCGTCGAGGCCGCCTGCCTCGCCCACGACCTCGGCCACCCGCCCTTCGGGCACAACGGCGAACAGGCGCTCAACGCGTTCGCCGAGGACTGCGGCGGCTTCGAGGGCAACGCCCAGTCGCTCAGGCTCCTCACCCGCATCGAGCCCAAGCGGTTCACCGAGGAGGGCTCCGTCGGCCTCAACCTCACCCGCGCCACCCTCGACGCCGCCACCAAGTACCCGTGGCCCCGCGGCGCCCATCCCACCGACCCGGCCTCGTCCAAGTTCGGCGTGTACGACGACGACCGGCCCGTCTTCGAGTGGCTGCGCAAGGACGCCCCCGGCGCCCGCACCTGCTTCGAGGCCCAGGTGATGGACTGGGCCGACGACGTGGCGTACTCCGTGCACGACGTCGAGGACGGACTGCACGCCGGTCACATCGACCCGAACTGCCTGCTCGCCGACCCCGAGCGCGAGGCGGTCTTCGAGGCCGCCGCCGGCCGCTACGTCCCGGCCGGCACCGACCACGCCGAACTCGCCGCCGCGCTCGACCGCCTCCTCGCCCAGGACTGGTGGCCGCACGGCTACGACGGCACGGCCGTCGCCCAGGCCCGGCTGAAGGACGCCACCAGCCAGCTCATCGGCCGCTTCTGCCTCGCCGCCGAGGCCGCCACCCGGGCCGCGTACGGGGGCGGCCGGCTCACCCGGTACACCGCCGAACTCGTCGTTCCCCGCGAGGCCCGCATGGAGTGCGCCGTCCTCAAGGCGGTCGCCGTCCGGTACGTCATGCAGCGCACCGAGCAGGAGCGGCTCCGCGCCGACCAGCGCGTCGTCGTCGCCGAACTGGCCGAGGCGCTCACCGCCCGCGCCCCCGACGGCCTCGACCCCCAGTTCCGCGCCCTGTTCGACCGGGCCGGTGACGACCGGACCCGCAAACGGGTGATCGTCGACCAGATCGCCTCCCTCACCGACGCCTCGGCCCGCTCGCTTCACGCCCGCCTGACGGGGCACCCATGAGACTGACGGGACAGGTGTGACCCGACAGGCACGGAGGTCCGCGAAACACGTCCCTCCGTGGCCTGATCGGGTCACTCCCTCTTCCCGCACCACGCCACGTGCGGGACGCTCGCATGTGGCGGCACCCCGACGAGGAGGCAGACAAGTGGTCGACGCGGATCAGACATTCGTCATCGTCGGAGGCGGCCTGGCCGGTGCGAAGGCGGCCGAGACACTCCGCACGGAGGGTTTCACCGGCCGGGTGATCCTCGTCTGCGACGAGCGCGACCACCCCTACGAGCGCCCGCCGCTGTCCAAGGGCTACCTCCTCGGCAAGGAGGAGCGCGACAGCGTCTTCGTGCACGAGCCCGCCTGGTACGCGCGGCACGACGTCGAACTGCACCTCGGCCAGACCGTCGTCGAGATCGACCGCGCAGCCAAGACCGTGCACTACGGCGACGACGGCACCCACGTCAGGTACGACAAGCTGCTCATCGCGACCGGTGCCGAGCCCCGCCGTCTCGACGTCCCCGGCACCGACCTCGCCGGCGTCCACCACCTGCGCCGCCTGGCCCACGCCGAGCGCCTCAAGGGCGTCCTCACCTCCCTCGGCCGGGACAACGGCCACCTGGTGATCGCCGGCGCCGGCTGGATCGGGCTGGAGGTCGCGGCGGCGGCCCGTGAGTACGGCGCCGAGGTCACCGTCGTCGAGCCGGGACCGACCCCGTTGCACGGCGTTCTCGGCCCCGAGCTGGGCGCCGTCTTCGCCGAGCTGCACGAGGCGCACGGCGTCCGCTTCCGTTTCGGCGTGAGGCTGACCGAGATCATCGGCCAGGACGGCGTGGTGCTGGCCGCCCGCACCGACGACGGCGAGGAGCACCCCGCGCACGACGTGCTGGCCGCGATCGGCGCCGCCCCGCGCACCGCGCTGGCCCAGGCGGCGGGACTGGAGATCGCCGACCGCGCGCACGGCGGCGGCATCGTCGTCGACGAGCACCTGCGCACCGGTGACCCCGACATCTACGCGGCCGGTGACGTGGCCTCCTTCCACCACGCCCTCTTCGACACCAGCCTGCGGGTGGAGCACTGGGCCAACGCGCTGAACGGCGGCCCGGCCGCGGCCCGCGCGATGCTCGGCAAGGGCCTCGCCCACGACCGCGTGCCCTACTTCTTCACCGACCAGTACGACCTGGGCATGGAGTACTCCGGCTGGGCGCCCGCGGGGTCGTACGACCAGGTGGTGATCCGCGGGGACGCGGCGAAGCGCGAGTTCATCGCCTTCTGGGTGCGGGAGGGCCGGGTGCTGGCCGGGATGAACGTGAACGTGTGGGAGGTCACGGAGCCGATCCAGCAGTTGATCCGTTCGAAGGCCCCGGTGGACACGGAGGCGCTGGCGAACCCGCACGTACCCCTCGAAAGCCTCATCGCATAGCCGTCGGTCCGCCCCCGGCCCCGATTCCCGGGGGGCCACCCCCGGACCCCCCGGCCGTGCCGCGTCGGACGGCCGCTTCGCGGCGGGCCGGACCTCCGGGGCAGCGCCCGTCGCCGGGCCCGAGCATGTCGGTGCCGCACCGTAGACTTCAGGCGTGGCTGGACGGATCAACGACGAGGACGTGAAGGCGGTACGGGACGCGGTCCCGATCGACGCCGTGGTGTCCGAGTACCTCCAGCTCCGCAACGCGGGCGGCGGCAACCTGAAGGGCCTGTGCCCCTTCCACGACGAGAAGTCCCCGTCCTTCCAGGTCAGCCCGAGCAAGGGGTTCTTCCACTGCTTCGGCTGCCAGGAGGGCGGCGACACCATCACGTTCGTGATGAAGATCGACCACCTCACCTTCTCGGAGGCGGTCGAGCGCCTGGCCGGTCAGGCCGGCATCACCCTGCGCTACGAGGAGGGCGGGTACAACCCCACCCACCAGCGCGGCGAACGCATCCGCCTGGTCGAGGCCCACAAGATCGCCGCCCAGTGGTACGCGGAACAGTTGGCGGCCGGCCCGGAGGCCGACACCGGCCGCACCTTCCTCGCCGAGCGCGGCTTCGACCAGGACGCCGCCCGGCACTTCTCCGTCGGCTACAGCCCCCAGGGCTGGGACCACCTCACCCGCTACCTGCGCGGCAAGGGCTTCAGCGACAAGGAGCTGATCCTCTCCGGCCTCGCCCAGGAGGGCCGCCGCGGTCCCATCGACCGCTTCCGCGGCCGGCTGATGTGGCCCATCCGCGACATCGGCGGCGACGTCGTCGGCTTCGGCGCCCGCAAGCTCTACGAGGCCGACAACGGCCCGAAGTACCTGAACACCCCCGACACCGCGATCTACCGGAAGTCCCAGGTCCTGTACGGCATCGACCTGGCGAAGAAGGACATCGCGAAGGCCAGCCGCGCCGTGGTCGTCGAGGGCTACACGGACGTCATGGCCTGCCACCTGGCCGGCGTCACCACCGCCATCGCGACCTGCGGCACCGCCTTCGGTGGCGACCACATCAAGATCCTGCGCCGCCTCCTGATGGACAACGGCTCCGCGCGCGTGATCTTCACCTTCGACGGCGACGCGGCCGGGCAGAAGGCGGCCCTGCGCGCCTTCGAGGACGACCAGAAGTTCGCCGCCGAGACCTACATCGCCATCGCCCCCGACGGCATGGACCCCTGTGACCTGCGTCTGGCCAAGGGCGACGAAGCGGTCGCCGACCTGGTCGAGCCGCGCACCCCGCTCTTCGAGTTCGCGCTCCGCCAGATCGTGAGCCGCTACGACCTGGACACCCCGGCCGGCCGCGCCTCCGCCCTGGACGAGGCCGCCCCGGTCGTCGCCCGCATCAAGAACAGCGGCGCCCAGCACGAGGTCGCCGTGCAGCTCGCCGGCATGCTCGGCATCCTCGACACGCAGTTCGTGGTCAAGCGGATCGCCCAGTTGGCCCGCTGGGCCCGCGACCGCGGCGGCAAGGGCCCCGCCCCCGACCGGCCGCAGCGCGGCAGCGGCGGCGCCCCGCAGCAGTACGCCGCCCCGGCCGGTCCGGGCCCCCGCGGCGGCCCGGCGCTCAATCTGCGCAACCCCGTCTTCGCCACCGAACGCGAGCTGCTCAAGCTCGCCCTCCAGCGCCCGGAGCTGGTCTCCCCGGCCTTCGACGCGTACGGCGTCGACGAGTTCACCGCCCCGCCCTACGCCGCCGTACGCGAGGCGATCCAGGCGGCGGGCGGCGCCGAGTTCGGCGTCCAGGACCCGCAGGACTACCTGGTCCGCGTCCGCGAGGCCGCCCCGGACGACGCCGTCCGCGCCATGGTCACCGAGCTCGCGGTCGAGGCGATCATGCTGCACCGGGGCGTGAAGGACGTCGACGAGGTCTACGCGGGCGCCCAACTGGTCACCGTCCGGCGGCGGGCCGTCGAGCGCCGCATCCGCGACATCACGGGCCGCCTCACCCGCCTGACCGGCCACGGCGACCCCGCCGAACTGGCCGCCGTGCAGAACGAGCTGTGGGTCCTCCAGCAGTACGACCAGACCCTGCGCGAACACGGCGCCGCCGCGTTGTGAGACGCGACGGCGCGGACCCGACGGTGCGGACCGGCGGGGATCAGCCGCCGTCCCGGGCGAACGCCGGCGTCACCGCCCGCACCAGCCGCTCGGCGAATTCGCCGTCGCGGTTCCCGCACCGCGGGTACTCGGTGACGAAGTGCCCCCACCTCCACGTACCCGGCCGCCTCCACCACGTCCTCGGCTGATGTCGCATCCGTCCGCGGGCGAGCACGATGTGAGTCAGCCTCAGGCCGGCCGCGGCGGCCCACCGGCCGAGCCGTTCGGCCTCACCGGGCTCCGGGCAGCGCACCGTCACATGTGCTTCGTACCGGGAACCGGACATCCCGGGATCGTGCCGGAGCGGGGCACCGCCCGGCACCCGGGTTTCCGGCGGTGACCGTGCGGTCACGGCCCGGACGCAAAAAGTCACCGCACGCCCCTCGTGGCGGCGATGTGTCGTACCCCACACTGGGGGCGGTGCCTGAGTCCTCGGAGCGCGGCCGATCCGTCCCGGCGGGTCGCTGGTCCCCGCGGCCGCGCCCCACGCGTACGGGGCGGACAGCGGCGAGCGAGCCGGCTCCGCCCCCGAAGTACCGCGCCGGTCCCCGCCGGCCGTGTCCATCCTGGAGGTCGCCCCCGTGCAGACCCAGACCCTCACCCAGACCGACACCAGTACCGACGGCGCGGCGCCGGACGCGCGAAGCGGCGTCCTCGTCGCGATGCCCCCGCAGCACCGCGCCGTGCACCACCCCGAGAACCGGCCGGACGAGCCGCCCGCGGCGGACGTCCCCGAAGCGGCCGGCCACCCGGGCGAACCGGCCGACGCCCCCGCCGACGGCCGGGAGCCGGCCGACGTTCCCGCCGACGGCCCGGACCCGGCCGACGTTCCCGCCGACGGCCCCGAGCCGGCCGAACCGCCGCCGCCCACCCGCACGGAGACCGGCGGGCCCTCCTCCGACCTGTTCCGGCAGTACCTGCGGGAGATCGGCCGGATTCCGCTGCTCACCGCGGCCGAGGAGGTCGACCTCGCCCGGCGCGTGGAGGCCGGGCTGTTCGCCGAGGAGAAGCTGCGGCTCGCCGTCGACCTGGACAGCCGGCTCGCCCTGGACCTCGACCGGCTGGTCGTCATGGGCCGCCTGGCCAAGCGCCGCCTGATCGAGGCGAACCTGCGGCTCGTGGTGTCCGTGGCCAAGCGCTACGTCGGACGGGGGCTGACCATGCTCGACCTGGTCCAGGAGGGGAACCTGGGCCTGATCAGGGCCGTGGAGAAGTTCGACTACGCCCGCGGCTACAAGTTCTCCACCTACGCCACCTGGTGGATCCGCCAGGCCATGTCCCGGGCGCTGGCCGACCAGGCGCGCACCATCCGCGTCCCCGTCCACGTCGTGGAACTGATCAACCGGGTCGTCCGCGTCCAGCGGCGCATGCTCCAGGAACGCGGCCACGAGCCGACCGCGCAGGACGTCGCCGCCCACCTGGACCTGGCCCCCGAGCGGGTCGGCGAGGTGCTGCGCCTCGCCCAGGAGCCGGTGTCCCTGCACGCCCCGGTCGGCGAGGAGGACGACGTCGCCTTCGGGGACCTGATAGAGGACGGCGACGCCGCCAGCCCCGTGGAGTCGGCCGCGTTCCTGCTGCTGCGCGAGCATCTGGAGGCGGTGCTCTCCACCCTCGGCGAGCGCGAGCGCAAGGTCGTCCAGCTCCGCTACGGCCTGGTCGACGGCCGCCCCCGCACGCTGGAGGAGATAGGCCGCATCTTCGGCGTGACCCGCGAGCGGATCCGCCAGATCGAGTCCAAGACCCTCAACAAACTCCGCGACCACACCTTCGCGGACCAGTTGAGGGGTTACCTGGACTGAGCCCCCTACTCCACCTCCGCCACGGCCTGCGCGAACTGCGCCTGGTAAAGCCGCGCGTACGCGCCGCCCGCCTCGAGCAGTTCCACGTGCCCGCCCTGCTCGACGATCGCCCCGTTCTCCATCACCAGGATCGTGTCCGCGTCCCGGATCGTCGACAGCCGGTGCGCGATCACGAACGACGTCCGCCCGTGCGCGAGCTTGGCCATCGCCTTCTGGATCAGCACCTCGGTACGGGTGTCCACGGACGACGTCGCCTCGTCGAGGACCAGGATCACGGGGTCGGACAGGAACGCCCGCGCGATGGTGATGAGCTGCTTCTCACCCGCGCTCACCCCCGTGCCCTCGTCGTCGATCACGGTGTCGTAGCCGTCGGGCAGCGTCCGCACGAACCGGTCGGCGTGCGCGGCCCGCGCGGCCTCCTCGATCTCCCCGCGGGTGACCTCCCGCGACGCCCCGTACGCGATGTTCTCCGCGATGGTGCCGCCGAACAGCCAGGTGTCCTGGAGCACCATGCCGATACCGGCCCGCAGCTCGTCCCGGGACATCTTCGCGACGTCCACGCCGTCCAGGGTGATCCGCCCGCCGGAGACCTCGTAGAACCGCATCAGCAGATTGACGAGCGTCGTCTTCCCGGCGCCCGTCGGTCCCACGATGGCGACCGTGTGCCCCGGCTCCACCTTCAGCGACAGGTCCTCGATCAACGGCTTCTCCGGGTCGTACCGGAACGACACGTGCTCCAGCGCCACCCGCCCGCGCAGGTCCTCGGGCCGGGCGCCCGGGATCGGGTCCGCCGACTGCTCCTCGGCGTCCAGCAGCTCGAAGACCCGCTCCGCCGACGCGACGCCCGACTGCACCAGGTTCGCCATCGACGCGACCTGCGTCAGCGGCATCGAGAACTGCCGGGAGTACTGGATGAAGGCCTGCACGTCACCGATGGACAGGGAGCCGGAGGCCACCCGCAGGCCGCCCACCACCGCGACGAGCACGTAGTTCAGGTTGGACACGAACATCATCAGCGGCTGCATGATCCCGCTGTTGAACTGCGCCTTGAACCCGGCCTCGTACAGCGCGTCGTTCTGCTCGGCGAACTGCTTCGCCGACTCCTCCTGGCGCCCGAACACCTTCACCAGCGCGTGTCCGGTGTACATCTCCTCGATGTGCGCGTTGAGCTGTCCCGTGGAGCGCCACTGCTGCACGAACTGCGGCTGCGACCGCTTGCCCACGCGGGTGGCCACGACGAACGACAGCGGAACGGTCACCAGCGCGACCAGCGCCAGGATCCAGGAGACGTAGAACATCATCGCCAGCACGCCGATGATGGTCAGCAGCGAGTTGATCAACTGGCCCATCGACTGCTGGAGCGTCTGGCCGATGTTGTCGATGTCGTTCGTGGCCCGGGAGAGCACCTCACCGCGCTGGCGCTTGTCGAAGTACGACAACGGCAGGCGCGACAGTTTCGTCTGCACGTCCTCGCGCATCCGGAACATGGTCCGGTTGACCGCGCGGTTCACCAGCCGCGTGGCCACCGCCATCAGCAGCCCGGCGACGGCGAAGACCGCCAGCGCGAGCAGCAGCACCTCGCCCACGGCACCGAAGTCGATGCCCTGGCCCGGGGTGAAGTCCGTGCTGCGGAGCATGTCGGCGACATCGCCGTCGCCGCGCTCCCGCATGGAGTCCAGGACCTGTTCCTTCGTGGCCCCGGCCGGCATGTCCCGCCCGACGATCCCCGCGAAGATCAGGTCGGTGGCCCTGCCGAGGATCTTCGGCCCGACCACGTTGAGGCCGACGCTGACGACCAGGCACGCCAGCAGGGTGAACAGGGTCGCCCGCTCCGGCCGGAACCGGGTGACGAGCCGCTTGCCCGACCCCTTGAAGTCCATCGAACGCTGGTCGGGGCCGCCCCCGGCCATCATGCGACCCGCAGGCCCGGCCATCAGGCGGCCTCCGCTTCCGTGAGCTGGGAGAGCACGATCTCCCGGTAGGTTTCGTTCTCCGTCATCAGCTCGTGGTGCCGGCCCACGCCGACCACCCGCCCCTCGTCCAGCACGATGATCCGGTCGGCGTCCCGGATGGTCGCCACCCGCTGCGCCACGATCACCACGGTCGCCTCGGCGGTCTCCCGGCCCAGCTCGGCACGGAGCGCGGCGTCGGTCGCGTAGTCCAGGGCGGAGAAGGAGTCGTCGAAGAGGTAGATCTCCGGGCGCTGGACGAGGGTGCGGGCGATGGCGAGGCGCTGCCGCTGGCCCCCCGACACATTGGTGCCGCCCTGCGAGATCGGCGCGTCGAGCCCGCCCTCCAGCCGCTCCACGAACTCCCTGGCCTGCGCGACCCCCAGCGCGTGCCACAGCTCCTCGTCCGTGGCGTCCGGATTGCCGTAGCGCAGGTTGGTGGCGACCGTGCCCGCGAAGAGGTACGGCTTCTGCGGCACCAGCCCCACGATCCGGGCCAGCACCTTCGGGTCGACGGTCCGTACGTCCACCCCGTCCACCAGCACCTCGCCGTCCGTGGCGTCGAACAGCCGGGGGACCAGCCCGAGCAGCGTGGACTTGCCGCTGCCGGTCGAGCCGATGACGGCGGTCGTCTCACCCGGCCGGGCCACCAGCTCGATGTGCCGGAGCACCGGCTCCTCGGCACCGGGGTAGCGGAAACCGGCCCCCCGCATCTCGAGGTGCCCGTGCCGCCGCAGCTCGGTGACCGGCGCCAGCGGCGGCACCACACTGCTCTCGGTGTCCAGGACCTCCTGGATGCGCTCGGCGCAGACCTCCGCGCGCGGCACCATCATGAACATGAAGGTGGCCATCATCACGGACATGACGATCTGCATGAGGTAGGCGAGGAACGCGGTCAGATCGCCGATCTGCATCCCGCCGCTCTCGATCCGGTGGGCGCCGAACCACACCACCGCCACCGACGACACGTTCACCACCGTCATGACCACCGGGAACATCAGCGCGAGCAGGTTGCCGGTGCCCAGCGCTACGTCGGTGAGGTCGGCGTTGGCCTTCCGGAAGCGCTGCTGCTCGTACTCGTCCCGCACGAAGGCGCGGATGACGCGGTTGCCGGTGATCTGCTCGCGCAGCACCCGGTTCACCGTGTCCAGCCGCTCCTGCATGGCCCGGAACAACGGCCGCAGCTTCCGCACGATCAGCGTCACGCAGATTGCCAGCACCGGCACGACCGCGACGAGCACCCCGGACAGCGGCACGTCCAGGCCGAGCGCCATCACGATGCCGCCGACGCACATGATGGGCGCCGACACCATCAGGGTGAACGACATCAGGGCCAGCATCTGGACCTGCTGCACGTCGTTCGTCGTCCGGGTGATCAGCGAGGGCGCGCCGAAGCCGCCGACCTCGCGCGCCGAGAAGGACTGCACCCGGTCGAAGACGGCACCGCGCACGTCCCGGCCGAGCGCGGCCGCGGTCCGCGCGCCGTAGTAGACGGCGCCGATGTTGCACACCACCTGGACGAGCGAGATGCCGATCATCAGGGCGCCGTAGCCCAGGATGTAGCCGGAGTCGCCCTTGACGACACCGTTGTCGATGATGTCCGCGTTCAGCGTGGGCAGGTAGAGGGAGGCGCAGGTCTGCAGGAACTGCAGCGCCACCAGCAGGGCGATGGGTTTCTGATAGGGCCTGAGATAGGTCCGCAAGAGTCGTATGAGCACACTGGGTCTTTCGGAGTCGGCGACCGGGGCGGATGGTTGCCCCTGGCCCCTATCGTCGGACACTCCACCAGCGTTACCCCAACCGATTAACCCGACAGCGCGCTACTTCCGGCCTTATGGGCGGTCCTACACGTGCAGCGCCCCCGGATGCGTCTGTTCCCGCACCGACACGAACTGCTGGCGCACCGCCTGACCCACCGCCAGTTCCTCACCCGGCTCCAGCACCTGCGCGACGGCGCCCTGCCAGCCGGGGGGCGTACGCGGGTCCAGCGTGCCCTGCGACACGCCGAGCGCCCACGCCGCCTGCCGGGCGGAGCCGATCGCGGCGTAGTCCGCCGGCTGCGGCACGACGACCTGCGTCCCGAACAGCGCGGGCGCCGCCGCCTGCACGGCCGGCAGCTCGGCCGCCGCGCCCAGCAGGAAGACCCGCCGTACGTCCACGCCCCGGGCGCGCAGCACGTCGAGGGCGTCCGCCAGGCCGCACAGCATGCCCTCGAACGCGGCCCGCGCCAGATGCTCCGGCTTCATCGACTCGCGCCGCAGACCGGCGAGCGTGCCGGCGGTGTGCGGCAGGTTCGGCGTGCGCTCGCCCTCCAGGTAGGGCAGCAGTACCAGCCCGTGCGAGCCCGGCGTCGACTTCATCGCCAGTTCGGACAGGCTCTCCAGGTCCCCCACGCCGAGCAGCTCGGCGGCGCCGCGCAGGGTCCGTACGGCGTTCAGGGTGGTCACGACCGGCAGGTGCATGCCGGTGGCGTCGGCCAGCGCGGTGATCATGCCGGACTGGTCGACCAGCGGCTCGGTGTGTACGGCCATGACGGAGCCGGAGGCGCCCAGCGACACCACCGCGTCGCCCAGCCCGATTCCCAGCCCGAAGGCGGCGGCCTGCGTCTCACCGGTTCCGGCGGAGATCAGCAGGCCCTCCGGCGTCGTACCGGCCGCGTCGGCCGGGCCGATCACCTCCGGCAGCATCACCTGGTGCCCGAGCGCCAGCTCGACCAGATCGGGCCGGTAGCCGCTGCTCGCCGCCGACCAGTAGCCGGTCCCGGAGGCGCCGCCCCGGTCGGTGGTCCTCCTGACCGGCCGCCCGAGGAGCTGCCACACCAGCCAGTCGTGGGCCTGGAGCAGCACCGCGGTCCGCGCCGCGGCCTCCGGCTCGTTCCTCGCCAGCCAGCGCAGCTTGGTCACCGGCTGGGCGGCCTGCGGCACACAGCCCACGGCCTGCGCCCACGCCTCACGCCCGCCGAGCGCGTCGACCAGGTCGGCCGCCGCCACCTGGGAGCGCTTGTCGCCCCCCACCATGGCCGGGCGCACGGTGTTGCCCTGCGAGTCCAGCGGCACGACCGAGTTCGCCTGTGCGGAGACGCCGATGGCCTGCACGCCCTCCAGCAGCCCGCCGCCGGCGGCCTCCCCGAGGGAGAGCAGCCACGCCTGCGGATCGACGTCCGCGGGGCGGCCCCCGCCTTCGGGGCTCTCCAGCGGGTGCGGCGCGTAGCCCTGGCGCAGCACGGCGCCCGTCTCCGAATCGCAGACGACGATACGAGTGAAATCGGGCGAACTGTCCAACCCGGCGACTATCCCCATGCTCGAAATTCTGCCGCACCGGGAGCGGATGTCCGTACCCGGTGGGGACACGGGACCGGCTCGGGCACCCGCCTCAGGTGTTGCTGGTGCCCCAGTCGTCCGCGCCGCTGCCGTTCGCGTTGCGTTCACGCAGGGAACGGACCCGCTGGGCGACCGAGTCGGGCATCCGGTCCCCGACCTTGTCGCTCACCGCGGTGTACGCCTTGTCGGCGAAGTGCCTGCCCTGCTGGGCCGCCGACTCGGCGGTGTTGCGCACGGCGGGGTTCTGCGCGACCTGGCGGGCGGACTTGCGCAACTGCTCGTACCGCTCCCGTCCGGCCTTCGTGCCCAGCACGTATCCCACCGCGAGTCCGACGACGAACGTGAGCCGGTAACGCATGGCGGTCACCCTTTCCTTGCTCTAGGTCCCCGGTGTCGGGGAGTACCGATTGGCGGAGCACCCCCCTGCTTGCGCTAATGTATGTGTCGCAGCGAGCGCGCGCCCCCTGGCGGATACCCAGGTAGGTGCGTTCGATGCGATACGAGACCTTCCTCGGTAGCTCAATTGGCAGAGCAGCCGGCTGTTAACCGGCAGGTTACTGGTTCGAGTCCAGTCCGGGGAGCTCGGTCCTCCGTAGCTCAATTGGCAGAGCAGCCGGCTGTTAACCGGCAGGTTACTGGTTCGAGTCCAGTCGGGGGAGCATGGTGAACGGGGACCCCGAGGGGGGTCCTTTTTCATGTCCGGGAACCGCGCGGCACGCTGCGGAGTCTCCAAGGTCATCAAGACGTCGCGGTAGCCGACCATCCGAGGCAGGAGATCGTATGAGCGGCTATGCTGCGGCAGACGGCGCGCACACGTGACGCGACACGCCGCTATGGGGCGGTAGCTCAGCCGGTTAGAGCAGCGGACTCATAATCCGCCGGCCGTGGGTTCGAGTCCCACCCGCCCCACCGAGCGACCCCGGACAGAATCGTTCTGAGCTGGGCGAAAGAGTTTGCGGGCCGCTTCGCGCATCGACGACGAGCCTCCTGAGGACCGTACGCCGGGCGACCGCGGCGACGGCCACTGTTCCGGCCGCGGCGCGGTGAGGCCGCCCCTTCGCCGTCGCCGGGGCCGGAAACCCGCTGGCGGGTCGCGTCGCGCTAGCGGTCCTCCGTGGCGTCCTCGTCGTCGCGTTCGCCCTCCGCCTGGGAGGGTGTGGTGTGCGGCGGGTCCGGGGCGTCGTCCCGCTCGTCGTCGCGTTCGCCCTCCGCCTGGGACGGGGTCTGCTCGCTCAGGCTCATCGTGGTGCCTCCTCCTGCCGGACGGGCTTTCGGGCCGGGTACCCACCCGTGGCCCACGGCACCACTCAGCGCCCGAGCCGGCCCACTGCCGTCCGCAGGGCCGCGCGCACCTCGGCAGGCGGGGGCGGGCCGTCGCTCCCGGCGCTGGCGGTGACGGCCGCGGCGACCGTGCGCAGCTTGGTGTTGGAGAGCTGGGAGGCCTCCCGCAGGATGTGCCACGCCTCTTCCGACGTGCAGGCGTGCAGCGCCATGAGCACCCCCCGGGCCTGGTCGATGACCGGGCGGGACGCGATCGCCTGGCGCAACTGCTCCACCTCCTCCTGCAGGACGTGCAGCCGCTCCGAGCGCTCCGCCGCCACAGCCGAGCGCTCCGCCGCCACCGCCGAGGGGGCCGCCGCTGCGGCGGGCCGCGGCGGTGACCGGTGGGCCGTGGCGCGCAGGGGGTCGGTGGTGTCCAGACCGGTGAGTTCCAGTACCCGCAGCGGCTGGCCGCGCCAGTTCGTCGCCGTCGCCGGCACCGCCTGCCGTTGGCTGTAGCCGCCCAGCAGGTCCAGGAACTGCAGCCCGGCCGTGTCCATGAACAGCACGTCGCCCATGTCCAGGTCGACCCGCTCGACGTCGGCCGGCAGCGTGGCCAGGGCCTCGGCCAGAATGTCCACGCACCCGTGGACGAGTTCTCCACGCGGTACGAGCAGCGCCCGGCCGACGTCCACCTGGCCGTCGATGACCAGGGTGGCCGGCCTCCCCGCCAGACGTGGTGGTGCCGCTGGGGTCATGTCACCGCCTTGTCCGTCCTTGCTTGGTCCCTGACTGACGTTCGCGAACGTCACACAGCCACCGTCGGAGTCGGACCGACCGGGTGCCGGGGCGGGCCCGGCCGGCGGCTGTCCGGCGCCGCTGTCGGTGCACCTGCCCGCCGGACCGCGGACTACACCCGGAGCCGGAGAATGCCCGGCGTACGGCTGGGTAAAGGAGCTGCCCGCCGGCCCCGGTCCGGTTCCCGCTCCCGCACGCTCACAGCGGTGAGTGCCACGTGAACGTCGTCCCCTCCCCGCCGGCCCTGCCCGGCTCGCCGGTCTCCCCGTCGTCGGCGACCGTCAGCCGTACCCCGTCCCGGCCGTCCGGCGCGGCGGCGGTCGCGTCGACGGTCACCTCGACACGGGAGACGCCCGGCCGTCCGGCCGCGTCGGTCAGGGCGTGGCGCAGGGCGGTGAGCAGGCGGTCCGCGACCCCGTCCGGTACACGGGTGTCGACGGCGCCCGTGAAACGCGTGGACGGCGGGAAGCCGAGCAGGGCGGCGGCGGACGCGGTCTCGCCCAGCACGCGGCCGCGCAGGCCGGCCGGCGGGTCCGCCGGGGACTGCCGCAGCGCGAGGATCGTCGTACGGACCTCCTGGACCGTGGACCGCAGTTCGTCCACCGCCCGGCCGAGGATGTCCCGGACGTCCTCGGCGCCGGGGCGGCGCTGCGTGGACTCCAGCATCAGCCCGGTGGCGAACAGCCGCTGCACCACCAGGTCGTGCAGGTCCCGGGCGATGCGGTCGCGGTCCTCGTAGACCGCGAGGCGCTCCCGGCCGCGCCGGGCGTCGGCGAGGACGAGGGCGAGCGCGGCCTGCGAGGCGAACTGCGTGGCGAGCAGCCGTTCGACGTCCGTGTACGGACGGTCGCCGCGGCGGCGGGGGAGGGCGAGGGTGCCGATGAGCCGACCGTTCGCCTGCAGGGGGAGCATCATGCTCGGCCCGAACCGGTGCCGTACGTGTGTCGTCATGCGCGGATCGGTCGCCGAGTCCGCGACGAACACCGGTTCGCCGCCCAGGAGCTGCTCGAGGACGGGGCTGCCCGGCGCGATGGTCGCGCCGACGATGCCGCCCGGGTCCTCGGGCGTCGAGGCGGTCACGATCTCCATGCCGCCCTCGGCGGTCGGTTGCAGGATCACGCCGGCACTGGCGCCGGCGAGGAGACGGGCCCGTTCGGCGACCGTGGTCAGAGCGTCGTCGGCGCTGTCCTCGGTGAGCAGCGCGGTGGTGACGGCCGCCGCGCCCTCGAGCCAGCGTTCGCGCTGGCGGGCCGTCTCGTACAGCCGGGCGTTGCCGATGGCGATGCCGGCCTGCGTGGCCAGGACCCGAAGCAGTTGTTCGTCCTCGGCCGTGAACGGGACGCCGCCGGGCCGGCCGGCGAGGTGCAGCTCGCCGAACTCCTCGTCGCGCACGTGGATCGGCACCCGCAACCGGGGCGCCGTCTCCGGTACGCCGCCCCGGTCCGGGGTGCGGGTCCCGGCGAGGCCGTCCGGGTCCGGGGTGCGGGTGTCGGTGAGGCCGTCCGGGGCTGGGGTGCCGGTGTCGGTGAGACCGTCCTGGTCCGGGGCGCGGGTGTCGCGGGAGCCGTCCCGGTCCGGGGTGCGGATCCCCCAGAGGCCGTCCCGGCCGGGGTCGGCGGTGGTCAGGGCCGCCGAGGCGGCGCCGGTCAGCTCGGCGGCGCCGTCCACGATGTGCTGCAGGGTGCTGTGGAGATCGAGGTCGGCACCGACGCCCAGGACGGCCTCGAGGAGGCGGGTCAGTCGGGGCGCGGGCTGCGCGGTCATTCCGTCCGGCTTCCTCGGTCTTCGGGTTCCGCGGGTCCTGCGGATTCCGGGTTCGTGCGTTTCCGGCTTCTGCGGGTCCTGCGGGTCCTGCGGGTTCCGGGTTCGTGCGTTTCCGGGTTCTGCGGGTCCTGCGGGTTCCGGGTTCTGCGGGTTCCGGGTTCGTGCGTTCCGGGTTCTGCGGGTTCCGGGTTCCGCGCGTGCCGGGTTCTGCGGGTCCCGCAACTCCGGGCTCTTCGGGTTTCCCGGGTCCGGCGACTGCGCCGGGGCCGTGCCCGGGGGCGGTGGGTCAGTCGGACGACGTCGGGTTCAGGGCCAGCGGTTCGATCCGGCCCTCCAGCATGGTGCCGAGCCCCTGGACCGCGCACACGTCGGGCCGTTCCGCGATGTGCACCGGCATGCCCGTGGCCTGACGCAGCATCTGGTCGAAGCCGGGCAGCAGCGCGCTCCCGCCGACCATCATGATCCCGCGGTCGGCGAGGTCCGCGACCAGGTCCGGCGGGCAGTCCCGGAGCACCTTGCCGATGCCGTCGAGTACCGCGGTCAGCGGCGTCTGGATGGCGTTGCGCACGGTGGCGGTGTCGACCCGCACACTGCGCGCCAGCCCCGTCGCCACGTCCCGTCCGTGGATCTCGGTGGAGGCCGGTCCCTGCGGCGTGAGTCCGTTGCCGGACAGGGCGAGTTGCAGCGGGCGTACGGACTGGCTGGGCAGCACCAGCTCGTGCTGGTGGCGCAGGAGCTGCACGATCGCGTGGTCCACGGCCTCACCGCCGACCGGAATGCGTTCGGCGGTCACGATCGAGCCGAGGGAGAGCACCGCGACCTGCGTGGCGTGCGCCCCGCACACCATGATCATGGTCGCCTCGGGCTGCTCCACGGGCAGTCCGCAGCCGACCGCCGCGGCGATCAGCGTGTCGACGAGTTCCACCCGGCGCGCGCCCAGCCCGACCAGCGTCTCGATCGCCGCCCGCTGGGCCAGCGGATCGGCGTCGTGCGGGGTGCAGGCGGCGGCGCGCAGCCGGGGCTTGCGGCGCAGCGCGCGGCGGATCTTGTCGCCGAGCAGATGGCGGAGCATGCGCTGGGCCATCTCGATGTCGACGACCGTGCCGCCGGACACGGGCCGGACGACGCGGATGTAGTCGGGGGTGCGGCCGGTCATCTTCTCCGCGAACTCGCCGACCGCGATGAGCGCGCCGGTGCGGGTGTTGACCGCGGCGGCGGACGGCTGGTCGACGACGAGCCCGGCGCCCTTGACGTACACGCGGGTCCGCGCCGCGCCCAGATCGACGGCGAAGTGGCAGCGGCGCAACTGCTCCAGACTGGCGGTACTGGCGGTCATGGCAGATCCTCCCGAGAGCGCGGACCGTGCGGGGCCGCCCGGTGGCCGGCCTCCTAGGCATCGTGCGCGGGGGCCGGGGCGGACGCCTTCCGGAGGGGGCCGGGCGGGGGGCCGCTGAATGGGGGGTGTGCGGTCAGCGGTTCTCGGCCGCCGTGAGCAGCGGACGCAGGTCCGGTACGAGGAGCACGTCGCCGTCCGCCGCCCGCAGGGCACGCCGGACCCGTTCACCGTGCCAGTGGCCGACGAACGGCAGGCCGATCGCGTGGGCGGCGGACTGCTCGGCGGGAGAGGAACCGATCAGCACGCACTCGCCCGGCGGGGCGTCGAGCCGTTCCAGGGCCCGGTGCAGGACGTCCGGGTCGGGCATGAGGCGGGTGAGGTCGGCGTCGCGGCCGTGGACGCCGCCCGGGAGCGCGTCCAGCAGGCCCCGTCGTCTCAGGTAGCCGGCGACCGGGGCGGGGGCCCGGTCGGTCACCACGGCGGTGGGCACCTTGCGGATGTGCAGTGCCCGGATCAGCCGGTCGGCCAGGGGCGTCGGCTGCGCGGTGCGCGCCGCCCGGGCCTCGTGCCGGTCGAGGCGGAGACGCACGTCGTGGGCGATCCGGTGTCCGGCGAGCGCCCGGATGAAGTCCAGGGTGCCGGCGTGCCCGTCCGAGGCGACCCGGGGCAGCGGTACCCCGGCGAGCGCGTCCTCGGGCGCACGCTCCTCGGCGACGAGCCGGGCGATGTCCAGGAGGACCTCCCGCTCGGCGGCGGGCCGGTACAGCCGGGCCGTCACGTCGTCGAAGCCGAGGAGGACGCAGCGGGCGCCGGCGACCAGGTCCGTGGCGGAGGCCGGGCGGCGCGTCCGGGTCCGGGTGGGGGCACCGGCGTCGGAGGAGGACCACTGGATGAGGTAGCCGGACACGTCCACGCTCCCCGGAAGGATCCCGCGACCGCCCCGGAAGGCAGCCGGACGTTCGTCGCCCAGCTCGGCGAACAGCACCGCCCGCGGGTCGGTCCCCCGCCCGGCCACGGCCTCCACCGGATCCTGCACCCGCCACGTCGCCTCGATCCCGGGGAACTCCGTGGCGAGGTCGTGCTCGGTCAGGTCGACCTCGAAGTACTGCCAGGTCGCACGGGACCTGTCGGGCGCCGACCGGACCAGGTCGGAGTCCGGCAGGGCGAGCGCGCCGTCGGGCAGCCGCAGAACGACGGCCTGGGACGCGTCGGACGGGCGGGGCACCCACCCGTCCGACGGCATCGGGAAGGGCCCGCGCACCGCTTCGCCGGCCGGTGCCGCCGCCCTGGGGGCCCCGGCACCGTCGACCGGGCGGTACCAGCCCGTGTCGTCGTCCAGCGGCCGGAGCAGGTCCGGGGCGAAGAGGGGGCCGTCCGGACCCTCCTCCTCGTGCACCTCGTCGTAGTACAGGGAGTCGCAGAGCGCGACGATCGCCTGTGCGCCGGAGGCGTCCAGTGCCGCGCGGACCGACTCGGCGTCGGCGCGGAAGGCCTGCTCCTCGCCGCCGTCCAGCGCGAACTCCACCTGCCAGAACTCGGCCCGCAGCCGTAGGCCGCCCACCCGCGCCAGTTGCCCGGGCAGCCCTTCCAGGGTCGCCCGGAGCAGGCCGGAGGCTTCCGTCCGCGGCTCCAGCAGTACGAGGACGCCCTCCGGATCGTCCAGGGCCTCGTACGCGGCACCGTCGAGCCCGCTGTCCGTCAGCAGGTCCGTGACCAGGCGCCGCAGGGTGGCGTGTGCCTCGTCGCCCCGGGGGCCGTCGGCGAACGCGTAGTGGGCGCAGGCGCGGTAGCCGGTGTCGAAGCCGGTGTCGTCCTCCTCGAGGTCCGCCGCGACTTCCGCCAGGATCTCCGCCCGCTCCCGGGCCTCCTCGGGATCCAGGTCCGTGTCGTAGTGGGGACCGTCCCCCCACGCGGCGCTCGCGGCGATCGCCTCGGCGGTCTCCGCCTCCTCCTCGGTCGGGCCCTCCGCCTCCCCCGACAGGGGCGTCCAGAGGCCGTCCTCCGTGGGGAACGGGCCCTCCGCGAGCTCGTCCGGCGCGGACACGGCGCTGTGCGGCCCGTCCGTGTCCGGCCACTCCGCGTACGCCTGCCACGGGGTGCCGTCCGCCGGCTCCTCGTACGCCTGCCCCGGGGCGTCGTCGGCCGGCTCGTCGTGCTCCTCGCGCAGCTCCCGGCCCAGCGCGGTCAGTGCCGGGCTCCGCCCCCCGGACAGCTCGTACTCCTCGTACACCGCCAGGGCCTCCTCGCCCCGGCCCTGACGGCGCAGGGCGATCAGGTACAGGCGGCGGAAGTCCTCCCGGTGCGGGTGGGCCGCCAGCAGGTCGGCCAGGTCGTCGGCCGCCCGGTCGTACTCGCCGAGCGCCAGGTCGAGTTCGGCGCGCTTGGTGTGCAGGGCGAGGCGGAGCCGGGCGAGCCGGGTGCGGGCGGTGCGGGCGGCGGGCCCGGGGACGTCCCCGAGGGGCTCGGTGCCGCGCCACAGCGACAGCGCCTCGGTGACGTGGGCGCGGGCCTCGGCGAGCGCGCCCGCCAGCCGTGCCGCGTCGGCGCGGCGTACCAGCTCGTCGCAGTGCACCACGTCCACGTGGTCGGCGCTGGTGTGCAGGGCGTAGCCGTGGGCGGCCGCCGCCAGCACGCCGGGGCCCAGGGCGTCCGCGAGACGCGTCGCCAGCCGGGTCAGCGCGGCCCTCGGGTCGCGCGGCTCGTCGCCCGGGTCCCACAGCCCCCAGCGCAGCTCCTCGTGCGTCACCGTGCGGCCGTGCTTGAGCAGCAGCATGGCGAGCAGCGCGCGGACGTCCGGCGGCAGGTCGGGGGAGCCGTCCGGGAGCCCGACCCGCAGCGGGCCCAGTGCGTGGTACCGGCGCGGCTCGTACGCCTCCGCCGCCCGGGCGGGCAACCGCGGGTCCGCGAGCAGCCGCAGGCCCTGGGCCTGCGCCGCCGGCGAGGCGGACATCATCAGGTCGAAGGCGTGCGCGTAGTGGATGCGGTGGGCGCCGAGCAGCCGGTCGAGGCGGCGGGAGTCGATCGGGACCGTCAGGCGCGAGGTGCCCGACGTCAGCGGCAGCAGGACCTCGCACAGGGCCCGGGTGTCCTCGGAGCGGCCGGCCGGGCCCGAGGTCCGGCCCGGTTCGAAGAGGCTGAGCCGGACGGTGCCGTCCGGCAGGAGGACGACCCGGGACGCCTCCAGGCCGCCGTGCGTGACGCCCGCCTCGTGCAGGGCGGTGAGCGCCCGCGCCAACTGCGCACCCACCGACACCGTCAGCGGCGTCGGCAGCCGCCGGCCGTTGGACCGGGTGAGGGCGTTCAGGGCGATGCCGTCGAGGTGCTCCATGACGACGTACGGGATGTCGTCCTCGATGCCGCGGTCGAGGACGGCGACCACGTTCGGGTGGGCGATCTCCGTCAGGCGGCGCGCGTCCCGCAGGAACGCCTCCCGCGCGGCGGGGTCGGTGTTCGCGTCGTGCAGACGGACCGTCACCGTCCGGTTGGTCCCGGTGTCCTCGGCCAGCCACATCCTCCCGGTCGGCGCGAGCCGCCGCACCGGCCGGTAGCGCGCACCCAGCGCGGGCGGGAAGGGCGAGGGGGCCGGTGGCCGCTGCCGCGTGGCCAACTGCCGGGCGCTGTCCTGGCTGATCGCCGCGAACGCCTCCTTCCCGTCGGCCCGCTCGGTGCCGTCCCGGGAGGGGATCAGCGCGCGGAACTCGCCGGGCGACCGCCCCGCCCGCTCGTCGATCAGGCCGCCGGTCCGCAGCAGCAGCTCGCGGGTGCGGTTGCGCGCGGTGCGGGGCAGACCGCGCAGCAGGAGCTCGCGTACGCCGGGACGGAACGCGTACGAGCCGGGCGGCCCGGCGACCGTGGTGAGCAGGCCGCTGAGGATGACCTCGGCCAGGTGCTGGGGGAGCGGGTGCGGTTCGACGGCGGCCTGCACCAGCCGCATCACGGGCAGGTCCGGGCGCCCGAGGGCGAGATGGCCGGCCAGCCGGAAGGCCTGGGGGGACGCGCTCGCGCGAAAGCGCAGGACCAGCTCCTCGGCGGACAGCCGCGTCACGTCGGTGCGGTCGTCGGCGTCGGCCGGCAACGGGCGGTGCAGCGCGGCGGCGGCCCCCGGGTACTCGGTGCCGCCCGGACTCGCGATCAGCGAGGCCCAGTTCGCCAGCCACTGGGGTCCCGGTTCCAGCACGGGCACGTGCACGGCCTTGCGGGACGCCCGGGCCGCGGTGCCGTCGTACGGCGTGAAGGCGAGCGACGCGCTGGGTGCGGCCCGGTGCGGGGCCGACAGCCGGCCGGGCACCGGCGGCAGGGCGGTGTCCCGCCACAACTGCTCCGGCAGTGGCTGGAGTACGGCCAGGGGCGTCCGGCGCGCCCAGCGGCGCAGCGTGTCGAACCACCGGGTGCCGGCCGGGCCCTCACGCCACTGCGGCCCCATGCAGTCGCTGATCAGCAGGGTGACGGTACGGCCGTCGGCGGGCGCGTGGGCTCCCTCGCCGCGGACGGTGCCGTCGGGGTCCGCGCGGTGCAGGGTGACGGTGCGGAAGACGCCCGACTGGGCGAGCGCGGCGTGCAGTTCGCGCACCAGCGGCTGCCACACGGGCATCGTGGGGCCGGCGTCGTGCACCAGGTTCAGCCGCAGCCAGCGCTCCCGCACGGGGCGCAGCACCGGCAGCCACCACTCGGGGCCGGCGCCCAGCCGGGCGATGCGGTCGGCGGTCGCGGACTCGTCCACCTCGTGCCCCACCGGCGCGTCGGTACGGCGCTTCAGTGGGCGCAGGGAGCGCTGCAGTGCCAGCGTGTGCCGCAGCATCGGCGGCGCGGGCGCGAGCAGTGCGCTGTGCGGTTCGGCCGCCGACGTGCCCGGTGCGGGCGCCGGGGACGGCAGGCGCAGGGGGGTGCGGGGCGCCTCGGCGGCGGGCGGCGGTTCCTGCGGCCGACCGGGTGGGGGCGGCCGGTGCTGCCGGTGCTGCCGGTGCTGCCGGTCCCGTTCCGGTGCCGCCCGGGGTGCGGGGGGCGCCGGGTCCGCGGGCGCCGCCTCGGCCGCCGGGCCCGCCGGGTCCGCGGGCGCCGCCGGTTCCATCCGCCCCGCCAGCCACAGGAGTTCGGCCAGCTCCAGCGGGGTCGGCCGGACGCCCGGGGCCGCCCGGCCGAGGAGGTCGGCCAGGTGGGGCAGGGGGTCCGGTGCGCCGGGGCGGTCAGCGGCCATCAGAACGCGTCGGGCTGCGGGGACCGGCCCAGGTACGGCATCAGCCGCTCCGCCAGCTCGTCGAGGGAGTCGGCGCCCAGACCGGAGGAACGGGCCAGGTAGATGGCGTTGAGGAGCTGGTCGGTGGCCAGTTCGCCGCTGCCCACCCGGGACAGGAACCGGTCGATCAGCTTCTGCGCGTACCCGTCGGGCTCGCCCAGGTGGGCGCGGACGATCTCGGTGAGGTGGTCGTCGTCCGGCTGCCGCAGCCGCAGCGAGACACAGCGGCGCAGGAAGGCGGGCGGGAACTCGCGCTCGCCGTTGCTGGTGAGGACGACGAAGGGGAAGGCCTTGCAGCGGACCCGGCCGCGTTCGACCGGTACCCGCTGGTCGGTGCCGTCGATCAGCACCTCGGCACGCCCGTCGGAGGTGTCCCGGGAGGCCCGCACGAGCTCCGGGATCTCGTACTGGCCCTCCTCCAGGACGTGCAGCAGGTCGTTCGGCAGGTCGAGGTCGCTCTTGTCGATCTCGTCGATGAGCAGGGCGCGCGGACGGGCGTAGGGGAGGAGGGCGGTGCCGAGCGGGCCGAGGCGCAGATGGTTCTCGATGCCCGTGCCGGCGGCCGGGTCGTCGGGACGTTCCGTGGCGTGGCGCGCCGCGTACAGGCGGGAGAGCGGGTCGTAGGTGTAGAGGCCGTCGTGGAGGGTGCTGCGGCTGGTGATGTTCCACCTCAGGACCGGGCCGAGCCGCAGTTCGCGGGCGACCGCGTAGGCGAGGGACGACTTCCCGGTGCCGGGCGGGCCGGTGACCAGCAGCGGACGCCGCAGGTACAGGGCGGCGTTGACCAACTGCACCGTGTGCTCGGAGGCCTGGTAGGTGGCGGCGCGGTGGGCGCGGTCGGGGGAGGCGGCCAGGGCCTCGTCGTCCTCGTCCGGCGGGTCGAGCACGGGGTGGCCGTCGAAGGCCCGCCAGGGCGGGGGCGGGGGCAGCTTGGCGATGCCGTCGTGGGGGGCCGGCGCGCCGGTGTAGACGGGCCACAGAGGCATGGTTCTTCTCTCCGAGCGATCGGTGCGGCGGGTGGTTCGGTGCGGCGGGTGGTTCGGTGCGACGGGTGGGCGGTTCGGCGGTGGTTCGCTTCGATCGGCGGGTCGGTGGCGGGCGGGTCGGTGGCGGGTGGTTCGGCCGGTGGGACGGTCACCCGACGGGGGAGTGCAGCAGGGCGGCGGGCTCGGCGAAGCAGCGGGGGTCGTCCCACAGCAACTGGACGTCCCTCGCCCAGTGCTCGTCGGGGTCGTCGGCCGCGTCCGCCGTCTCGCGCAGTTCCATGACCAGGCGGGGGAGTTCGGACGGCGGCACCCCGGCGACGGACACGGCGAGTTCGTCCAGGAACGCCGTACCGGAGCAGGGGCCGTCGTGCCCGTCGCCGGGGCACCCCTCGCGCGGCCACAGCAGCACCGGCACGGGGACGTGGAGCCCGACCTCGAAGTGCTCCCCCGCCGCCGCGGGCGAGGCGGCGAAACCGGCCAGCTCCGCGTCGTCCCGCAGCCGCTTGCGCAGGCCGGCCGGCCGCTCCCGGGTGCCGCAGTCGACGCGGTGCAGCGTCCCGCCCGTGCTGACCTGGAGCTTGCCCCACTTCTTGCGCAACTGGTGGCGGAGCCGCCCGCTGCGGTGGCGGTGACGGTCGGTCACCACGAGCGGGTAGGCGCAGCCGAGCGGTGTGGGATCGTCCTCGCTGCACGCCCAGTGCGCCACCGGTTCGTTCAGCCACTCGCGCGGCAGCACGAACGTGAGCAGCTCGTCGGCGCCGGGATCGAGCTGGGTGAACGCCTCGTCGATGCGCTCCTGCACGAACGACCGCACCGCGCTCCTGGCCAGCCGGCGCGTGCCCACCGGGCGGCGCTGCCCGTCCCGGTAGGCGGACACCTCGACGGTGACCTGGTCGGCGCCGGCACCGCTGTGATCGATCTCCACGACGATGGGCGACCACGTCGCGGGGCGTGGCGGCGGGGCGTGCAGGAGTTCCGCCAGCCGGTCGGCGAACCGGGCCACGGCGCCCGGCTCCGGCACCTCCCACTGCACGTACGCGGCGGCCTCCCGCAGGGAGGCGAACCCCCCTGCCGGGGGCGGCGGGTCGAAGGGGTCCATGGCGGAGGCGTACAGCCGGTTCGGGTCGCACGTCAGGCCGGTGCTCTCGGCGCGGCGCACCAGCGCGTACAACCGCCTGCGCGCGTCCGCCCGGTGGCCCGGCGTGGGCACCAGTTCGCCGATCTCGGGCCAGTAGCGCGCCATGACCTCGACGGGCAGCATCCTGCCGACGCGTACGTCCTTGCCGCCCGCGACCGCGGTGACCATGCCGACGACCGTGCCGTCGGCCAGCGTCAGCGCCGCCCCGCTGAACCCGGCCGCCAGCGGCTGCCCGTGCGCCGTGAGCGCCTCGAGCTGGACCCACTCGTCCGAGATGAGCGGGCCGGGCAGGGCACGGTAGGAGGCGAGCATGCCCTCGTCGTACCCCTTGGGGAAGCCGTAGGCGACCAGCTCGGGGGCGGGGGCGGCCCGCTCGGAGCCGGGCCGGGCGAAGACGGCCGGCGTGAGCGGCACCTCCTGGTCCAGTTCCAGGACGGCCAGGTCGCCGAGGTCGGCGGGGCCGCCCCGCCAGCCGCCGTGCACGGCGACCGTGGCGGACAGCTCGCCCAGTTCCCGGCGGCCCGGGAAGGTTACCGTGACCGCCGCGCTCCCGCTCCACCGGACGACGTGGGCGCAGGTGAGCAACCGGCGCGCGGAGACGAGGAATCCGGCACCGACCTCCTTGCCGCACTCGATGCGGGCGTGCCACGCCGTACCGCTCATGAGCGGCCGGCGGCTTCCGGGCCGTCGGGGCGCGTCGGGGACGGCTCCGGCGACCAGCTCAGCTTCACGACCAGGTGGCCCTCCGCCGAGCCCTTCGCGATGACCGCGCCGGCCTCCGCGCTCAGCTTGACCCCGAACTCCAGCTCCACCGAGTCGGGTCTGAGCGAGCCGTCGCGGAAGACCCGCAGCGCGGACTCGGCCGCCGCCCGCACGCCCTCCAGGGACCCCTCGAAGGTGCGCGCCGCCTGGGCCGGTCCGTCGCCGCGCGAGACCAGCCGCGCGCCGTCCTCGTCCTCGACACCCTCGACGACCACCCGCGCGCCGTCCTCGGTCTTGAACTCGACCAACCCGTCCATGACGCCGCTCGCTCCCCGTATGCCGTACCTGTGCGGAAGGTCATTGTGACGGACGGTACTCGGCCCTGTCCCGCCCACCGCCTCCGGCGCCCCTCGGCTGTGGCGGAAACCCGCCAGGGCGCCAATCCGCCACCCCCGGTCAACTCCCGTTCCCCGCAGACCCCCTGAGACTGCTCCCAGCACTCGTCGCAGCACTCTACGACGATATGAAGAGAGGCGTGGATGAGCAGAGGACCAGTCAGACGCGGAGCGACCCTCCTGTCGGCGGGGCTCGTGATCGCGCTGCTGCCGGCCGGGACGGCGGCGGCGCAGGAGCCGCCCCCGGACCCCGCCCGCACCCCGGCCGCCGCGGGCCGGGCCGCGGCGGCCGCCCGCACCGTCACCCTCGTCACCGGCGACCGGGTGACCGTAGGCGACCTCGGCGGCGGCCGGCGCACCGTCACGGTCGAGCGGCCCGAGGGCGCCACCGGCGCCGTGCACACCCGCAGTTCGGGCGGCCGGATCACCGTCGTACCGGACGAGGCGCTGCCGTACCTGCGCGACGGCAGCCTCGACGCACGGCTCTTCGACGTCGGTGAGCTGATCGAGCAGGGGCTCGCCGACTCCGAGACCGGCGATCTGCCGCTGATCGTGACCTACGGCAAGGGCGCACGGACCGCCACCCCGAGGGGAGCCGAGCGGACGCGGACGCTGCCCAGCGTGCGCGGGGCCGCCGTCGAGGCGGACAAGGGCCGTACATTCTGGCGGGAATTCACCCGTCGGGACACCGCCGTCGACGGCGTCTGGCTCGACGGGCGGGTCACCGCCGCCATGGCCGAGTCCAACGCGCAGATCGGCACCCCCGAGGCGTGGGAGGCCGGGCTCACCGGCAAGGGCGTCACCGTCGCCGTGCTGGACAGCGGCGTGGACGCCGGACACCCCGACCTCGCCGGACGGGTCGGACGCAGCCGCAGCTTCATCGCCGGGGAGGAGGTGGCCGACCGGAACGGCCACGGCACCCACGTCGCCTCCACCGTCGGCGGCAGCGGCGCGGCCTCCGACGGCGAGGAGAAGGGCGTCGCGCCGGGCGCCACCCTCGCGGTCGGCAAGGTCCTCGACGACTCGGGCTCGGGCAGCGAGTCCGAGATCATCGCCGGCATGGAGTGGGCCGCCCGGGACGTGGACGCCGACATCGTGTCCATGAGCCTCGGCTCGACCGAGCCCAGCGACGGCACCGACCCGATGGCGCGGGCCGTCGACACCCTGTCCCGCGAGACCGGCGCGCTGTTCGTCGTCGCGGCCGGGAACACCGGCGCCCCGTCCTCCATCGGCTCGCCCGGCGCCGCCGACGCCGCCCTGACGATCGGAGCCGTCGACCCGGCCGACGAGGCGGCGTACTTCACCAGCGCGGGGCCCCGCCACGGCGACAACGCGCTCAAGCCCGACCTGTCCGCCCCCGGCGTCGGCATCCTCGCCGCCCGCTCCCGGCTCAGCGAGGGCAGCGGCGACTACACCGCCATGAGCGGTACGTCGATGGCGACGCCGCACGTCGCCGGGGTGGCCGCGCTGCTCGCCGAGGAGCACCCCGACTGGACCGGCGCGCAGCTCAAGGACGCGCTGATGTCGACGTCGAAGGAGCTCGACGCCTCCGCCTACCGATTGGGCACGGGGCGGGTGAGCGTGCCGGACGCCATCGGCGCCGACGTCACCGCCACCGGCAGTGCCGACCTCGGCTTCTTCTCCTGGCCGTACGAGGCCGACGAGCCGGTCACCCGCACCCTCACCTACACCAACGCCTCCGACACGGCGGTCGAGTTGAAGCTCGCCGTGCGGGGCGCCCCCGAGGGCGTCGCCACCCTCGCCGACACCGCCCTCACCGTGCCCGCCCACGGCACCGCCGCCACCACCGTCACCGGCGACGGGTCCAGGGCCCCGGTCGGGACGACGAGCGGCCGGATCGTGGCGTCCGGCGCGGACGGCACGCCCCTGGCGCACACGGCGTTCGGGATGGTCAAGGAGGAGGAGCGGTACACGCTCACCGTGCACGTCAAGGACCGGGCCGGTGCCGCCGCCCCGGCCGACCTGGTCGTCCAGCACCTCGCCGAGGGCGTCGACCCGGTCCCCGCGCACGTCGGCGACTCCGGCACCCTGCGACTGCGCCTCGCGCCGGGGACGTACAGCCTGACCTCCTTCCTCGACGTGCGCGGCAGCCACGGCGCCGACTCCCTGGGGCTCGGTTTCCTCGCGGCGCCCGAGGTCGTCGTCGACCGGGACCGCGAGATCACCCTGGACGGCACGGAGCTGCGCGAGATCAGCGCCGACGTCGAGAAGCGCACCGAGACGCGGCAACTGCTCATGGAGTACGACCGCGACGCGAACGGCTCCGACCTGTTCGGCGCCGTCCAGGTGCCCCTGACGTACGACAGCGTCTTCGCCGCCCCCACCGACAAGGTCACCGAGGGCGACTTCGAGTACCGGACCGTGTGGCGGCTGGGCAAGCCGCTGCTGGAGGTCGAGGGCATCGGTGAGGCCACCGTCCAGTCGGGCGGCACGCTGATCGAGGGGCGCAGCCGGCTGCCGCTGGCCGACGTGGGGGACGGGCCCTTCCCGGAGGGCGTCCGGGGCAAGGCGGCCCTCGCCCGGCTCACCGAGGGCACCGAACCGGCGGACCTCGCCCAGGCCGCCCAGGACGCGGGCGTCAAGGCGCTGTTCGTGACCGACGACGCGCCCGGACGGCTGATGTCCTGGTGGGGCACGGACGACAACGCCGACCGGCCGCTGCAGATCGCCACGGTGAGTGCCGCCGACGCGGAGCGGCTGCGGGACGCCGGGCGGGTCCACATGACCGGGACGCGCGACACGCCCTACACGTACGACCTCTCGGAAGGGCACCGCGGTGGCGTGCCCGACCGGGACCTCACCTACGAGCCCGGGCGGCGCGATCTCGCCGAACTGCGGACCGGGTACCACGCGGCCGAACCGGCGAGCGGCGGCGAGTTCCGCTACTCGATCACCGACACCTTCCCCATCGGCCTCGGCTTCCGGGAGCGGATCGAGTACCCGGTCGAGCGCACCGAGTACGTGTCGACCGGGCCCGGCCAGCTCTGGCACGAGTCCGTGACGGCCGCCGACGGCGCGCTGGAGCAGCGGTCCGGCACGGTCCGGTACGAGGGCGGCTCGCGTGCGGAGCTGAACTGGTTCAAGCCCGTGTGGCACCCCTACCTCGGCACCGGGCTGGGCTGGGGACAGCAGCGTGCGGGCGACCGGCTCCAGTTCAACGCCCCCGGCTGGGGCGACTCCGGCCCCGACCACACCGGCTTCGGCGACGTGTGGAGCGAGAGCAGCGGGATGTCGCAGACCACGTCGGTGTACCTGGACGGCGAACTGGTCGACCAGGGGCCGAGTTCCGCCGCGTACGTGGACGACGCGCCGGCCGACGAGCACACGTACCGGCTCGTCACCGACACCGCGCTCGACGCGGAGCGCTGGCGGCTCGGGACCGAGGGGCACGCGGAGTGGACCTTCCGCTCGGCCGCCACACCCGACGACCGCTGGACGTACCTGCCCCTGATCAACCTCTCCTTCGACGTCGGCACCGACCTCGCGGGCGAAGTGCGCGGCGGGAAGAGGCTGCGGGTCGGGATCGGCGCCCAGTACGTGGCGGGCGCCCCGGACACCGGGACGATCGGCGGCGGGCAACTGGAGGTGTCGTACGACGACGGCGAGACCTGGCAGCGGGTGCACCTGCGCGGCGGTGACGGGGAGGCCTCCTGGCAGGGGACGGTGAGCGTGCCACGCGACGCCGGGCACGTCTCGCTGCGGGCGTCGGCACACGACGACCGGGGCGGCTCGGTCACGCAGGAGATCGTGCGGGCCGTGGCCGTGCGGTGACACGCGGACGGCGCCGCCTTTCTGGGACGGGGAGGCGACGCCGTCGAGCTTCCCCGGACCGTCAGACCAGCCGGCCGGCGAAGTGGACGAGGCCGGCGAGGAGGTCGGTGAGCAGGTTCATGACCGTGCGGCTCCTTGCGCTGTGCATGTGTGGGACCTGCTTGGGACGTGTGCGACGACTGCGGTCTGCGGTCCGTTGCTCGTACGCCGTGAATATCGTGGGTCTCTGCGGTCACCTACGCTCTTCAGAGCGACGATCATCTGTTCCAGGGAACAACTGATCGCCTGTTCGGATCAGGCCGAGCTCCGCCAAGTCCTGCGGCCGCAGCCGCAGTTGACCGGCCGTCGCCGCCACCTCCTTGGGCGGGCGCTTGAGGATCGCCGCCGCGAGCTCCGGCGCGATCACGGAGAAGTAGCTGTCCGGCGTGGCCCAGGTGCTGCCGGGCGCGGCCAGCGCCAGCGCACCGCCCGAGCCGCCCTCGCCGATCACCAGCGTGGTGACCGGCGTGTCCGCCGAGGCCATCGCGACGAACAGGTCGGCGATCGCCGGCCCCACGCCCTGCCGCTCCGCCTCCGCGTCGCCCGCCGCACCCGGGGTGTCCACCAGGGTCAGCACCGGGATGCCGAGCCGGTCCGCGAGGCGGATCAGCCGGGCGGCGGTGCGGTACCCGGCGGGCCTCGTCGCCGTCCCGGTCTGGGCGGCGTAGGCGACCGTCCGCCCCGCGTGCTCACCGAAGCCGCAGAGCATGCCGTCCGGGTCGGTGCCCCCGCAGCGGTCGCCCGAGAGGGCGGCGCGGTGGGTGAAGTAGGCGTCCAGGTAGGCCCGGGCGCGCGGGCGTTCGAGGGCGCGGGCCCGCCGGACCGCGTCCCAGCCGGTGTCCGGCAGACCGGTGGCGCCCAGCGGCCCGGGCACCGGCGCCGGGTCGCCCGACGGCGCCGTCAGCAGCCGCAGCCACCGCCCCAGCGTCCCGCGCAGCTCCCCGGCCGGTACGACGGCGTCCACGCTGCCCGCCGCCACCTGCGCCTCGGCCGTGTACGCCGCCGGATCGGCGCCCGGCGGCCGGACCCGGGAGCCGGCGAAACCCACCTGGGCGCCGGGCAGCGCGAGGACCACGTCGGCGCCCGCCCCCAGCGTCGCCCAGCCGCCCCCGGTGGCCGGGTCGCGCACCACGGCGATCTGCGGCAGTCCGGCCCGACGGGTGAGCGCCGACTGCCGGGCCACCCGCTGGAGCTGGGTCAGCGCGAGCATTCCCTCCTGCATCCGGCTGCCGCCGGTGGCGACCAACGGCACCACCGGCAGCCGGTGCTCGCGGGCGTACGTGTACGCGGCCTCCAGCCGGTCGCCGGTGCGCCGACCCAGCGAGCCGCCGAGGAAGCCGAACTCGAAGGCCAGCAGCACCGCCCGGACGCCCTCGACGTGCCCGGTGCCGCAGACCACGGACTCCTCCTCGCCGGTGCGCTCGGCGGCGCGGGCCCGGGAGGCGTCGTAACCGTGCCAGCCGAGGGGGTCGTCGGGCGGCGACTCCCCCTCCGGGCGGGGGAGTTCGGTGAAGTCGTCGGTGAGCAGGGCGAGGAACGCGCGCGCGGACAGACGGTCAGCCACGGGTCAGCGCCCGCTTCATGATCTTCCCCATGTCGTTGCGCGGGAGCGCGTCGACGTGGTGGACGACGCGGGGCCGCTTGTGCGGGGCGAGCCGGCCGGCGACGTGGTCGGCCAGCGTGTCGAGGGCGGGCGGGGCGGCGGGGTCGGCCGGCACGATCCACGCCACGATCCGCTCCCCGAGGTCCGGGTCGGGCTCCCCGGTGACGGCGGCCTCCCGCACCCCCGGGTGTTCCAGGAGCGCGTTCTCGATCTCGCCGGCCCCGATCTTGTACCCGCCGCTCTTGATCAGGTCGGTGGCCTTGCGGCCGACGATGCGGACGTAGCCGTCGGGGTCGCGCACCGCCATGTCGCCGGTGCGGAAGAAGCCGTCGGCCGTGAAGGCGGCGGCGGTGGCGTCGGGGCGGTTCAGGTACTCGGTGAACAGGTTCGCGCCGCGCACCTGGATCTCGCCGACGCTCTCCCCGTCCAGGGCCGCGATCGGCGTGCCGTCCTCCTCCACCAGCCGCAGTTCCACGCCCGGCAGCGGCACGCCCACGGTCCCGGCGCGCGGCTCGCCGTCCGCCCGCACGCTGGTGTTCATGAGGGTCTCGGTCATGCCGTACCGCTCGATCACCCGCCGTCCGGTCGCGGCGGCGATGCGCTCGTGGTCGTGCACGGGCAGCGCGGCCGACCCGGACACCAGCAGCCGGGCCCCGGCCAGCGCCTTCGCCAGCTCCGGGTCGCCGGGCAGGGACTCGGCGATCCGGTGGTACATCGTCGGCACCCCGAACAGCATGGTCGCGCCGTCGTTCAGCTCCCGGGCCGCGCCCTCGGTGGAGAACCTGCCCAGGTGCCGCACGGACCCGCCGCGCCGCAGCGGGCCCAGGATGCCCAGCACGAGGCCGTGCACGTGGAACAGCGGCAGCCCCTGCACCAGCACGTCCTCGCCGGTCCACCGCCAGGCGTCGGCGAGCGCGTCCAGGGTCGTCGCCAGCGCGCGGCGGGGGATGACGGCGCCCTTGGGCGGGCCGGTGGTGCCGGAGGTGTAGACGACGAGGGCGGGGTCGCCGTCGTCGGCGCGGTGGTCCTCGGGGACGGGGCCGGTGGCGTGCACGTCGACGTCCACGCGACCGAGCGCGCCCAGGGCCGGCGGGAGTCCGCACCCCGGAGGTGCCAGCACGAGTGACGGCTCGCTGTCGGAGAGGATGTGCGCGAGTTCCTTGTCGCCGGACTTCGGGTTGAGCGGTACGGCGGGGACGCCGGCCAGCAGCGCCGCCACCACGGCGACGGCGGTCTCCATCTCCGGTGTCGCCCAGACGGCGACCCGCCCGGCCCCCCGGATCCGTCCGGCCGTGCCGCCCGCCGCGGCGGCCAGTTCGGCGTACGTCAGGGAGCGCTCGCCGAACCGCAGGGCGGGCCGGTCGGCCCCGGCGCCGGTCGCGGCCGGGGAGAGGGCGGGGAAGAGAGAGGACACGCGTCGTACTCCTTAGCTGTTGCTCACGATTACCGGTTGTCCGAGGTGGACCTACCCGAAGCCGGGCACGACCAGTACCAGCCACGCCAGCGCGGGCACGACGGCCACCACGATGCCGCCGTAGATCATCAACTGCCGGAAGAAGCGCTCGCGGTCGACGTCCGGCGCCGCGGCCAGCACCAGCGCGCCGTTCGTGGAGAACGGGCTGACGTCCACGACCGTCGCCGAGACCGCGAGCGCCGCGACCATGCCGACCGCCCCGATCTCGCCCTGCGCGAGGAACGGCACCGCCAGCGGGATCAGCGCACCCATGATGCCCACGGAGGAGGCGAAGGCCGACACGATCGCGCCGATGTAGCAGAGCAGCACCGCGGCCAGCAGCGGGACGCCGATGCCGCCGACGCCCTCGCCGGCCCAGGTGATGGTGCCCATCTCCTCCAGCACGCCGACGTAGGTGAGGACACCGCAGATCAGCAGGACCGTGGACCAGGCGATCTCGCCGACCGCGCGGCGGCTGTCGTTCGGCCAGGCGGTGCTCAGCACGACGGCGAGGGTGACCGCGGTCAGGCCCGCGTCCAGGTCGAAGCCGAGGACGGCGACGACGAGAGCGACCAGGGCGGTGAGGGTGGCGATCCGCGCGGGGGTCAGGCGCAGGCCGCCGCCGGTGCCGTCGGTGGCCTGGTCGGGGCGGACGGCGACCGCGGTGGGGGCGGCGCCTCCGGACCCGGACCCGGCGCCGGGCCCCGCTGTGCCGGTGTCGGGGCCGGTGCCGGTGGGCTGCGTGCCCTTGCCCGCCGCGCCGGCGTCCTCCGTCGCCACCGATCCCCGCGCCCACAGCTTCCGCCCGCCGAACAGCACGAACAGCACGCTCGCGATGACGAGGTTGGCGATCAGCGAGGCCAGGAAGAGGGTGATCTCGCTGCCCGGCAGTCCCTCGCGCTCGACGATGCCGTTGACGATCGAGCCGTAGATACTGATCGGCGAGAAACCGCCGGCCTGCGCGCCGTGCACCACCATCGTGCCCATCAGCAGCGGGCTGATCGCGTACCGGGTGGCGAAGCTCAGCGCGATCGGCGCGACGATCGCGACGGCGGCCGGGCTGACCGCGCCGATCGCCGTGAGCGCGCCGGTGAGCGCGAACATCACCCACGGGATCAGCGCGACCCGCCCCCGCACCAGCCGGACGGCCGCGTGCACCAGCCAGTCGGTGGTGCCGTTGGCCCGGGCGATCGCGAACAGGTAGGTGACACCGACGAGGACGACGAACAGGTCGCCGGGGAAGCCGGCGAAGATGCCGTCCGCGTCGAGGTCAGCGACGACCGTGCCCACCCCGAAGGCGGCGGCGAAGGCGAGCGCGCCCATGTTGACGGAACGGGTGGTGGCGATGACGAACACCACGACGAGGACGAGGATGGAGATGAGTTCGGGGGACATGCGGGGGCTCCCGAGTGCTGACCTGATTGGCAGAGTGGCTGAGCCACTTGAACGGTGGGGCTGGTCGGTCAGCGTGGGCCCGCCCCGGGCCGGCGTCAAGAGGTCGCGCATGAATTGGCTCAGCCACTGGGCCACCGAGGGCCGGTGCTACGCTCCCGGCGAGAGGGGGATCTCGTGACCGACGCCCTGCGCCCCATGACCAAGCAGCGCCTGTACGAACAGGTGCTGGAGCGGCTGCGCCAGTACGTCACCGACGGTGGCCTGCGCGCCGGCGACCGGCTTCCGCCCGAACGGGACCTCGCCCAGCGGCTCGGTGTCAGCCGGGCCTCGGTGAAGCAGGCGATCGTGGTCCTGGAGGTCCAGGGCCTGGTGGAGGCGCGGCACGGCGGCGGGACGTACCTGGTGCGGGACAGCCTCGACGTCGAGCCGGTCGAGGAGATGGTCGAACGCAGACGACGGCTCCCGGACGTCCTGGAGGCCCGCGAGGCACTGGAGACGAAGCTCGCCGAACTGGCCGCCGAGCGCCGCACGGACGACGACCTGGCCGCCATGCGGTCCGCGCTGGCCGTGATGGCCGGGGAGATCGAGCGGGGCGGGCACGGGGCCGAGGGCGACCGGCTGTTCCACGCGGCGGTGACGGCGGCGGCGCACAGCAGCCTGCTCGCGGAGTTCATGCGCTCCATCGCCCACCAGATCGCCGAGAGCCGCACCGAGTCCCTGCGCCAGCCCGGCCGGCCCGGCCGCTCCCTGGCCCAGCACCAGGCGATCCTGGACGCCGTCGACGCCCGGCAGCCCCGGCAGGCCGCCACCGCGATGCGCCGCCACGTCCGTACCGTCGCCAAGGTGCGGCTGCTGGACTGGGACCCGGAAGAGGAGCGACAGCCATGACCGCAACGTCCACCACGTCCGCCACGTCCGCCACGTCCGCGATGCCCGACGAGCCCCGGATAGCCCTCGTCACCTGCCGCCCCGGGCCCCACGTCAGCGCGGACCGCGACCTGCCGGTGCTCGAGCGGGCGCTGGAGGAGGCGGGGGCACGGGCGTCCGCCGAGGTGTGGGACGACGACGGCGTCGACTGGAAGGCCTTCGACCTCGCCGTGATCCGTTCCACCTGGGACTACAGTTGGCGGGCGGACGAGTTCACGGCGTGGGCCGAGAAGTGCGGCCAGGTCACGAGGCTCGCCAACCCGGCCGGTGTCGTGCGCTGGAACACCGACAAGCGCTACCTCGGCGACCTGGCGGCGGCCGGCGTGCCCACCGTCCCCACCCGCTACGCGGCCCCCGGTGAGCAGCCGGACCTGCCCGGCGACCACGAGTACGTCGTCAAGCCCACCTGGGGCGCCGGGGCACGCTTCGCCGCCCGCTACACCCCCGACGAGCACGCCACCGCCGTACGGCAGGTGGAGCGGATGCACGCCGAGGGGTTCACGGCGATGGTGCAGCCGTACGTGCGCAGCATCGACACCGCCGGTGAACGGGCGCTGCAGTTCTTCGGCGGACGCCCGCTGCACGCCAGTCGCAAGGGCGCCGTCCTCACGCCTGGGACGCCGTACGACGAGCGGAAGGTGGCGCACCCCGGCCTGGAGCGCTGGACCCCGACCGCGGCCGAACTCGCCGTCGCCGAAAGTGCCCTGGCCGCCGTACCGGACGCCCCCGAGCTGCTGTACGCCCGCGTCGACCTGGTGGACGGGGAGGACGGGCGGCCGCGGGTGATGGAGCTGGAGCTGGTCGAGCCGAACCTGTTCCTGTGGCTGCACGAGCGGTCGCTGCCGCGGGTGGTGGGGGCGGTGCTCGACGCGGCCAGGGCCTGTCGTCCGGATCAGGGTGGCCGAGAGGGACTGCGTCCTTCAGCCCACCCGAGCCCCGTGACGCCGGCCTGATCCGGACGACTAGCGGTCGCTGACCGCCGTCCGCTGGAGCAGTCCCCAGGTGAACTCCGCGACGACCTCGTGGCGGTGTCCCCGCGCGTCCGGGGCGGTGAGGGCCAGCCCCCACCGGGTGGGCGCCGAGCCCTGGAGCGGGCGGGCGGGCGGGAAGGCGCGGGCCGCCTCGTCGACCGTGCAGGACCAGGGCGTGAGGTCGTCCAGGGTGCGCAGCCGCGGTGCCCCGGCGCCGGGGGCGCGGACCAGCCACTCGTTCCACACGACGCCGTGGTCGGCCACGAGCACCTCGAAGCGCAGGTCCGGCCAGAGCGGCAGCGCCCACTGCCGGGCCTCGCACTCCAGGTCGCCGATCCGGCGGGGGGCCGCCGACTCGGGCTCACCCAGAACCGAGCGGTACCGGGAGGCCGCCGAGCGGGAGCGCGGGGAGCGGAGCATCGCCTGCCAGCGACGGTTGGCCTCCCGCATCTCCGCGAGCGAGGCGCCCAGCTCGCGGCGGGCGTCCTCCACCGGGCCGGGGTTGTGGTCGGCCATGCGGCGCAGCAGCACGAGCTGGAAGTCGCGCCGGGTGAACGGGCCGGTGGGCCGCTTTCCGGTGGGCATGGAGACATGGTCGCCCAGGGGGGAAGCGCGCGGCACGGGGGCGCACGCCCATTGCCCCGGCAAACGCGATATGAGTAGCCTGTGTTCGCTATCCCGATCGCCTGTTGAAATCTCGAACAATTTAGGGAGGGGGCGGGACATGGGACGCCTCGTACCAGCCGTGACCCGGGCTCTCGACATACTGGAGCTCTTCCTCGACGGGGACGGCACGCTCTCCGCCCCCGACATCGTGCGCCGGCTCCAACTGCCGCGCACCACCGTGCACGAGCTGGTCACCACGCTCGCCGCCCGCAAGTACATCGTCCCGGTGACCGGGCAGCCCGGACGGTACCGCCTCGGCGTGCGTCCGTACCAGCTCGGCGCCCGCTACGCCGAGCACCTCGACCTCGCCGCCGAGGGCCAGCAGGTCGCCCGGACCGTCGCCGAGACCTGCGACGAGACCGTGCACGTGGCGATCCTGGAGGACACCGACGTCATCTACATCGCCAAGGTCGACTCCACGCACGCGGTGCGCATGGTGTCGGCGGCCGGACGCAGGCTGCCCGCCCACTGCACCTCTGTCGGCAAGATGCTGCTGGCCTCCCTTCCCGAACCGGAGGTCGCCGCGCGCTTCCCCGACGGCGCCGAGCTGACCGCGATGACCCCGAACAGCATCACCGACCCGGCCGCCCTGCGCGAGGCCCTGGCCGGGATCCGCGAACGCGGCATCGCGGTGGAGAGCCGCGAGTCCAACCCGGACGTCTCCTGCGTGGCCGCCCCGGTCCGCGACCGCACCGGCCGGGTCGTCGCCGCCCTGTCGATCTCCGTGCCCATGATCCGCTGGAGCGAGGAGCGCCTCGCCGAGCTGGAGCAGCTCGCCGTCAAGGGCGCCGCCGACCTCTCCGAGCGCCTCGGCCACCGGAGCGCGGAATGACGGAGCACGGCACGACGGAGCACGGCACGACGGAGCACGGCATGACGGAACAGGGCATGACGGAGCACGGTACGGCGAAGCGCGGTACGGCAGCGGCCGGCACCTCGCACGACGTGGTCGGCACTGCGTACGGGTCGGCCGGCACGGCGTTCGAGGTGGCCGTCCGGGCGGAGGCGTCGCTCGGCGAGGGGCCCACCTGGGACCCGGCGACGAACCGCCTGCTGTGGATCGACATCCTGAACTCCCGCGTCCACACCTACGACCCGGCGACCGGGCGGCGCACGGTCCGCCGCACCGACCAGCACGTGGGCGCCGTCAAGCCCCGCGCGGGCGGCGGCCTGGTCCTCAACCTGCGGGACGGGATCGGCCTGCTCGACCCCGACGACACCTTCCGCTGGCTGCACCGGGAGGCCGTCCCCGGCCGCCGCGCCAACGACGCAGCCGTCGCCCCCGACGGCTCGCTGTGGGCCGGCACCATGCGCTACGACGAGGCACCCGGCGGCGGCACGCTGTCCCGGGTCGGCGGGGACGGCACGGTCACGCCGGTACTGGACGACGTGTCGGTGAGCAACGGCACCGGCTGGAGCCCCGACGGCCGGCTGATGTACTACGTCGACACACCGACCCGCCGTGTCGACGTCTTCGACGTCTGCGGCACCGGCCCGGCGGACGGCCGGATCACGGGCCGCCGCCCCCTGGCCACCGTCGAGGACGGCGCCGGTTTCCCCGACGGGCTCTGCGTCGACGCCGAGGGCTGTGTGTGGGTCGCCCTGTGGGACGGCGGCGCGGTACGCCGCTACACGCCGTCCGGCGCGCTGGACCGGGTGATCCCGCTCCCCGTCCCCCGGGTCACGGCCTGCGCCTTCGGCGGCCCGGGCCTGACCGACCTGTACATCACCACGGCCCGGGTGGGACTGACGGACCCGCACCCGCTGGCCGGCTCGGTACTGGTGGTGCCGGACGCGGGCCGCGGGGTGGCCCAGCCGGCGTTCGCGGGTTAGTCAGGGCCTGCCGTCCGGATCGGGGCGACCGAGAGACACCGCGCCCTTCGGCCCACCCGAGCGGGGTGGCGGACGCGGGGGTGCGTCCGCCCGAGCGGTGCGGCGGATGCTGGGGTGCGTCCGCCCGAGCGGTGCGGCGGACGCGGGGGTGCGTCCGCCCGCTCCCTCACCCGCCCGTGCGGTCCAGCCGTCGAAGCACCTCCCGCTCACCCGGCGTCAGCGGCGGCCCGGTCAGCGGGGCGAGCGGGGAGCCGGTGAGGGCGGCCAGGACCGCGCCCGGGTGGAACATGCGGGCCGGGGGTGTGCGCATGCTGGTGACGTCCCAGATCGCCGAGGCCGCCGCGAAGGAGCCCGTGGCCGCCCTCGTCATGCGCCGCGTGTACGCCGTCACGACGCGGTCGGCGACGCCCGGCCGTCCGCCGCGCACCCCCGGGTACAGGACGTCCTGGCCGACGGCCATGGACCACGCCGGGTCCGCCGAGCGCGCCGCGCCCCGCAGCACCCGCCGGGCGAGACCGGGCACGCCGAGTCCGCCGGCCCGCTCCAGCTCCCGGCCGAGGACCCGCGCGCCGAACGCGGCCACCGACATGCCGTGCCCGTACGCCGGGTTGAAGGTGGCCAGCGCGTCCCCCAGGACGACGAAACCGTCGGGCCACCGGGCGGACTTCTCCAGATAGCGCCGCACATTGCTCGTCGACCGGCTCAGATGCACGTCGGTGAGCGGCTGCGCGCCGGAGACCAGCCGCCCCACGATCGGGTCCGGCAGGTCGAGCGTGTACCGCAGGAAGCCCTCCGGATCCGCCGGCGGCTCACCGCCGCGCGTGCCGCCGCAGCTCACCATCCACCGGTCGTCCTCGATCGGCAGGACCATCGCGCTCCGCCCCGGCCGGGACACGTACGGGTCGGACTGCACGATCGTCAGCGGGAACCGCTCCGCGCCCTCCGGGACCCGGTAGATCCGCGTCGCGTTGACCAGCCCGGAGTCCACGGTGCGCTCCCGGACACCGGAAAGACCGAGCCCGTCGAGCCAGGTGACGACCCGGGTGCCGCGCCCGCTCGCGTCGACGACGAAGTCCGCGTCGAGATCGGTGTCCCCGCCGGCGGCCGCGACGCGCACCCCCCGCACGCGACCGGCGGAGCCCGTCAGCCCCACCGCCGCCGCCCTGCGGACCTCGATGGGGAAGTGCTCCAGCACCGCCGCCCGCACCGTCCAGTCCAGCAGTGCCCGGCTGCACGTGAGCATGACCGGCCCCTCGCGCCGCCACCGCCGCAGCCAGCCCTCGGGCGTGCGGGCCAGCATGCCCGAGCTGAGGGATATCTCGTGGGCTCCGGCGGCGAGCAGCCGTTTGCGCAGGCTCACGCCCGGTACCAGCTCCTCCATGGCGGTCAGCCCCCCGGCCATGAGCAGATGCGCGTGCCGCCCCTGCGGCAGCCCCCGGCGGTGCTCCGGTCCCTCGGGCAGCTCGTCGCGGTCCAGCACGATCACCTCCTCCACGCCCGCGCCGGACAGCACGGACGCGGCCAGCATCCCGGCCAGGCCGGCACCGATGACGACAGCTCTACGCGACATGGGGCTCCTCGGGTTCTGCCATGGGTCCGGTCCTGGAGGACGGCACCGCACCACCGGACGCGGCGGGCGGACGGTCGAGTGTCTGCGCCAGTTCCACCAGCCCGCTGGGGCCCAAGACCTCGGTGGCGTGCAGACGGTAGGTGCCCGGGGTCTCGGGCGGTTCCTCGCCGGCGACGGCCCGGCGCGCGGCGTCGGCGAGCATGGCCGCCTCGGCCGCCAGCCGGGCCTCGTGGGGGGAGCGGCCCGCGCCCAGGGCGGTGTCCCGCACCCGCTCACGGACCCGGTGGTCGAAGTACGGCGCGAGGGCGAGCAGGGCGTCGTGGATGGACACCTCGCGCCACTGGAGCCGGGCCTGCGGGAGCTGCCACCAGGAGGCCGGGGGCTTGGGGGCGGTGGAGACCGACTTCACCAGCGACCACAGCGGATCCAGCCGCCGGTAGTCGCCCAGCCCCCGCCAGTGGGCGACCACGGGGGGCAGCAGCCTGGGCAGCGCGAAGCCGGCCGAGCACAGCAGCGCGGCCAGCGAGGCCATCGGCGGGGCCACCGTGGTGGACAGGAAGTCGAGGTCGTGCCCCGACCAGCGCGCGACGACCGCCGTGTACTTGGTGAGCTGGAACCCGACCACGTCCAGCAGGGCCCCCAGCAGGATCAGCCGCAGTCCGGCCCGCAGCAGCCCGCCCACCTCGCGGCCCCACTTGACGCAGACGGCGCACATCACCAGCATCGCCGCGGTGTGCCCGAGCAGGTACAGCAGGATCATCTCCCGCATGAACGGGGTTCCGGCGTAGTACGTGTCGAGGTCGGTCAGCCGCTCGGTGTCCGCGTCGGCGAGCGCGAACAGCACGACGATGGCGACCACCAGCAGACCGTAGGCGGCCATGGTGCGCAGCACCATGCGCCGCACCCGCTCGCGGGAACCGCCCCGCCAGTTGATCAGCAGCACGAGCACGGCGCAGCTATACGCGGAGAGCATGCCGTAGGTCAGCGGGGCCCCGAAGTTGGGGACGCCGGTCAGCTCGTTGACGGTGGCGAGGGTGGCCGGGGCGGCGCAGACGAAGACCAGGGCGCCGAGGACGATCGCCGCGCAGGTGGACTGGGTCAGCGGGTTCCGCATGGCCGTGCGCGGGCGGCGGAACAGCAGTACGGAGGTCATCCCGAACACCAGGGCCGCCAGGTACACGACGAGGCTCATACCGGCAGACTCCTTACGCGCGGGCCCCGGTTCACGAGGTGCCCGCCGTGGTCGTACCGCTCGGCACGGCGGCGGCCGGCACCGGCGGCGCGGTGCGGCCCAGCGCGTCGGCAATCCGGCCGAGGGCGGCCGGGCCCGGCACCCGGCCGGGCAGCGGACCGGTGCCGCCGGGCGGCGGGGCAGCCCCCGCCGGTTGTGTCTCGTGCCGGAGGGCGGCGGTGATCACCGCCGCCCAGGCGGCGGCCTCGGCCCGCTCCGGATCGTCCGTCACCGCCAGCGCACCGGTGCGGGCCCGGTCGTACAGGTCCCGGTCGAAGTAGGCGTCCAGGTGGCTCAGCGCGTTGTGGATGCTGGTCTGGCGCCACACCAGCCGGGTGGTGGGGGAGGCGAACCGGGGCCGGGGCAGCCGCAGCGCCCGGCGGGTGAGCACATCGTCCAGCGCCCGCTCCAGGGGCTCGAGCCGGGCGTACGTCCGCCGGGCCCGCCGCCACTCGCTCACCCGGGGCGTCACCAGCGGGACCAGTACCCCGACGACCATCAGCAGGGCACCGAGACCGGCCGCGGCCGGGGAGAAGGCGGTGCCCAGCGCCGACCAGTCGCGCCCGGACCAACTGGCCGCCACCGCCGCCAGCTTGGCCACGCTGTAACCGGCACCGCACAGCGAACCGACGCCGAGCAGCGTCAGGCCCGCCCGCAGCCCGCCCCGCACCCGGCGCGCCCAGCGCAGCGACGACACCGTGGTGACGGTCACCGCGACGAGGTGCGCGACCAGGTACAACACGATCATGTGGGCGATGAACGGGGTCGTCGCGTAGTAGGTGTCCAGGTCGGTGCGGCGCTCCACGGGAGCGTCACCGAGGGCGAAGGTCACCGCGATGCCGAGGACCACGGCGGCGTAGGCGAGTGCCCAGCGGCGTGCCGTGCGGTGCACCCGGGGCCCGCCGCGCCAGTGGACGACGAGGACCTGGGAGGCGGCGCAGTACCCGGTGATCGCCGCGTAGGTGAGCGGTGCCGCGAGGTTGGGCACACCACTGAGCCGGTTGACGGCGCCGACGGTCGGCGGCGCGCCCAGCAGGAAGCAGAGCCCGGCCAGCCCCAGCACGGCGCAGATGGCGCGCAGGTACGGATCGCGGCGGTGGCGCAGCAGATCGGGGGCCTTCACCACCAGGCCGAGCCACAGCGCCCCGCAACTCACGTAGTTGATCAGGCTGTTCATCTCGTCGTCCCGCGGTAGTTGAGCGCGGCCCCGATGCGTCCGGCGAGGTCCTGCGGGTCGTCGGGGTCGCCGCCCTCCGCGGCGAACACCGAGTCGGTGGAGGCCTCCAGCCAGGTGCGCAGCCGGCGCCCCATCAGCATGCCGAAGCGGTCCGCCTCCTGCTCCTCGGCCAGGGAGAAGTCGGTGCGCGCCGCGACCGGCCGGGGCTCCGGGCCGGCGTCCGTCTCCGCCTGCCGGCGGCTCATGTGCCACACCTCGTGGCAGAGGATCACGATCTGGTGCCACACGGCGGCGCGCTCGTCCACCACCACGTCGTCGTGGCTCTCGCGCTCCAG
Organism: Streptomyces pactum; assembly: GCF_002005225.1. Lineage (NCBI taxonomy): Bacteria > Bacillati > Actinomycetota > Actinomycetes > Kitasatosporales > Streptomycetaceae > Streptomyces > Streptomyces pactum. The sequence continues at coordinate 5,917,103 of NZ_CP019724.1, forward strand.
CCACAGCCCGCTCGCGGTGTGCGGCGGGAACGCCGCGCGGTGGACGACCACCTCGCGTCCCCGCCACGCGCTGACGGAGGCGACGAGCGCGTCGAACAGGACCTCGGGGTCCGCCGGGACCGGCACCCGGATGGGGTCGATGAGGGCGTCAGCGAGACGACGCATCTCCTTCCTGGTACGCACCGCTGTCTCCCTGTTCCCCTGGGTGTTGCTCGGTCACCTGTGCAATATGCCAAGACGGGTGCCGTCCGGGCCAGTTCCGTGTGCGGCGGGGTCACTCGGTGACCGCCACGGTGTCGCCGGGTGCCGCGGCGCGGGCGCGGACGTCCCGGATCGCGTCGGGGTGGCGCAGGGCGCGCGAGACGGCCCCGATCTCGCGGAGCAGGTCCGTGGTGTCGGGGTCGTGGCCGTCGTCGCCGCCGTCGGCGCGGGGCCCGGCCTCGACCGCGTCCAGGATCACCACCGCACCGGCGAGCGCCCTCGCCCGTTGCGGGGGGAAGCCCAGGCCGAGGGCGGCGGCGTACGACCGCTCGCCCAGCCGTTCGTCGGTGCGCCGGGCCAGCGGCAGCAGGACGTCGCGGATGAAGGTCTCGCGGCGGGTCAGGCGCAGTTCGGGGCTGGCGCGCAGGACGAAGGGCACCCCGGAGCCGTTGACGGTCCGCATCAGCCGGTACAGCGGCCGCAGTCGGCGGTGGGCGAGGCGGATCCGCCGGCGTTCGTGCAGGTACTGCCCGGCGTGCGGCAGGATGAAGCCGACCGCGATCGACACCGCGGACAGACAGGCCAGGGCCGGCGCCACGTCCAGGCTGAGCCAGTCCAGGTCGTGGCCGGTCCAGCGGGCCGTGACGGCGGTGAGCTTGGCGGCGTCGAAGGCCAGGTTCAGCGCGTAGCCGACACCCAGGAACCTCAGGCCCCAGCGCAGCCAGGCGTCGAACCCGCCGGTGCGGATCCAGTTCCAGATGAGCTTCGAGGTGATGAGCACGGCGGTGGTGTGCGCGACGAGGTAGAGCAGGATCTCCTCGCGCATGAACGGCGTGTTGGCGTAGTACGTGTCCAGGTCCCGGGTGCGTTCCACGGGGACGTCCGCGAGGGCGAACAGCACCCAGAGCGCGACGATCACGCTCCCGTACGCGGAGACGACCCAGCGGGTGGCCCGGCGCGTCGGGGCGGAGCGTTCGGACAGGCCGTCGCGCCAGGCGATGATCAGCAACAGGCAGGAGCCGCAGAACGCGGTGAGCAGCGAGTACACCCAGGGCGCCGAGATGTTGGGCACGCCGGTGACGCGGTTGACCCAGACGATGGTCGAGGGCGCGACGAACACGAACACCGCGCAGGCGAGCAGCAGCAGGCCGCCGACCGCGCGCAGCAGCGGGTCCTTCCACAGCCGGATGATCGTCGGCAGTTTGATCGCCAGGGCGGCGGCCAGGACGGCGGCCGGGATCCACCAGAAGGACGTGTAGAACTCGCTGAGGAACGTGGCCGGACCCATGGCCGCGTCCGCGGACCGCATCGTCGTCCCCCACCCCCCACGCTCGGACACACCGCCGTACTCAAGGCCGTACTCAAGGCCGTTCGAGCCTACGCGGAGGGAAGTGTCCGCGTCATGCGGTGGAGGCGCGCGGAAAGTCCTGCCCCGGGTTCTTGTCCGAACCATTGACGTGTCGGCGTCCCCCACCTACGGTCCCGTTCGAAGTTACGAGCACTATCCGATATATCGAACATCCGGTATCGAGCACACCTTGAACAGATAGGGCAGGGCATGGGACGACCTGGCCTGGATCGCAGGCACTTTCTGGCCGCGGCGGGCGGCCTGACGGTCGCGGGCAGCTTCGGATTCGCGGCCCTGGGAACGGGCGCCGACGCGCTCGCCTCCGGAGCGGACACCCGCGTGAGCTACTGGAACCTCTTCAGCGGCGGCGACGGCTACAACATGATCGCGATGCTGGACTCCTTCCGTGAGGACAACCCCGGCATCGACGTGCAGGACTCCACCCTCCAGTGGGGCAGCCCCTTCTACACCAAGCTCGCCATGGCGGCCGCCGGCAACCGCGCACCGGACCTCGGCGTCATGCACCTCGGCCGCGTCACCGGCTTCTCGCCCGGCCGCCTCCTGGACCCCTGGGACGTCGGCCTGCTCGCCGAGTACGGCGTCAAGGAGGCGGACTTCAACCCCGAGCTGTGGAAGCGCGCCGTCATCGACGGCAAGCTCTACGCCCTCCCGCTCGACATCCACGTCCAGCTCTGCTTCTACCGCAGGGACGTGCTGAAGAAGGCGGGCCTGCTCGGCGCCGACGGGCGGATGGTGCCCGTGACGTCGACCGAGGAGTGGTTCGACGTGCTGAAGGAGGCCAGGAAGGCCACCGAGAAGGGTCTGCAGACCATCGGCATGTGGCACAACGACCAGAACTTCCAGTGGTGGTTCTTCGTCGCCTTCTACACCCAGCTCGGCGGCACCTGGTTCAACGCGGAGAAGACCGAGGTCACCTTCGACACCGACAAGGCCACCCAGGTCCTGGAGTTCCTGCGCCGGCACGTCGCCGACGGGTACGTCGACCCCGGCTTCGGAGGCGGCGCGGGCGCCGAGCAGTTCGTCAACGGAGCCCCCTTCGCGTGGGAGGGCAACTGGTCGGTGCCGGTCTTCTCCGGCGCGGAGCTCGACTACGGCGCGACCCCGCTGCCGCCCGTCTTCGGCAAGCAGGCGACCCACGCCGAGTCGCACTCCTTCGTACTCCCGCACCAGGCGGGCCGCGGCGGCGCCACCAACGAGGCCGCGCACCGGCTGGCCGCCTACGTCGTCAAACACGCCCGGCAGTGGGCGGCCGGCGGACACATCCCGGCCTACACGCCGACCCTGTCCACGGCCGCCTACCAGGAGCTGACCCCGCAGAGCGAGTACGTCGGGGCGATGGACCACCAGGCCACCGAGCCCAAGGTGTGGTTCGCCGGCTCCACCGGCATCCTCGCCCAGCGGGTCGGCCCGGTCGTCGTCTCCTCGACGATGGGCTCGGCGAAGCCCGAGGCCGCCGCCCGCCGGATGAAGGGCGCGCTCACCGACCTGCTCGGCACGAAGAACCCCATGGACGGCCACACCGCCGCGCAGGGAGGTGCGGTCGCATGACGACGGCCGGCGCTGAAACGATCATCCGCCCGGCGCGCGCGACGGCCGCCGCGGGCACGGCCACCCTCCGCCGCAGGCAGGGCTTCCAGCACGGCGGCTGGTTCGTCGCCCCCTTCCTCGCCCTGTTCGCGCTCTTCGTCGTCTGGCCCCTGCTGCGCGGCCTCTACCTGAGCTTCACGGACGCCAACATCTCCGGCGACGGCGCGAGCTTCATCGGCCTGGACAACTACCGCGAGGCCCTCCAGGACCCGCTGATGTGGGACGCGCTCGGCCACAGCGCGTACTTCACGCTGCTCGTCGTGCCCTGCATCACCGTCCTCGCCTTCCTGCTGGCGATGCTCGCCCACCACATCGAGCGCGGCAAGTGGCTGTGGCGGCTGTGCTTCTTCATGCCGTTCCTGCTGCCGTCCACCGTCGCCGCCAACCTGTGGCAGTGGCTGTTCAACCCCGGCACCGGCATGGTGAACCACGTCCTCGGCATCGAGACGCCGTGGCTGACCGACAAGTCGTACGCGCTGCTCGCGGTCGTCATCACCACGCTGTGGTGGACGGTCGGCTTCAGCTTCCTGCTCTACCTCGCCGCACTCCAGGGCATCCCCCCGCACCTGTACGAGGCCGCCAAGCTGGACGGCGCCAACGCCTGGCACCGCATGGTCCACATCACGCTGCCGATGCTGCGCAACATCACCGGTCTCGTCGTCGCCCTGCAGATCCTCGCCTCGCTCCAGGTCTTCGACCAGGCCGTCGTGATGCAGGACTTCGGGCCCGGCCCCGAGGAGTCCACCCGCACCTTCGTGCAGTACACCCTCGAACAGGGCTTCACCAGCTACCGCGTGGGCTACGCCTCCGCGATCTCCATCATCTTCTTCGTGCTCATCGCGGCCGTCGCCCTCGCCCGGATGTGGCTGCTGCGCAACCGTGAGGAGGGCGGCCGATGACCACCGCCGCAGCACCGACGCGGACCAGGCCCCGCAAGGCCTGGTCGACCGGCCAGATCGTGCTCACGCTCCTCGGCACGGCGGTCTCCGCGGTCTTCCTCGCCCCGCTCGCCTGGGCCCTGTTCACCTCGCTCAAGTCGGAGACCGAGGCCGTCGAGGTGCCGACGCACTGGCTGCCCGAGGACTGGACGGGCCAGGCGTGGACGGCCCTGTTCGAGACCGGCAACATCACCAACTGGTTCGTCAACTCCCTCGTCGTGTCGGTCTGCGTGACGACGGTCGTGCTGCTGGTCAGCGCGCTGGCCGGATACGGCTTCGCCCGCACCGAGTTCCGGGGCAAGGGGGTGCTGATGGGCGTGGTGATGGCGGGCCTGATGATCTCCCCGGCCGTGCTCGGCGTCCCGCTGTTCACCACCGTCCAGCAGATGGGGATGGTCGACACGTACTGGGGCATGATCCTGCCGCAGTGCGCGCCCGCCGCGATGGTGTACATCCTCTACAAGTTCTTCCAGGGCATCCCGCGTGAACTGGAGGAGGCCGCCTTCATCGACGGCGCGGGCCGCTGGCGCGTCTTCTTCACGATCATCGTGCCGCTCTCCCGCCCCTCCCTCGCGGCGGTCGGCATCTTCACCTTCATCAGCTCGTGGAACAACTTCCTGTGGCCCTACATGGTCACCAACAACCCCGACCTGATGACCATGCCGAACGGCATCGCGACCGTCATGAACTCCTACGGCATCCAGTGGGCCCAGCTCATGGCCGGCGGCCTCATGGCCGGACTGCCGCTGATCATCGTCTTCGTCTTCTTCCAGCGGCAGATCGTGGCGGGCGTCGCCCACACGGGATTGGCGGGACAGTGACCCTGCGCAGGACCCTCACCGCCGTCGCGGCGGCATCCCTGCTGGCCCTGCTGCCCCATGCGGCGCAGGCGGCGGGGAGTTACCCCGACCCGCGCCCCGTCACGGGCCAGCGGATCATCCACGACCCCACCGTCACGCGCCTCAAGGGCGGCGGCTACGTCGCCTACTCCACCGGTGGCGTCATCGGCGCCCGCCTCTCCGAGGACGGCAGACACTGGGACGACGCGGGCAACGCCTTCGCCGAGCCCCCGAGCTGGTGGTACGAGTACAACGACACCGGCGACCCGTGGGCGCCCGACCTCTCCTACCGCGCCGGCCGCTACTGGCTCTACTACGCCGTCTCCTCCTGGGGCACCAACCACTCGGCGATCGGCGTCGCCACCTCCCGCACGGGTCTGCCCGGCACCTGGACGGACCACGGCAAGGTCTTCTCCTCCGAGACCACCGACACCTGGAACGCCATCGACCCGGCGATCATCCGGGCCGACGGCCGCCTGTGGATGTCCTTCGGCTCCTACTGGAGCGGCATCCGCATGGTCGAGCTGGACCGGCACACCGGCAAGGCCGTGGCGGACGCGGAGGTCCACCACCTCGCCACCCGCCCGGACGAGCCGTACGCCGTCGAGGGCCCGGAGATCGTCAAGCACGGCCGCCACTACTACCTCTTCGCGTCGTACGACGCGTGCTGCTCGGGCGTGGACAGCACGTACAAGATCAAGGTCGGCAGGTCCACGGACATCAGGGGCCCGTACGCCGACAGCACCGGCACCCCGATGCTGGAAGGCGGCGGCGACCTCCTCCTGGAAGGCCACGGCCGCTACATCGGCACGGGCGGCCAGTCGGTCTTCCGCGACCGGGGCCGGGACTGGCTGGCGTACCACTACTACGACGCCGAGGACGAAGGCACGCCCAAGCTCGGGCTGAACGCCTTGACCTGGGCCAAGGACGGCTGGCCGAAGGTCTCCTAGCGGCACGGCCGGCCACAACGAACCCGCGGACACACGCGAACCTCTGGAAAGGCAGACATGCGAACCGCCCGCTTCACCCTCGACCCCGCCTTCACCACCGGCGAAGTCAACCCCCGCCTCTTCGGCTCCTTCGTGGAACACCTCGGCCGCTGCGTCTACACCGGCATCTACGAGCCCGGCCACCCCACCGCCGACGCCGCGGGCCTGCGCCAGGACGTGCTGGAGCTGGTCCGGGAACTCGGCGTCACCGCCATCCGCTACCCCGGCGGCAACTTCGTCTCCGGCTACAAGTGGGAGGACTCGGTCGGCCCGGTGGAGGACCGCCCCCGCCGCCTCGACCTGGCCTGGCGCTCCACGGAGACCAACCGCTTCGGCCTGTCCGAGTACATCGCCTTCCTCAAGAAGGTCGGCCCCCAGGCCGAACCCATGATGGCCGTCAACCTCGGCACCCGCGGCGTCGCCGAGGCCCTGGAACTCCAGGAGTACGCCAACCACCCCTCCGGCACGGCGCTGTCCGACCTCCGCGCCGAGCACGGCGACAAGGACCCCTTCGGCATCAGGCTGTGGTGCCTGGGCAACGAGATGGACGGCCCCTGGCAGACCGGCCACAAGACCGCCGAGGAGTACGGGCGCGTCGCCGCCGAGACCGCCCGCGCCATGCGCCAGATCGACCCGGACCTCGAACTCGTCGCCTGCGGTTCCTCCGGCCAGTCCATGGAGACCTTCGCCGAGTGGGAGGCGACGGTCCTCCAGGAGACGTACGACCTGGTCGACCACATCTCCCTGCACGCCTACTACGAGCCGCACGACGGCGACGTCGACTCCTTCCTCGCCTCCGCCGTGGACATGGAGTCGTTCATCGAGAACGTCGTCGCCACCTGCGACCACGTCGGCGCCCGCCTCAAGTCGAAGAAGAAGATCAACCTCTCCTTCGACGAGTGGAACGTCTGGTACATGGCCAAGACCCAGGCGGAGGTGAGCGCCCTGGACTGGCCCGAGGCGCCCCGCCTGCTGGAGGACAACTACAGCGTCATGGACGCGGTCGTCTTCGGCTCGCTCCTCATCGCCCTGCTCCGGCACGCCGACCGCGTCACCGTCGCCTGCCTCGCCCAGCTCGTCAACGTCATCGCCCCGATCATGACCGAGCCGGGCGGCCCGGCCTGGCGCCAGACGACCTTCTTCCCCTTCTCCCAGGCCTCGAAGTACGGCCGCGGCGAGGTCCTCGACGTCCGGGTGGACTCGCCGACGTACGAGACGAGGAAGTACGGCGAGGCCGACCTGCTGCACGCCACCGCAGTGCGCGCCGAGGACGGCTCGGTCACCGTCTTCGCCGTCAACCGCTCCCGCACCGAGTCGCTGCCGCTGGACGTCGCCCTGAGCGGCCTGCACCTGACCGAGGTCGTCGAGCACAGCGCCCTGGCGGACGCCGACCCGGACGCCCGCAACACGCTCGCCGAGCCCGAGCGGGTCGTCCCGCACCCGGTCGCGGGCACGGCGCTGCGGGACGGCGGGCTGAGCGCCGTACTGGAGCCGCTGTCCTGGAACGTGATCCGGCTGCGCTGAGGCCGGCCGGGGTCAGCGGCGCCGACCGGGGGAGGCGACCGGTTCCACCGGCACCCCGCCGGCCGCGCCGCCCAGCGGCTCGAGCCGTACCGACCCGGGCCCGGACGCCGTGTCGCCGCCGGCCAGGACCGCGAGGGCCAGGGTGTTGGCGGCGGCACGGGTGCGCAGGATGCCGTTCGGCAGGACGAAGGTGTGCGGCGAGCCCGCCGGGCCGTTGACGTACTCGCCCATGTTCCAGCCGTTGAGGAAGACCTGGGCGCGGTAGTCGCGGTCCGGGTCGTCGTCGAGGACGAGCCCGACCGAGGCGTCGATGCCCGGCGGGACGTCCAGCCGGAAGGCGGTCCGGTACCAGGTCACGCCCTGGCGCCGGTCTCGCCGGGGGAAGGAGGCGGGCTCCCAGCCGTCGTCGTCGTACCCGGGCAGGTGCCAGCCCCACCGCTCCCCGTACAGCCCGCCGTGGTTGAGCGGTCCGCGCACGGGGTCGGGCGCGGCGGCGCCCTGGATGCGCCACTCCACCTCCGGCGACGCCCCTTCGAAGGCGACCGAGGTCAGTCCGCGGGCCGCCTTGCGGTCGTCCTGGCCGTGCTGGGTGCGCCGGACCAGGACGGACAGGACGGGGGCGCCACCGGCGTCGGGCCGCCTTCGCGCCTTCTCCCGCAGCGCCTGGCGCAGCCCCTCCGGCAGGCGGAATCCGGCCGTGGCGCTCCACGTGCCCTTGCCCCCGTCGTCCTCCCGGCCCATGCGGTGCGTGCCCAGCGGCTCCCCGTCCAGCCAGGCCATCAGCATCCCGCGCGCGCCCGTGCTGTAGGCGAGGGACACCGACTCCAGGCCGGCGGCGCCGCCGAGCCTGCCCCGGTACCAGACGTCGCCGTAGTGGAAGCCGTAGTCGTCGGCGAAGAGCACGGGCTGCCCCTCGGGCACCGGGGTCGTGCTGTACGACGTCCGCCGGTCGGCGACCGTCCACCCCGAGTCGCCGTAGCCGGGGGCGGACTCCGGGTTCTCGGCGCGGCGCCGCCAGCCGTCGAGCGCGGGCAGCACCAGCTCGGGCACGCCGGGCAGCGGCCAGACGGACATCAGGCTCTGGGCGCGGCCGACGGACGCCTGGACCGCGTCGCCGTTCCAGGTGACGTGGGTGATGCCGCGCGGTGCCCACACCTCCAGCCCGTGCTCCCCGACGGTGTCACCGGTCAGCCGGATCGTGGCGCCGTCCAGGGCGACGTCGCGCAGCAGCGCCGGGCCGTGCACGAGGACGCGGCCCGACGGGGTCTCGTACGGCCACAGCCGCAGCGAGGCGGCGTCGTCGGCGAAGAGCAGCAGGGTGGTGCGCTCGGTGTCCGCGCCGCGGATCCGCACCCGGGTCACCCGGTCCTCGCCGAGCGGCACCGTGATGTGCAGTTCGCCGTGGTCGTACACCCAGGCGGCCTCCTCGTCCAGCCGGGTCGGCCACGGTTCGTCCGGGCAGTCCAGTACCAGGTGCGCCTGCTCCCCGGCCCGGCCCACGAAGGCGGCGATGTCCAGCCGTCCGACGCTCAGGGACATCATGGGCTGCACGGTGGCGTACGCCAGTTTCCGGCCCGCTCCCAGGTGGAGCCCGGTGGCGAACAGCTTGGCGTCCCGGGCGGGGACGGTGACCTCCACGTCGGTCCCGCCCATCGGCAGCGTCGACGTGACGTCGGCGGCGGAGTCGTTGCGCACGACGTACGCGTGGGTGCCCGTGTCCGGGTTGGTGAGGTGCCGCACCCGGATGCGGGCGTCCGCGGCTCTGACCTCGGGCGCCTCCTCCAGCCGGGTGAAGTCGGGGACGTGGCGCAGGAGCTGCCCGAGCTGGTGGAGCGGGGCGAGCCGGTCCGTCGGCCTGCGGGCCTCGTCGATCGCCGCGGTGGGGTCGTACGTGGGCGTGGGCGCGGACGGTGCGGCCGACCAGCCCCACGAGGTGCCGCCGAACGCCGTGCGGACGTTGTGCAGCGTGGTCCCGTCCGCGAGGTGGGTGAGGTGGACCCGCCGCGCCTCGGCGGCGTCCCGGGTCCGCTCCGCCTCTCCCCAGGGGACGGGGGTGTCGGCGTGCAGGAGGGGCACCTCGATCCCGTCGGCGCGCAGCCTGTCGTGCAGGCGGGTCAGGCGGGCGCGCCGCGGGGCGTCGACCCGGTAGAGCAGGACCGTGCCGGTGCCCCTGGTGTACTGGTGCCGGGCGGCGACGGCGTTGACGCGGCTCAGCCACTCGTCGGCGTGGCGCAGGTACGCGGGGTCGAGGGTCCGGGCCCGGGCCCCGGTGGCCGTCAGCCAGCCGGGCAGGCCGCCCGCGTCCACGTCCGCGCCGATGTACGGGCCGGGCTGGAGGACGACGTACATGCGGGTCTCGGCGGCCGTGCGCAGGAACAGGTCCAGGTCGCGGACACCGGAGAAGTCGTACTCGCCGGGGGCGGGGGAGTGCTGGTTCCAGGCCAGGCGGGCGTTGACCGCGTTGTAGCCGTACGCCCGCATCTTCTGCAGCACGTCCCGCCACAGGGACGGGCTCGGCAGCCGGAAGGGGTGCATCTCGCCGGACCACAGCGCGAGACGTCTGCCGTCGATCAGCAGGGAGTACCGGTCCAGGGCGACCCGGTGGGGCACGCCGTCGGCGCCGGGCGGCCCGGGCGGCGGTCCGGTCGGCACGGGGCCGCGAGCGCCGGAGCGGGGCAGCGCCTGGCTGCTCACGCTGCCGCCGAGCGCGAGGCCGAGGACGGTGGTGCCCGCGAGGGCGTTGAACGCTCGTCTGCTGAGCCTGCTGAGCTCCAAGGGAGCCTCTCCTGTTGCCGTACTTCTCGTGCTGCGCTGCCGGGCCATTCTCCACAAGGACGCGGTGATGCGTTAAATGGCCGGAGTTCCCTCTGTTCGCGTCCCTGGGGGACGCATACGATGCGACCGTTTCGTGTCTGACATGTGCACAACAGACGTGCATGTCAGACGCATTCAACTACATCCACCCCCCACTGACAGGGACGGGATACCCATGGCCACCGGCCTGCTCCTGAGCGGCACGATCGCCGCGCTCCTCACCTCCGCGCTGCCCGCGCAGCACCAGCCCTCCGGCGGGTTCGAGGACCCGCCGCCGGACAAAATCGTCATCGACGTCGCCACGGTCAACGGCTCCGGATGCCCGCAGGGCACGGCGGCGGTCGCCGTCTCCGAGGACAACACCGCCTTCACCGTCACCTACAGCGAATACCTCGCCCAGGCGGGCGGCGGGTCCAGCCCCACGGACTTCCGCAAGAACTGCCAGCTCAACCTGCTCGTCCACGTCCCGCAGGGCTTCACCTACGCCGTGGCCAGCGCGGACTACCGCGGCTTCGCCGCCCTCCAGCCCGGCGCGCAGGGCACCCAACGGGCCTCCTACTACTTCCAGGGCTCCCCGGACACGCAGTACCGCACCCACCCCTTCAGCGGCCCGCTCAACGACAACTGGCAGGCCACCGACACCACCGACTGGGCCCAGTTGGTGTGGGCGCCCTGCGGGGTCCAGCGCAACTTCAACATCAACACGGAGCTGCGGGTGAGCACGGGGACGTCCGACCCCGCCAAGGTGAGCTTCATGACGATGGACTCGACGGACGGGGACATCAGCACGGTGTACCACCTGGCGTGGAAGGAGTGCCCCGAGTCCTGACCGGTGACCGAGGCGGGCGTGGCCGCGGGTGCCGGTAGCGGGACGGGCCACCACGGCCACACCCGTGCCGTGAGCGGCGTCAGCGGGTGGACAGCCCACGCTCTTCGAGCCCGTCCGCGCACTCCTCGGTAGCGCCGGATCCTCGGCGAACGGCGTGCCCTGGCCGGCCGCTTCCCGCCGCCGGCCAGGGCACAGCCCCGCCCACACGACGACGACCCGCCGTCCGATCCGCGTCCCGTAGTGGGCCGCCGCGGCCCGGCGTGCGGCTGCCGGGGCCCCTCGACGAACACGGGCACGGCCCGGTCCCGAGACCGAGCGCACCCGCCGCTGGGTCATGAACCCGTCCCCGCTGCTCGGCGTGTCGAGCAGTCATGCCCGACCGCACCGACACGATCATTGCCGGCACACGGTAAGTAACGACGGCCAGCGAGATGCCGTTCGGGAGGCCTGGCAATGGGCGAGTGGTTGAATGCCGACGGTACCGAGATCTGGGTCCATCGTCAGGGGCGGGGTTCGGACGTCCTGCTCATCGGGGGGCTGGGTGACCCCGCCGAATCGTGGCAGCCACAACTCGACGGACTCAGCGATCGCTACCGGCTCACCGCATTCGATAATCGCGGAGCGGGGCGCACCCGATTGCCCGCGGGACAGCTTTCCGTGGCCATGATGGCCGACGACGCGGCTGCCGTGCTGCGCGCGCTCGATATTCCGGCCGCCCACGTCGCCGGCTTCTCCGGAGGATCCGCCATCGCACAGGAGATGGCGCTCGCTCACCCAGAGCTGGTCCGCAGTCTCGTTCTCATGAGCACCTACGCTCGTGCGGACGAGTATTTCCGGTCCCTGCTCCGCTTCTTCCACTGGATGGCCGAAGCCGCTCCGGACGAGCGCGCCATGCTCGAGGCGTTCTTCCTGTGGATCTACACCCCCCGCGCCCATGAGGACGGCACAGTGGAGCAGATCATCGAGGAGGCATTGGAATTCGCGCACCCCCAGTCAACCGAGGCATTTCACCGCCAGGTTGCCGCATTCTTGGCGCACGACACGCTGGACCGCCTGCACGAGATCACAGTGCCTACGCTCGTACTGGCCGGCGAGATCGATATCCTCCTGCCTCCGCGTTATGGAAGCATCGTCGCTGAGCGGATTCCGGGTGCCCGATTCGAAGTAATGAACCAAGAGGCCCACCAGCCATTCCAGGAGGTCCCCGACACGTTCAACGCACGTGTCAGCGCCTTCTGGCGCGATGTCGAGACACAGACCACGTCACGCGTTTGACAGGTGTCGTACGCGGTCAGGTGCCCGCAGTCAGCCGTGCCTCGGCTGCGCCCGGTGCGGCGGCCGTGCGATGGAGTCACGACCCGCTGGGCCGGCACAGCAGCGGCTTGTCCAGCTCGGAGCAGGGGCGGTGGCTCCGGGAGCGGATGATGTCCTTGCCGACCTCGTTGGCGAGGTAGCGCAGGAAGCCTGCGGCGATGGAGTCCGCCGGCGGTTCGCCGTAGGTGTAGGCGATCTCCGTCTCCCAGTAGGGATAGGCGCCCTGGTCGGCGCCCTCCAGCGTCGCGGGGTAGCCGTCGATGCGGACCTGCCGCACGCCCTCGTGGGCGGTGGCGGCGCCGACCTCGCTGTGGCCGAGCGCGCCGGAGGTCGATGCGACGGTGTCCAGCAGGGACGGGGTGCCGGCGACCTCGCAGCGGCCGGCCCTGCTCGTGTCCAGGCTCCGGCAGTCACTCGTCGTGACCGCCAGGAGGGGGCGGTCGTCCAGCACCTGTCGCTGGAGGGTGGTGCGGGTGCCGGATCCCGGGTTGCGGCTGACGAGCTGGACGGGCAGGTCGTTGCCGTTCACCTGCTTCCAGTTGGTGATCTTCCCGGCGTAGATCTCCCGGACCTGCTTCAGGGACAGGTCCTGGACGCCGGTGTCCTCGTTCACGACCAGGGTGAACAAGGAGAGTGCGACGGGCCTGGGAAGCAGTTGCGGGCGGCCGTCGGACTTGGGGCCGTCGCTGAACGACAGCCGGTCGCCCAGCCCTTCGCCGTCCTCCGGCTCGGCCTCTTCCCCGGCCGCGGCGAGCGTGTCCAGCCCGGGGACGCTGCCCTCGAAGGAACTGCCGGTCAGCGGGATCCGGGCGTCCGGGCACGTCTTCGTGTACTGCTCGGCGGCCAGCTCCAGGACCGGCTGGAACGCGGTGGAACCCGACAGGTGCAGCGTGCCCTCGGCGCAGTCCAGCGGTGCGGCCACGGTGTCATCGCCCCGGGCGAAGGTGGACACGGACTGGGCGACACTCACCAGGACGAGGGCGGCGAGGAGCCAGCGGACCGGCCGGGAGGCGAAGGGGTAGTACTCGGTCCTCTTTATGGTCCCGCCGCGCACCCCGCCGACGACGCCCGCGGTGACCTCCGGGTCGGGGAAGTCGGTACCGGTGAAGTCCGGGACGCGGTCCAGGACCGCCAGCACCTTGTAGTGCGCCCGGCGGTTGAGCTTCACCTTGGGCAGCCTGATGACACCGTCCGTGGCCCCGAGGCCCGGCGTTCCCGGCGCGAAGAAGTCGCGCAGCACGGTGTGGCTGCACTCCGTCACGACCATGCCGACCACGCGGCGGCCCGGGAACGCCACGCGTATGCCCACCGCGTCGTTGGCCGGAGCCACGTAGTCCTCCTCGACTATCGGGGTCCAGCCCACGTTCTCGATGCGCAGCAGGACGACCGAGGGGTCGCGCAGATCGGCTCCGTCCCACTGCATCCGCTGGAGCATTCCGGCCTCCGGTCCGGAGGAAGTGGCCGAGTCCCGGGCGCTGGTGTCCATCTGCACGCGGTAGCCGAGTCGTTTGCGGCCCGCCAGGAAGAACTCCCACAGGGCGGCGGCCACGGGCACGGCGAGGCCGAGCACCGCGAGCACGGACTCCCACGGAACACCGTTCATGACCGACTCCCGACTTCCGGCCTCCGACTCGGGGCGGACGCACATCGATGGGGAGGCCATGTTGTCGCGGGGAGGACCGGGCGGCCGGGGCCGTGCTGAGCATCCGTCAGGAATTCATCGGCACGTCACCTGTGAAACGTGCTGTTTTCCGGACGTTGGTTGCCGTTGCTGCGCGGGCCATTGACGCGCAAGGGGTTCGATTCTACGTTCCCGTCCGAAAAGGCGATCGTTGTTCGAAATGCAGAACAGGAGCGTCCCCCATGAGCCGCAAGAGAATCGCCCTCCTCGCCCTCCCCGCCGCCGCGCTGCTCGCCCTCGTCCCCACCACGGCGTCGGCCTACCCCGGCCCCGGCCGGGTCACCGGCTCCGTCGTCACGCACGACCCGACGATGATCCGCACCTCGTCCGGGCAGTACCAGCTCTACGCCACCGGCGGCGGCATCAGCAGCAAGACGTCCTCCGACCGCACCGCCTTCGCCGCCGGCGCCGACGCCTTCGGGTCCCGGCCGGGCTGGTGGTCCCGGTACTCCTCCGTCCCGGAGGCCTGGGCGCCCGACATCTCGTACCACGGCGGCAAGTACCTGATGTACTACTCCGTCTCGAAGTTCGGCAGCAACACCTCCGCCATCGGCCTCGCCGGCTCCACCACCGGGCAGCCGGGGAGCTGGAGCGACTACGGCGTCGTCTACACCTCCGGCTCCTCCAGCGACTACAACGCCATCGACCCCAACCTCTTCGTCGACGACGACGGCAAGTGGTGGCTGTCCTTCGGCAGTTGGTGGACCGGCATCAAGATGATCCGGATCGACCCGTCCACCGGGAAGCAGCTCGCCTCGGACACCGCCCGCCGCTCCCTCGCCTCGCGCCCGTCGGGGACCAAGGCCGTCGAGGCCCCGTACATCGTCAAGCGGAACGGGTACTACTACCTCTTCGCCTCGTACGACACCTGCTGCGCCGGCACCAGCTCCACGTACAAGGTCAAGGTCGGCCGGGCGACCAGCGTCACCGGGCCGTACTACGACAGGAACGGCGTCTCGATGATGAACAACGGCGGGACGCCGGTGCTCGAGTCGCACGGCAGCGTCATCGGTCCCGGCGGCCAGTCGATCATGAACGACGTCGACGGCGACCTGATCGTCTACCACTACTACGACGGCAACGACAACGGCACCCCCAAGCTCGGCATCAACCTCCTGAACTGGAGCAGCGGATGGCCCGTCGCCTACTGACCCTGCTGGCCGCCCTGCTGCTCGCCCTCTCGCTCGGGCAGCCCACCGCGAGCGCGGCCACCTTCGCCAACCCGGTCAAGGCGCAGAAGGGAGCCGACCCCTGGATCACCTACCACGGCGGCAGCTACTACATGGTGTCGACGAGCTGGACCGACGTCATCACCGTCCGCAGATCGCCCACCCTCGGCGGGCTCGCCACCGCGCCCAGCGTGCAGGTGTGGCGGGGCGACGCGGCGTCCCGGTGCTGCAACATCTGGGCGCCCGAGCTGCACTACCTGAACGGCCGCTGGTACCTGTACTACGTCGCCGGCCAGAACGTCTCCGACTACAACCCGACCCAGCGCAGCCACGTCCTGGAGAGCGCCGGCCCGGACCCCATGGGGCCGTACACCTACCGGGGGCAGCTCAACTCCGCCTGGATGCTCGACCCCACGGTGGCGACGGTCGACGGGCGGCTGTACCTCTTCGGCAGCACGCACGACGGGACGCAGAACATCGTCGCCGCGCGGATGTCGAACCCGTACACGGTCTCCTCCTCCTTCACCACCGTCTCCAGGCCGACGTACGCCTGGGAACGCTCGGGCGCCCCGGTCAACGAGGGACCGGAGATCCTCCAACGGGGCGGACGGACCTTCCTGGTCTACTCCGCCGGCGGCTGCTGGACCCCCGACTACAAGCTGGGGCAGCTCGAACTGACCGGGGCCGATCCGGTCTCCGCGTCCTCCTGGACGAAGAAGCCGACGCCGCTCTTCCAGCGCAGTGACGGCAACGGCGTCTACGGGCCCGGGCACAACGGCTTCTTCACCTCGCCCGACGGATCCGAGAGCTGGATCGTCTACCACGCCAACGACGCCGCCTCGGAGGGCTGCGACAACGGGCGTACGGCGCGGGCGCAGAAGTTCACCTGGAACGCCGACGGCACTCCGAACCTCGGCACCCCCGTCCGGCTCGGGGCGGGCATGCCCGGACCCTCGGGCGAGCCGACGGCCGTCTCGACCACCTACACGGTCACCAACCGCAACAGCGGCAAATGCCTGGACGTGGCCGGGAGCTCGCCCGCGGACGGGGCCGGCGTGGCGCAGTACTCCTGCAACGGCGGCGCCAACCAGCGCTGGCGCCTGGAGGATCTCGGGGACGACACCCACCGGCTGGTCAACGTGGCCACCGGGAAGGTGCTGGACACCGCCGACTGCTCGGCCGCCGACGGGGCCGACCTGCGGCAGTGGTCCTGGCTGGACAACACCTGCCAGCGGTTCCGGTTCCTGGCGACCGACGGCGGTCACGTCCGGATCGTCAACCAGGCCACCGGCAAGGTCGCCGACGTCGCGGACTGCTCGACGGCGGACTCCGCCGACGTACGGCAGTGGACGTGGCTGGGCAACGCCTGCCAGCAGTGGCGGCTGAACCCGGTCTGAAGCACCGTCCGCGCCCTCACCCCGTCCGGCTCATGCCCGCCGCGTTCGGCCAGCCCTGCGGTCCCGGCCGGCCCGTCGCCGGGACCGACTCCAGGCCGTTGGTGCCCCGGACCTGGGCGGCCGTGAGGCCGCCGCGGGCCGGGACACCGGGCGGGGTGGGGCCGGCCGGGACGGGGCCGGCCGGGACGGGGCCGGCCGGGACGGGGCCGGCCGGCACCGGGTACGGGGCCGCCGCGGCGGCCGGCGCCACCGGGGCCGGGGCCGGGTACGGGGCCGCCATGGGCTGTGGGGCCGGTGCCGGGTGGGGGACCGGCACCGGCCCGGGGTACGGCGCCGGCTGGGGGACCGGCGCCGGTTGCGGGGCCTGCGGGGCCTGCGGGGGTGCCGTCGGTACCGGCGTCGGGCCGATGGCCGCCGCCGCCGGGGCGGCGGGCACCGCGGCGGGCAGCGGCATGCCGGTGCCGGTGCCGGTGCCGGTGCCGGTGGCCGGAGCGGCGGCGAGCCCCGGGGCACCGGCACCGGCGGCGATCCCCCGCAGGCCGGCCCCGTTGGTCTCGCTCATCAGGCGGTCCACCGCCGCCGTGCCCGAGCTGTAGCCGGTTCCGTTGGCGGGCTCGGGCACGGCGGCTCCCCTCCCGGACCCGTAGAGCACCTGTTCCAGGCCGGACACCAGGCGACGCACGTCCGCCTGGGGGCGCACCACGAGACGCAGGAAGCGACTGGAGGAACCGATCTTGTTGCCGCATTCACGGACCAGGACCCGGTGCTCGGTGAGCATCCGGTCCCGGACGACGGTGCCTTCGGCGCCCACGGGGAGGCGCACGAAGAGGAAGTTGCCCTGGGACGGGTAGACGGTCAGGCCGGGCAGCGCGGACAACTGGCCGGCCATCTCCAGGCGGTCGCGGCGGACCTGGTGCAGGCTTCGCGCGTACTCCGGGCCATGGTCGCGCAGCATGAACACCACGTGCTCCGCGAAGGAGTTGAGGTTCCACTTGGGCAGCATGGCGCGCACCCTGCCCGCGAGTGCCGGGTTGGCGACCAGATAGCCGAAGCGGATGCCGTGCAGCCCGAAGTTCTTGCCGAGGCTGCGCAGGACGACGACGTTGGGGCGCAGCATCGCCTCCTGGACCACGCTGGGCTCCGCCTCCGCGTCGGCGAACTCCAGGAACGACTCGTCGACGACGACCAGGTCCAGGTCGGCCATCGCGTCCATGAACCGCACCAGCGCCTGCTTGGGCGCATAGCCGCCGTCGGGGTTGTTCGGGTTGCAGACGACGGCGACCCGGGTGCCGCGGGCCCGGATGAACTCGGCGTACCGGGCGAGGTCGAGGGCGAAGCCGCCGGACTCCTGGAGCGGGAACATGTCGACCCGCTTGCCGGTCTCCATGGGCTGGTCGGTCCACCGGCCGAACGTGGGGACGGGGACGGCGAGGGACTCCCGGACCAGCAGATGGTCGATCCAGGTGATCAGCTCCGTCGAGCCGTTGCCCATCGCCACGCACTGCGGCGGCAGTTGGAGCAGACTGCACAGCTCGGCGGTGATGGTGTCGGCGCTGCTGGGGTAGTACGTGATGATGTCGCGCAGCCGGCCGGCCATCTCGTCGAACATCGCCGGGGTGGGGAAGTACGGGTTGCACGGAATGCAGAAGTCCACCGGCCCGCCGCCCGCCGCCTCGCCGCTCTCCCGCGTCAGCGCCGCCATCGACGGGCTGTGCGCCGCGGTGCTGCGGAACAACGAGGTGACGTTGCCGGACAAGTGGACCTCCGTAGGTGGGCGGCCCGCGCGGGGGAGTGCGGGCCGCCCTTACATACGGTGGGGCGTCCGGTGGCGTTCAACGCGTGTGAAGAAAGTGTGCCCTCACGCGTCGAACGAGTGCACCGTCGTCGTCCGGTACGTCTGCCCAGGCCGCAGCACGGTCGAGGGGAACGACGGCTGGTTCGGCGAGTCCGGGAAGTGCTGCGTCTCCAGGCACAGGGCGTCGCCCTGCCGGTAGAGGGAGCCGCCGGTGCCGGTCAGCGTGCCGTCGAGGAAGTTGCCCGAGTAGAACTGCAGGCCGGGCTGGTCGGTGGCGATGCGCAGGGTACGGCCCGAGGACCGGTCGCGCAGGGTGGCGATGTGCTCGGGGCGGTCGGTGACGCCCTTGTCCAGGACCCAGTTGTGGTCGAAGCCCTTGGCGGTGACCAACTGCGGATGCGCGTCCCGGATGTCCCGGCCGATCGGCTTGGCCCGGCGGAAGTCGAAGGGCGTGCCGGAGACCCGGGCCAGTTCGCCCGTGGGGATGAGGCCCGCGTCGGTGGGCGTGTAGCGGGAGGCGGCGATCGACAGCTCGTGGTCCTCGATCGTGCCGCTGCCCTCGCCGGCCAGGTTCCAGTAGACGTGGCTGGTGAGGTTGACGACGGTGGCCCTGTCGGTGGTGGCCTCGTAGTCGATGCGCCACTGGCCGCGCCGGGTGAGGGTGTAGGTCACCTTCGCCTTGAGCGTGCCCGGGTAGCCCATCTCGCCGTCGACGCTGGTGTAGTGCAGGACCAGGCCGACGTCGGAGCCCTCGGTGAACGGCTCGACGTCCCACACCCGCTTGTCGAAGCCCTGGGCGCCGCCGTGCAGGGTGTTGTCGCCGTCGTTGACGGAGAGCTGGTACGCCTTGCCGTCCAGGGTGAAGCGGCCCTTGTCGATGCGGTTGCCGTAGCGGCCGATCAGGGCGCCGAAGTAGGGGCTGGACGCGACGTAGTCGTCGAGGTCGTCGAAGCCCAGCGAGACGTTCTCGTAGCGGCCCCGGCGGTCGGGGACCTCCAGGGACTGGACGATGCCGCCGTACGACAGCACCTTCATCCGCGTGCCGCCGTTCTCCAGCGACCAGCGGTGCACCTTCGTGCCGTCGGCGAGCTTGCCGAAGAGCTCCTTCACCGGCTTCCTGCCTCCCGTGGCGTGTGCCGTGCCGCCGACCGTGGCGGCGGCGATGCCCGCGGCGGTCGCCGACGCGATGACCGTACGTCTGCTCAGTTCCATGTGCGGCTCCTGTACTTCCGTGAAAGAAGCGGGCCCCGCCTTCGGTGGCGGGGCCCGGAGTGACCTACGAACCGACCCTGCGCTTGTTCCACACGTCGAACCCGACCGCCGCCAGCAGCACCGCGCCCTTGATGACCTGCTGCCAGTCGGTGCCGATGCCGACGAGGTTCATACCGTTGTTCAGCACGCCCAGGACCAGGCCGCCGATGATCGCGCCGAGGACCGTGCCGACGCCGCCGCTCATCGACGCGCCGCCGATGAACGAGGCGGCGATGGCTTCCAGCTCGAAGTTGAGGCCGGCCTTGGGAGAGGCCGCGTTGAAGCGGGCGGCGAAGACCAGACCCGCCAGGGCCGCGAGCATGCCCATGTTCAGGAAGACCAGGAAGGTGACCTTCTTGTCCTTCACGCCCGACAGCTTGGCCGCGGGCAGGTTGCCGCCGATGGCGTAGATGTGGCGGCCGATGATCGCGTTGCGCATCAGGTAGCCGAACCCGACGACCAGCACGCCCAGGATGAGCAGCACGACCGGGGCGCCCTTGTAGCTGGCGAGCAGCAGCGTGACGACCAGGACGGCGGAGACCAGCGCGACCAGCTTGAGCAGGAACAGCTTGGCCGGCGGCACCTCGAGGGTGAACTCCTGCTGCCGCTTGCGGTCGCGGACCTCCTGGAACACCACGAACGCGATCAGCGCGAAGCCCAGCAACAGGGTGAGGTTGTGGTAGTTGGTGTTCGGCCCGACCTCGGGCAGGAAGCCGTTGGCGATCTTCTGCAGGTCCTTCGGGAACGGGCCGAGGGTCTGGCCCTTCAGGAAGATCTCCGTCAGACCGCGGAAGAGCAGCATGCCCGCGAGGGTCACGATGAACGACGGTATGCCGAGATAGGCGATGAAGAACCCTTGCACGGAGCCCGCGAGCGCGCCGATGGCCAGGCACAGCACCACCGCGACCGGCCAGGGGAGATCGTTCCTGACCATCAGGACGGCGGCCATCGAGCCGATGAACGCGGTCAGTGAGCCGACCGACAGATCGATGTGGCCGGCGATGATGACGAGCATCATGCCGATCGCGAGGATCAGGATGTAGCTGTTCTGCAGCACCAGGTTGGAGACGTTGCGCGGCAGCAGCAGGTCGCCGTCCGACCAGACGGCGAACAGCACCACGATCAGGCCGAGGGCCATCAGCATGCCGTACTGGCGCATGTTGCGGCGCATGCCGTCGAGCATGAGCTGCAGCAGGCCGCCGCCGGAGGCCGCTCCGTCCTTGCCGGGCGGCGCGGGGGCCGGGGTCTTGGCGGTCAGGTCCGTGCTCATCGGGTTACCTCTTCGTCCTTCTTGTCCTTCGTCATCCGACGCATCAGTGCTTCCTGTGACGCCTCGGCCCGCGAGAACTCACCCGTCAGCCGCCCCGCGGCCATCGTGTAGATGCGGTCGCACATGCCGAGCAGCTCCGGCAGTTCGGAGGAGATGAAGACGACCGCCTTGCCCTGGGCGGCCAACTGGTCGATGACCGTGTAGATCTCGTACTTGGCGCCCACGTCGATGCCGCGCGTGGGCTCGTCCAGGATCAGCACCTCGGGACCCGCGAAGATCCACTTGCTGAGGACGACCTTCTGCTGGTTGCCGCCGGACAGCTTGCCCACCGGTTCGAAGACGGTCGGCGCCTTGATGTTCATGGACTTGCGGAAGTCCTCGGCGACCTGCCGCTCCCCGTGCTCGTCGACCACGCCCCGCTTGGCGACCTTGCCCAGCGCGGTCAGCGAGATGTTCCGGTTGATGGTGTCGATGAGGTTGAGGCCGTAGTGCTTGCGGTCCTCGGTGACGTACGCGATGCCGTGCCTGACCGCCTCCGGGACGGTCTTCGTACGGATCTCGGCGCCGTCCCGGAGGACCGTGCCGCCCGCGTACCTGCCGTAGGTGCGGCCGAAGACGCTCATCGCGAGTTCCGTGCGGCCGGCGCCCATGAGTCCCGCGATGCCGACGATCTCGCCGCGCCGCACCTCGATCGAGACGTCGTCGACGACCTTGCGCTGCTGGTCGATGGGGTGGTGCACGGTCCAGTCGCGGATCTCCAGGGCGGGCGCGGCCCCCTCCTCCGGATGGTGCGGGGTGCGCTCTGGGAAGCGGTTCTCCAGGTCGCGGCCGACCATCCCGCTGATGATGCGGTCCTCGGTCGTCTCCTCGGCCTTCACGTCGAGCGTCTCGATGGACTTCCCGTCGCGGATGATCGTCACCGCGTCGGCGACCCGGCGGATCTCGTTCAGCTTGTGCGAGATGATGATCGAGGTCACGCCCTGTTCCTTCAACGAGAGGATCAGGTCGAGGAGTTTGCCGCTGTCCTCGTCGTTGAGCGCCGCCGTCGGCTCGTCGAGGATGAGCAGCTTCACCTTCTTCGACAGCGCCTTGGCGATCTCCACCAACTGCTGCTTGCCCACGCCGATGTCGGCGACGCGGGTCTCGGGGTGCTCGTCGAGACCGACCCGGCGCAGCAGCTCGGTGGCGTGCTTCAGGGTGTCGTTCCAGTTGATGAGTCCGCGCTTGGCGTGCTCGTTGCCGAGGAAGATGTTCTCGGCGATGGACAGGTACGGCACCAGCGCCAGCTCCTGGTGGATGATCACGATGCCGTGCTGTTCGCTCGCCCGGATGTCCTTGAACCGGCAGGTCTCACCCTCGAAGAGGATGTCCCCCTCGTAGCTGCCGTGCGGATGGACGCCGGAGAGCACCTTCATCAGGGTCGACTTGCCGGCGCCGTTCTCCCCGCAGATGGCGTGGACCTCGCCCTGGCGGACGGTCAGTGTGACGTCCGACAGCGCTTTGACACCGGGAAAGGTCTTGACGATCGAGCGCATTTCCAGGACGGGTCCCGCCATGGTCGTGCCTTCCAATCCTTGAGGGGGCCCGGTTACTTCAGGTCGTCCGCGGAGTAGGTGCCGCCGCCGACGAGGACCTTCTCGTAGTTGGACTTGTCGACGCTGACCGGCTGCAGCAGGTAGGCGGGGACGACCTTGGCACCGTTGTCGTACGACTTGGTGTCGTTGACCTCGGGCTTCTTGTCGTTGAGGGAGGCTTCGACCATGTTCGAGGCGACCTTGGCGAGCTCGCGCAGGTCCTTGAAGACGGTCTGCGTCTGCTGGCCCGCGATGATCGACTTCACCGAGGCGAGCTCGGCGTCCTGGCCCGTGACGACCGGCATGGGCTTGCTGCCCGAGCCGTAGCCGTCCGACTTCAGGGCGGACAGGATGCCGATGGAGATGCCGTCGTAGGGCGAGAGCACCGCGTCGACCCGGGCGCTGCGGTAGCTGGAGGTCAGCAGGTCGTCCATGCGCTTCTGCGCGGTGCCGCCGTCCCAGCGCAGGGTGGTGACCTGGTTGAGGTCGGTCTGCTTGGACCGGACGACCAGATCGCCCTTGTCCATGTACGGCTTCAGGACGCTCATCGCGCCGTTGAAGAAGTACTTGGTGTTGTTGTCGTCGTTGGAGCCGGCGAACAGCTCGATGTTGAAGGGGCCCTTCTTCGAACCGTCCTTCAGGCCGAGCTTCTCGACGATGTACGTGCCCTGCAGCTCGCCGACCTTGCTGTTGTCGAACGAGGCGTAGTAGTCGACGTTCTCCGTGCCGAGGATCAGCCGGTCGTAGGAGATGACCGGGATGTCGGCGTCCTTGGCCTGCTGGAGCACGTTGCCCAGGGACTTGTTGTCGATCGCGGCGATGACCAGGGCGTCCACGCCCTGCGTGATCATGTTCTCGATCTGGGAGACCTGCTGGTCCGGGTCGTCCTCGCCGTAGACGAGCTTGGTCTCGTAGCCCTTGGCCTTCAGTTCCTTCTCGACGTTGGCTCCGTCGCTGATCCAGCGCTCGGAGGACTTGGTGGGCATCGCGATGCCGATGGTGGCGCCGTCGCTGCCGCCCTTGTCCTCCTCGCTGCCGCCCTCGCTGTTCTGGCCGCAGGCGGTCAGCGTGAGGGCGAGGGAGGCGGCGGAGGCTATGGCGGCGAGTGCGGCTCTGCGGTTGCGCATGGTCATCATCCTTGAGGTGGGTGCAGGGCTCGGTCCGGTGGTGACGCGAAACGCTGAGGGTGGATCGACCGAGAGCAGGTGTGTGGGATTGTGCGCGGCTGTGTCTTCTTTTGTGAAGGGAGTTTCCGGAACGTTATGACGAAATCTCGAACCGGTTGAGCGAGCCCGGCAGTCGCGTGCCGAGCGGAGCCATGTCCCCGTCCGCCCCGTGCCGCTCGAGCAGGTCCAGCGCGAGCCGGCCGCGCCGCACCCGCTCCTTGGCGGTGGTCAGGGTCAGTTCCCGCAGGTGGTGGCCGTACGGATAGATCCCGGGAGCCTTGGAGAGGCCGAACTTCAGATACAGCGGGGCGCCGCGCCGGACCAGCTCGGCGACCTCGTACATCCGCACGTAGCCGCCGAGGTCGTCGGGAGCCTCGATGTACATGTCCATGGGCGCGGCCGAAACCCGCCGTATTTCGGTCAGGTGATCCGGTGTGAGGTCGCTGGGCACGTTGATGGAGTCGGCGCCGAGCCGCTCGTACACCGCGTACGAGGCCGGGTTGACCGGTCCGACGAGCGCCGAGAGCTTGAGCGTGGTGTCGGCGGGGACGATCCCGGCCGACCGCGCCCGGTGCAGCGTCCACAGCACGCCCTCGTCGGCGACGAGCAGGCACTTGACGCCCAGCTCCGTCGCGCGGACGGCGTCCTCCACGCACCCGGCGACCGCGTCGTGGCCGCGTGCCCGCAGGCCCGCGCCGCCCGAGTCGGTCCGGGTCGAGCCGCCGATGTCCCAGGTGCCGCGCGGGCCGGTGAACAGGCAGAGCTCGATGTCGCGTTCGGCGGTGGCCTCGACCATCTCGGTGATCTCGGCGTCGGTCAGCATCCACACGCCGCTGCCCTGGCTGATCCGGTGGATCGGCACGTCCAGCCGTGAGGACTCCTTCAGCACCACCCCCAGCGCCTCCGGCCCCTCGCAGGAGGGGATCTCGGTGCGCCAGCGGCCGCCGCCCGGGAAGGAGTGCGGGGAGGCGTCGGCGGGGTCGAGGGCGGGCGCGGCCAGGCCGAGGGCGGTGAGCGCCTGCTCACCGGGCCTGCGTGCGGCGGCCTTGGCGGAAGCGTCGGTCACAAGCGTTCCTTAGTGTTCGGTATGTCGGACGAAGTTCGCGGCTCTGGGGAGGAGAGGCCGGCGGAGCAGCCCGTGCGGATGGATGTACGCCGGTACGGAGGCCGTCAGGTCGCCCCCGTACCGGCGTACGGCTCGGGGGCGGGCGTCAGGGACGCAGCAGCACCTTGCCGACCTTCGGGTCGCCGGACCCCACCAGCTCGATGGCCTCGGCGAACCCGTCGAGGGGCAGCTCGTGCGTCACCAGCGGCCGCGGGTCGAGCAGGCCGGCCGCGAAGACCCGCACCGTGTGCGCCCAGGCGTCGGGCGGTGCCCCGAAGACGGTGTGCACCTCCACCTGCCGTACGACCAGGTCGGTCGGGTCCAGCCCGTCGGCGCCCGGTGCCGGGATACCGGTCAGCACCAGCCGCCCGCCCCTGCGGAGCAGTCCGGCGGCGGTGCGGGCGGCGTCGGCGGACCCGGCGGTCTCGATGACGACGTCGAAGTCGTCCGGGAGCGGTTGGTCCTTCGTCCGGAAGGCGGTCGCCCCGTACTGCCGGGAGAGCGCCTCCCGGTCCCCGCGCGTGCCGACGACCAGCAGTTCGCCCGGGGACGCGGCGCGCAGGAACTGCACGGCGAACATGCCGAGCGTCCCGGTGCCGACGACCGCGACCCGCTCGCCGGGGCGGGCGTTCGCCTTGAGCGCCGCGGCGGCGATGCACGCGGCGGGCTCCAGCAGGGCAGCGGCGGTGAGGTCGGCGTCGTCGGGCAGGACGTGCAGGAGGCGGGCGGGGAGGGTCAGCGTGGGCGCCATGGCCCCAGGCTGGGTGAACCCCGTCTCCTCGTACCCCGCCGTGCACAGCGTCGTCTCGCCCGCGTGACAGCGGTCGCAGACCTGGCAGTTGCGGAACCCCTCACCGACGACCCCGCGCCCGACGAGCGACGCCGGCACGCCGGCACCGACCCGCTCCACGGTCCCGGACCACTCGTGCCCGGGGGTGAGCGGGTAACGCACGTACCCCTCGGGCCGGTTGCCCTGGTAGACCTCGCGGTCGCTGCCGCAGATGCCGGCCGCGTGCACCCGCACCAGCGCCTCGCCGGGTCCGGGCTCGCGCGGCTCGTGCGGCACGAGCCGGTGCTCGCCCGGCGCCTCGATGACGACCGCGTCGCTCATCCCTCGGTCCCCTTGGGCTTGCGCTGCTCCCAGCCCTCGGCCCACAGGTCGAACCGGGCCTGCTGCTGCGGGAACTCGGCCGCCGCGTCGGTGTCCAGCTCGACCCCGAGGCCGGGCGCGTCGGAGAGGTGGAAGCACCCGTCCTCCGGGTTCACCTGCGGCGCGCCCTTCACCACCTTCTTGATCTCCGCGTCCGCGAAGTCGTTGAAGTGCTCGAGGATCTTGAAGTTCGGGGAGGTGAAGCCGACCTGGAGGCTCGCGGCGGTCAGCACCGGCCCGCCCACGTTGTGCGGGGCCACGAGCGTGTAGTGCGTCTCGGCGGTGGCGGCGAGCTTCCGGGTCTCCCAGATGCCGCCGATGTGGCCGACGTCGGGCTGGATGATGTCCACGGACTGGTCCTCGAAGAGCTCCCGGAACTCGATCCGGTCGTGGATGCGCTCGCCGGTGGCGACGGGCATGTCCACCTTCTCGGCGACCTTCCGCAGTGCCTTGAGGTTCTCCGGCGGGACCGGCTCCTCCAGCCAGGCCGGCTTGAAGGGCGCCAGTTCGCGCGCGAGCCGGACGGCGGTGGCGGGGGAGAAGCGCCCGTGCATCTCCAGCATCAGTTCCGCCTCGGGCCCGATGGCGTCCCGTACGGCCTCGATCAGGGACACGGCGTACAGCGTCTCGGCGTGGTCGAGCTCGAAGTGCCCGGTGCCGAAGGGGTCGATCTTCAGCGCCCGGTACCCGCGCTCCATGACCCCCTGCGCGGCCTTGTGGTACGCCTCCGGCGTCCGCTCGGTGGTGTACCAGCCGTTGGCGTACGCCTTCACCTTGTCGGTGACCTTGCCGCCGAGGAGCTGCCAGACCGGGACGCCGAGCGCCTTGCCCTTGATGTCCCAGCAGGCCATCTCGACGACGGCGATCCCGGACATCACGATCTCGCCGGCACGGCCGTAGTCGCCGTACTTCATGCGGCGGACCAGATCCTCGACAGCGAACGGGTCGGAACCGAGAATGTGGTTGGCCTCCGCCTCCTTCAGATAGCCGAGGAGGGCGTCGGTGTGCCCCAGCATCCGGGTCTCGCCGACTCCAGTGATCCCCTCGTCGGTGTGCACCTGGACGTACGTCAGGTTGCGCCACGGCGTCCCGACCACGTGTGTGCTGATTCCGGTGATGCGCACGACGGTTGCCCTTCGCTGTGTTCGATATTTCGTCACTCGTTCGAAATGCTGGCGTGACAGTAAGGAGGGGGCGGTCGGAGTGTCAATGGGTCGGACACATAACGGTTTCGGCAGTTTCGAAAGTACGGGGCGGAGCGGTCCCGGCCGCTTTCCCACACAACCTTCACACGCGCCTCTATGATCACGGCCGTTGCGGAACTTAACCTTCCCGCGTCATGGACTACTGCCACCCGTGCCGACGGCACCTCAACGGCGCGCTCGCCTGCCCGGGGTGCGGCCCTCCTGCCGAGCAACTCGGCTCACCGGACGCGTACTTGACGGGGGGTGAGGGGCGCCCGCCGGGAGTCGCCGGCGCCACCGGCGCGGGTGCCGCGCCCGTCGGGGTCGGCATGCCGGGCGGGTCTCTCGGGCCGGGCGGCACCGACGCGCCGGGCGGGTTCCTCGCACAGGGCGGTACCGACGCACCGGGCGGGTCTCTCGGGCCGGGCGGTACCGACGCGCCGGGTGGGTTCCTCGGGCCGGGCGGTACCGACGCGCCGGGTGGGTCCCTCGGGCCGGGCGGTACCGACGCGCCGGGTGGGTCCCTCGCACAGGGCGGTACCGACGCGCCCGACGAGGGCCCCGCGCCCGACGGGGGTCCCGCGCCCGACGGGGGTCCCGCGCTCGACGGGGGTCCCGCGCTCGACGAGGGCCCCGCAGACGGCTCGGGCGGCGGGCGGAGCAGCCGCCGCGACCGCAAGGCCGCCGCCCACCGCCGACGACGCCGCCGGACTCTGCTGATCACCGCGGGCTTCGTCCTGGCGGCCGGTGGACTGAGCCTCGCCGAACTCGGCATGGACGCCCCCGGTTCCCCGGCGAATCCGGCGGCCGACGGGGGCGAGTCGACGGACGGCGGGGCGACGCGCGAGGTGGGGGAGGCGTCGGCGGTCCCGGTCGACGAGACGTCGAGGACGACTTCGGCTTCCGGCACGCCGTCCCCCGGCGCGTCCGCCTCGGCGTCGGCATCGGCGTCGGCATCGGCGTCGGCGTCGCCGTCGGAGTCCCCGGACGCGGAGAATTCGGAGACGGCGGACGAGAGCGAGGCCCCGTCGGCACCCTCTTCGCAGGCCCCGGAGGCCACCTCGACCGCCGGCCCACCTGCGACGCGGCCGGACGACCCGCCCCCGACGACGACCCCTGCCCCGACGACCTCACCGGACCCGACCCCCACCGAGACGTGCGACCGCTTCCTGTGGTGGTGCGCGTAGCCGCCCGCTGCGGTTGCACATGCGGGTAGTACGTGCCTGCCTTCGGGCTCCAGGACCTGGGAGGCCCCCGGGGCGGTGGCGCGCCGGGTCGCGCGGCCCGCCGGCCCGCCCCCTTCAGGTCAACGCCGGGTCACCGGCAAGTACCGGCCCACCGCGCCCGCTCCACCGCGCCCGCCCCACCGCGCTCACTCCTCCAGCATCCTGCGCAACGCGTCCCGCAGGGCCACCCGCTCGCCGTCCGACAAGCCCGCGAGCGGCTCCCGCGCGAACCGCAGCGACTCGCGCAGCCCCCGCGCCACCCGACGCCCCTCGTCCGTCGCCGCCGCCACCTTCACCCGGCGGTCGCCGGGGTCCGGGCGCCGCTCGACCAGTCCGCGTGCCTCCAGCCGGTCCACGATGCCGGTGACGTTCGACGGTTCGCACTTCAGCTTGTGGGCCAGCTTCCGCATCGGCAGCGGCTCCAGCGACAGCAGGCTCAGCAGCTTGGCCTGCGCCCCGGTCAGGGCGCGTTCCGCGGCCGCCTCCTCGTAGTCGGCGTGGAAGCGGGCCACGACCTCGCCGATCAGCTCGACGACTTCCAGGGTGAGTGCGTCGGGTCGGCGGGTCGTGTCGCGTGGTGTGGCCATGGAATCCAGGGTACCCATTTGTTTGACAACCTGAAATGTTCAGCCGCATGGTTGTTTCAGGACCTGAAACATCTCGGAAGCCCCAGGAAAGGTGCCCCATGACCGACTCCCCCGCCCTCCCCACCGTCAACCGCGAATGGCACCTGGTCAGCCGCCCGGTCGGCTGGCCCAAGCCCGAGGACTTCGCCCTCGTCGAGGCGGAGGTCCCCACCCCGGGTGAGGGCCAGGTGCTGGTGCGCAACCTGTTCGTCTCCGTCGACCCCTACATGCGCGGCCGCATGAGCGCCGCCAAGTCCTACGCCGACCCCTACGAACTGGGCAAGCCCATGCTGGGCGGCGCGGTCGGCGAGGTCCTCGCCTCCAACGCCGAGGGCATCGCCGTGGGCGACCACGTCCTGCACTTCTTCGGCTGGCGCGAGTACGCCGCCCTGGACGCGAAGAACGCCGTCAAGGTGGACCCGGAGGCCGCGCCGCTGTCGACGTACCTCGGCGTGCTCGGCATGACGGGGCTCACCGCCTACGCCGGTCTGCTGCGCGTCGCCGCGCTCAAGGAGGGCGACACGGTCTTCGTCTCCGGCGCGGCCGGTGCCGTCGGCAGCCAGGTGGGGCAGATCGCGAAGCTCAAGGGCGCCGCCCGGGTCATCGGCTCCGCCGGCTCGGACGAGAAGGTCAAGCTGCTCGTCGACGAGTACGGCTTCGACGCCGCCTTCAACTACAAGGACGGCCCGGTGAGCGAGCAACTGCGCGCCGCCGCCCCGGACGGCATCGACGTCTACTTCGACAACGTGGGCGGCGACCACCTCGAGGCCGCCATCGGCTCCCTCAACCTGGGTGGCCGGGTCGCCGTCTGCGGCATGATCTCGGTCTACAACAACACCGAGCCCGCCCCCGGCCCGAAGAACCTCGCCCGTCTGATCCAGACCCGCGGCCGCATCGAGGGCTTCCTGGTCGGCGACCACTACGACCTCCAGCCGCAGTTCGTCCAGGACGTCGGCCCCTGGGTCCGCTCCGGCGAGCTGAAGTACCGCGAGACGGTCGTCGAGGGCATCGAGAACAACCTGGAGGCCTTCCTCGGCGTCCTGCGTGGCGACAACACCGGAAAGATGATCGTCAAGCTCTGACGCCCCTCCCGTGGGAAGGGCGGGCCTTCACTGAGTTTCCGGCATGCGGTAGCGTCTTTCCGGAATCCGTCGTGATCGTGGGCGCGAGTCACGGCGGACCGAGGAGGAAGACAACCGCATGCCCATTCAGCAGTCCGAGGTCCTCTACACCGCCGTCGCCACCGCCGAGAACGGCCGCGACGGACGGGTGGCCACCGATGACGGCCAGATCGACGTGGTCGTGAACCCGCCCGAGGAGATGGGCGGCAACGGCGCCGGCACCAACCCGGAGCAGCTCTTCGCCGCCGGATACAGCGCCTGCTTCCAGGGCGCGCTCGGCGTGGTGGCCCGGCAGGAGGGCGCCGACGTCTCCGGTTCGACCGTCACCGCGAAGGTCGGCATCGGCAAGAACGACGACGGGTTCGGCATCATCGTCGAGATCTCCGCCGAGATCCCGGCGGTGGACGCCGCCACCGCGCGGTCGCTGGTGGAGAAGGCCCACCAGGTCTGCCCGTACTCGAAGGCGACCCGCGGCAACATCACCGTGACGCTCGCCTGACCGGAGCCCGGTCGCGTGCGGGGCGGCGCTCACCCGGCGAGCACCGCCCCGTGCACCGCCGCCACCGGGCCGCCCGTTTCTCCGCTGCCCCTCACCCCCTCGCCGGACCCCTGCGGGGCCGTTCGCCGACCGGTACGGCGCGGGGAGCGCGTTCGGCCCGATCGCGGCTTGCTCGGGACGCGGCGGGCCGGTCCCGACCGGTAGAGTTCCGCCCATGCGCGATCTTGGGGCGGGATTCGGCCATCTCCTGAAGGGCCAGCGCTGGGTTGCCCGGCACGGCAAGAGCTACGGCTTCGGGCTCCTCCCGGGCCTGATCACACTGGTGCTGTACGCGGCGGCGCTGATCGGGCTGGCGCTGTGGGGCACGGACTTCGTCGCCTGGGCGACGCCCTTCGCCGACGACTGGTCGAGCCCCTGGCCAGGCCTCTTCCGCGGCTTCCTCACCGCCGTCATGTTCGCCCTCGCCCTGCTCCTGGCCGTCCTCACCTTCACCGCGGTCACCCTGCTGGTCGGCCAGCCCTTCTACGAGAGCCTCTCCGAGCGGGTCGACCGCGACGTCTCCCCGGACGGCACCGCCCCCGAGTCGAACCTGCCGCTCTGGCGCGAGCTGTGGATCTCCGGTCGCGACAGCCTCCGCGTCCTCGCCCGCGCCGCCGTCTGGGGCGTGCTGCTCTTCGCCCTCGGCTTCATCCCGGTCGTCGGGCAGACGGTGGTCCCGGTGGTCGGCTTCTTCGTCACCGGCTTCTTCCTCACCGAGGAGCTCGCCTCCGTCGCCCTCCAGCGCCGCGGGGTCGAACTGCGCGACCGTCTCGCCCTCCTGCGCTCCCGCAAGATGCTGGTCTGGGGCTTCGGCACCCCGCTGGGCGTGTCCTTCCTGGTGCCGTTCGTCGCGGTGTTCCTGATGCCGGGCGCGGTCGCGGGCGCCACGCTCCTCGCCCGCGAACTGCTGGGCGAGGAGACCCGCGACGGCGCCGACGACCGCTCCGACGGCGGCTGTGCCGACCCGGCGGTCAGCCCCGGTCCGGCTCCGGCGCGCTGACCGCCACGGCCACGATCGCCCGCACCTGCGCCACGATGTCCAGCCGGTTGCGCACGAACGAGGGGTCGGTGACCGTCCCGGTCGCGGGATCGGTGTTCCGGGCCCCGAACTGCAGCACCGGCGTGTGGACGTGCCCGCCCGGCAGCGTGGCGCCCAGCCCGAGCCGGTCCCGCAGCAGGGTCGCCCGGTAGGCGATCTCGTTGGAGAGGTAGTCCCCGCCGCCTCCCGCGCGGGCCGTCGAACCGGGCGTGGGCCCGTCCGGCCGGACGACCGGCTCGGTGCCCCCGGCCGGGATCTCGGTCACGCCGGTGTTGTCGTACACGGGGAAGCGCCCGGTGTCCGCGCTCGTGATCGCCTCGTACGGCAGTGTGGTCGTCGTCCACTGCGGCTGTGCGGCCGGGTCGGCGACGGGCACCGTCTCGGTACGGGACACGTTCTCGTTGTCGGGGAAACCGCCCCGCCAGGCGCCGTTGGTCCGCTCCACGTCGAACCGCCCGACCCGCCCCTGGCTCACGGTCGTGAACAGGTCCACCCGCGGCAGGTACGGCCGCAGCGCCCGCTCCACCGCCCCCTGGGTGAAGTCCCGCCAGCGCACCGGGAACACGGCCGTCTCCACGCGAGCGGGCCCGTCCGGCGTGTCGATCACCGTGCCGTCCAGGGCGAGCGCGGCGGCGCCGGACGGGTTGGAGATCCGGATGTCCCGGTCCAGGGTGAAGGGGTCGAAGCCGGTGAGCAGGACCCGCCGCACGCCCTTGCCGCGGGGCAGACGGATGTCGCTCTGGCCGCGCGAGGCACGCTCCAGTTCCCCGAGCAGCGCGGCCCGCCCGTGCTCGGTCAGCCCGAACTCCGGCTCCCAGGTGCGCAGTTCCCGCGTCATCCCGAGCCGCGCCCAGTACAGCGGGCGGTCGTCGTCCCGGCTGAGGTCCCCGCGGGCCGGACCCCGCCCCTGCGCCCGGTCCACGGCCCGCCGCCACAACGCCGAGCCCTCGCGGGCGACGACGCGGCGGGCCTCGCGGTAGGAGTCCGCCCGCCCGAGGTCACGGGCGAACGCCGGTGCCGCCGAGGCGAATCCGGAGCGCCGCAGGATCTCCTGGGGTGCCTCGCCGTCGAGCCGCCGCTCCTCGACGGTCGGTGCGGGGGCGGTGGCCGGGGGCGCCGCCGTGGCCGTCGCCGGGGCCGCGAGCCCCGCCACCAGGGCCAGTGCGAGTACGCCGATCCGAACGCGTATGTGTGTCAAGGGAGTCCAGGTCCTTCCGTCACCGTGGGGTCGCGCTGCCGGACGGCGGCAGTATCGCGTGACGGGAGGGACGAGCGCCATGGCGCGTGACGACCGGCTCGCGGCCGTTTGTGAAGGGTTCGTACGAACCGGCGACCGGACGCCCGATCGCCGACCAACGGATCACCCGGGCGATTACCGTCTGACTCGGCACGGCTCACGGCGTGCCCCCGTGAACAGCCCCGGCCCGGGACCTGACATCCGGGCCGGGGCTCAACCCCGGGCTCCGGTGCCGCGCCGCCTACCGCGCCGAGAAGCCGTACACCGTCTCCGAGCGGAAGACCTCACCCGGCCGCAGCACCGTGCCCGGGAACCGAGGCCGGTTGGGGGAGTCGGGGAAGTGCTGCGTCTCCAGCGCGACGCCGTCCCCGGGCGCGAACGGCTCGCCCAGGTGGTCGGCGGTGTAGAGCTGGAGGCCGGGCTCGGTCGTCGCCACCGTCAGCACGCGTCCCGACGCCGGGTCGTACAGCTCGGCGACCTCCACGGCGGTGTCCGTCACGCCCTTGTCGAGGACGAAGTTGTGGTCGTAGCCCGAACCGACCTTGCGCGCCCGCCGGAAGTCGAAGCGGGTGTCCGCCACGTCCACCAGGGCGCCCGTCGGGGTCAGGTCGGCGTCGACCGCCGTGATCCGGGACGCGGCGAGCCGCAGCTCGTGACCGCCCGCGTGCCCGGCGCCCGTCCCGCCCAGGTTGAAGTAGCTGTGGTTCGTCGGGTTCAGCACGGTCGGCGCGTCGGTGACCGCCTCGTACGCGATCCGCAGCGCACCCGACCCGTCCAGCGTGTAAGTCGCCGAGAACTCCACGCGGCCCGGGAAGCCCTCCTCGCCGTGCGGGCTGACCCGGCTCAGCCGGACGCCGTGCGCGCCCTGCCCGACGGGCTCCACGTCCCACACCCGCTTGTCGAAGCCGCGCTCGCCGCCGTGCAGCGAGTTCGGCCCGTCGTTGCGCGCCAGCGTGTACGTCCGCCCGTCCAGCGGGAAGCGGCCGCCCGCGATCCGGTTGGCGTACCGCCCGACGAGCGCGCCGAAGTAGGGCTCCGGGTGCGTCACATAGCCGTCCAGGCCGGCGAACCCCAGCACCACACCGGCGGTGTTCCCGTTCCGGTCCGGGACCTCGGCCGACTGCACGATCCCGCCGTAGGACAGGACCCGGACCCGTACGCCGGCCCGTTCCAGGGTCCAGCGGTGGACGGGAGTGCCGTCGGAAAGTGTGCCGAAGAGTTCGTTCATGTGCGGAACTCTAGGACACGCCCAGGTCAGGCCCCGGTCGGGCCGGTCAGGGCTGCTTCGCGGTGACGGCGCGGTACGCGATCTCGGCCAGCCGGGCCTGCCCGTCCACACTCGGGTGGAACCAGTCCCATCGGCTCAACTGGTCGGTGCCGAACCGGTACTCGTGCACCGCGCCGCCGTCGGTGCGGCACAGCCGGTCCTTCGCGCAGACCTCCCGCAGCACCTCGTTGTAGTCCTCCACCCGGTCCCGCACGGTGTTCCGGCGCAGGGTCGCCGCCGCGTCCAGGGAGTCCGCGTCGCCCAGCATCGACGGGCAGATGCCCAGCTTCCACACCTGCTTGCCCAGCGCGTTGGTGCGTCCCTGGGACCACAGCCGCTTCAGGTCCGGGATGCTCGCCACGTACACCTGCGCCTCGGGCAGTTTCCGGCGCAGGGTGCCCATGGCCTCCTCGAACCGGTCCCGGAAGTCGGCGACCGACGTCATCGCCGAGGTGGTGGCCCGGCAGGCGTCGTTCGCCCCGGCCATCACCGCGACCAGCTCCGGCTTCCGTGCCGCCGCCCGTGTCACCTGCCCCGTCAGATCCGCCATCCGGGCGCCGGTGACCGCGTAGTTCCAGCTCCGCTCGGCCGCCGCCGCCTTCCCCAGCAGCCGTACGGCGAGACTGTCGACCTCGGTGCTGCTGCCGGTCGCCCACGAGACCTCCGGGCAGTCCGACAGGACCGCGCAGGCGTCGAAGCCGCGCGTGATGGAGTCGCCCACGGCGGCGACCGAATCCGGACTCGTGTCCCAGGCGGGGCTGGGACTCGGCCGCTTCGACGCGGAGGGGGACGGGCCGGGGGAGTCACCGCCCACGGCGTCGCAGCCGGCAGTGCCCAGGACGGCGGCGGTCACCACCGCGAGTGCGGCGCGCGAACGGCGACGGCCGACACGCCGACGGCGACGGCCGCCGGGCACCCCCTGACCCGTCCGCTCACCCATTCCGGTCCCACCCCTCGCCTCGTGCCTCCGAAGTCATCAACCCATGACACCGCGCCAGGGTTCCCGAGGTCGCGGATGCGACGGTTCACACCCGTACAAGCGTCCTGCCGGGTGAATGGGACAGGTTTGTCGGCACCGGGACCGACGGTACGTCACACTCCCCGCCCCGTCGCACGGTAGCCTCGCCATCAACGTGGCCCGCCCGGCCGCAGCCGTTCCGCCCGTTCCGAGATGTCCCGCTCAGCCCGGAGGTTCCGGTGACGACACGTGGAGTTCTGTACGTGCACTCCGCGCCGCGCGCGCTCTGCCCGCACGTCGAGTGGGCCATCGCCGGGGTGCTCGGCACGCGCGTCGGCCTGGACTGGATCCGGCAGCCCGCCGCGCCCGGCACCTGGCGCTCGGAGTTCTCCTGGCAGGGCCAGGCCGGCACCGCCTCCAAGCTCGCCTCCGCGCTGCGCGGCTGGCGGTTGCTGCGCTTCGAGGTCACCGCGGAACCGTCCGCGAACGCCGAGGGCGAGCGCTATAGCTGCACCCCCGAACTCGGCATCTTCCACGCCGTCACCGGCATCCACGGCGACATCCTCATCCCCGAGGACCGGCTGCGCGCCGCCCTGGTCCGCTCCCAGCGCGCCGAGACCGACCTGGAGTCCGACATCGCCAAGCTCCTCGGCAAGCCCTGGGACGACGAACTGGAGCCCTTCCGCTACGCGGGCGAGGGAGCCCCGGTCCGCTGGCTGCACCAGGTGGTGTGACCCGCCCCCGCCCCGGCACACGTGAAGGGCCCCCACCGGCCGGTGGGGGCCCTTCAGTCGCGTACGCACGTCGCTCAGACCGTCCGGAACGCCAGTACGACATTGTGGCCGCCGAAGCCGAACGAGTCGTTCAGCGCGGCGATACGGCCCTCCACGGGCAGCTTCCGGGCCTCGCCCCGGACGATGTCCGCGGCGGCCTCGGCCTCGGGGTCGAGGTTCTCGACGTTGATGGTCGGCGGCGCCACCCGGTGGTAAAGGGCGAGCACGGTCGCGACGGACTCCACGCCGCCCGCGCCGCCGAGGAGGTGACCGGTCATCGACTTGGTGCCGGAGACCGCCATGTGGTCGACGTCGTCGCCGAGGACCTTGCGCAGGGCCTTCAGCTCGGCGATGTCACCGGCCGGCGTCGAGGTGGCGTGCGCGTTGACGTGCACGATCTCGGCCGGGTCCAGGTCGGTGTTGTCCAGCAGGTGCTGGAGGGCGTGCGAGATGCCGCGGCCCTCCGGCTCCGGCTGCACGATGTCGTGGCTGTCGGCGGAGATGCCCTGCCCGACCGCCTCCGCGTAGACCCGCGCACCGCGCGCGGCGGCGTGCTCGGCGGACTCCAGGACGAGGACGCCGGCGCCCTCACCGAGGACGAAGCCGTCGCGACCGGTGTCGAAGGGGCGGGAGGCGCCCTGCGGGTCGTCGTTGTTCTTGGACATCGCCATCATGTTGCCGAACGCGGCGATGGGCAGCGGGTGGATCGCCGCCTCCGTGCCGCCCGCGACGACGACGTCGGCGCGGCCGGTGCGGATCATCTCGATGGCGTAGCCGATGGCCTCGGCGCCCGACGCGCAGGCGGAGACCGGCGTGTGCACGCCCGCCCGGGCGCCCACGGCCAGGCCCACGTTGGCCGACGGGCCGTTCGGCATCAGCATGGGGACGGTGTGCGGGGAGACGCGGCGGACGCCCTTCTCCTTGAGCACGTCGTACTGGTCGAGCAGGGTCGTCACGCCGCCGATGCCGGAGGCGATGACCGCGCCGAGCCGGTCGGCGTCGACGCCGACGCCCTCACCGCCCTCGCCGGCCTTGCCGGTGAAACCGGCGTCCTTCCAGGCCTCCTGCGCCGCGATCAGCGCGAACTGGGCCGAGCGGTCCAGCCGGCGGGCCCGGGGACGCGAGATGACCTCTGAGGGGTCCACGGCGACCGGTGCGGCGATGCGGACGGCCTGGTCGGCGGCCCACTCCTGCTCCAGGGGCTTGACGCCGGACTTGCCGGCGACCAGGCCTTCCCAGGTAGAGGCTGCGTCGCCACCCAGCGGTGTGGTTGCGCCGATACCGGTGACGACCACGGTGCGATTGGTCGAGCTCACGGGAATTCTTTCTCCAACGGGATACGGATTCGTACGGCGCCACCGCCGGGTGGCGGGGCAGTCAGCCCAGAGGCAGTGATCGGGCGATCAGCTCTGGTGCTTGAGGATGTACTCGGTCGCGTCGCCGACCGTCTTGAGGTTCTTGACGTCCTCGTCCGGGATCTTGACGTCGAAGCGCTCTTCGGCGGCGACGACGACCTCGACCATGGACAGCGAGTCGACGTCCAGGTCGTCGGTGAAGGACTTGTCCAGCTGGACGTCCTCAACCGGGATGCCGGCGATCTCGTTCACGATCTCGGCGAGACCGGCGACGATCTCTTCCTGAGTGGCGGCCATGATGGCGCTCCTTCGTTGTTATCCAGAGGGTGTGGCGGCCCGCCGCGTCGGCGGCAGGTGGTGCTGCTCTCCGTTCCGGACCGCGTGATCCGGCACGGAGTGCCTAGGGGAGGGTAACGACCGTCGCGGCGTAGACGAGACCCGCCCCGAAGCCGATGACGAGGGCGGTGTCGCCGCTCTTCGCCTCACCGGTCGCCAGGAGCCGCTCCATAGCGAGCGGAATCGAGGCGGCCGAGGTGTTGCCGGTGGTACGGATGTCACGGGCGACCATGACGTGCTCGGGCAGCTTCAGCGTCTTCACCATCGAGTCGATGATCCGCACGTTGGCCTGGTGCGGGATGAAGACGTCCAGCTCGTCCGGGCTGATCCCGGCCGCGTCCAGCGCCTGCTGGGCGACCTTCGCCATCTCGAACACGGCCCAGCGGAACACCGCCTGGCCTTCCTGCGTGATCGCGGGGAACTTGACGTTGCCCTCGCGGTCGAGGGGCAGTTCGGAGACGTCGCCGATCCGGAAACGGTCCCAGGGGATCGTCTGCTTGATCGTCTCGGACTTGTCGCCCTCCGAGCCCCAGACGGTGGGGCCGATCGCCGGCTCCTGGGAGGGGCCGACCACGACCGCGCCGGCGCCGTCGCCGAACAGGAAGGCCGTGGCCCGGTCCTCCAGGTCGGTGAGGTCCGAGAGCCGCTCCACGCCGATGACCAGGACGTGCTCCGCCGAACCCTCGACGATCATGCCCTTGGCGAGGGTCAGGCCGTAGCCGAAGCCCGCGCAGCCGGCCGAGATGTCGAAGGCCGCGGCCTTGTCCGTGCCCAGCCTGTCGGCGATCTCGGTCGCGATGGCCGGGGTCTGGCTGAAGTGGGACACGGTGGAGACGACCACGGCGCCGATCCGCGAGGCGTCGATCCCGGCGTCCGCGATCGCCTTGCCGGACGCCTCGACCGACATCGCCGCGACGGTCTCCTCGGGCGACGCCCAGTGCCGCGTCTCGATGCCGGAGCGCGAACGGATCCACTCGTCGGACGAGTCGATCTTCTCGAGGATCACCTCGTTCGGCACGACCCGGGTCGGGCGGTAACCGCCGACGCCGAGGATGCGCGCGTACGGGGCGCCCTTGCTGGGCTTGATCTTCGACATGCTCTCGCGCTCCTTGTCAGGCCTGCTCGGCGTGCTCGGCGACGAGCTCGCGGGCCGCGTCGAGGTCGGCGGGGGTCTTGAGGGCCAGCGTCCGCACGCCCGGCAGCGCCCGCTTGGCCAGCCCGGTCAGCGTGCCGCCGGGGCACACCTCGATCAGCGCGGTGACGCCCAGCTCCTTGAACGTCTCCATGCACCGGTCCCAGCGGACCGGGGTGGCGACCTGGCCGACCAGCCGCTCGAGCACCTCGGCTCCGGTGGCGACGGTCTGCCCGTCCCTGTTGGAGACGTACGTCACCTTCGGGTCGGCCGGCGTGAGCGCCTTCGCGGCCTCGGCGAGCTTGTCCACCGCGGGCGCCATGTGGTGCGTGTGGAAGGCGCCGGCCACCTTCAGCGGGACGACCTTGCGCACGCCTTCGGGCTTGTCCTCGCTCAGCGCGGCCAACTGCTCCATGGTGCCGGCCGCCACGATCTGGCCGGCGCCGTTCACGTTCGCCGGGGTCAGACCGAGCTTTTCGAGATGCGCCACGCTCACCTCGGGGTCGCCGCCGAGCAACGCCGACATGCCGGTCTCGGTGACGGCGGCGGCCTCGGCCATGGCCAGGCCCCGACGGCGTACGAGAGTCAGCGCGGCGGTGTCGTCGAGGACGCCCGCGAACGCGGCGGCGGTGATCTCGCCGACGCTGTGGCCCGCGACCGCGCCCGGTGCGAGTTCCGTGCCCGCCGCGTCAGCGGCGAAGGAGTACGTACCGAGTGCCGCCGCGGAGAGGATTCCGGCGGCGACCAGCAGCGGCTGGGCGACGGACGTGTCACGGATCTCGTCCGCGTCGGCCTTGGTGCCGAAGTGGGCGAGATCGAGTCCAATGGCGTCGGACCACGCGGCGACGCGGTCCGCGGCACCGGGAAGGGCGAGCCAGTCAGTCAGGAAGCCGGGCGTCTGAGCACCTTGGCCGGGAGCGACGAGTACGAGCACTCTCACACTCTCTCTTGAGGACGGCCACGACCGCCCGTGGGGACAGGGACGAAGAACACGAGGGGGTTTTGTGGACCCTCGACAAAAGCCTAGAGTTGCGGATCTCCATCGGCCAGACGCCCCAGGATGAGCGCGATCCGCAGTGTGAACGCAGACCGTACATCAGAGGGTGACCATCCGGTGACGTCAGTCACACGTCGGAGCCGGTAGCGCACGGTGTTCGGGTGAACGAAGAGCATCCGGGCGGCGCCTTCGAGACTGCTTGCCTGTTCGAGATAGACGCTGAGCGTCTCCAGCAGCGCGGCCCCGGCCTCCTCCAGCGGTCTGTAGATCTCCTCCACCAACTGCTCGCGGGCCGAGGGATCGGAGGCGATCGCGCGCTCCGGCAGGAGATCGTCCGCCAGGACCGGGCGCGGCGCGTCCTGCCACGCGGTGCAGGACTTGAGGCCGGCGGCGGCGGCCTGCGCGGACCGGGTGGCGGCCTGCAGGTCCGGCACCACCGGACCGGCCACCACCGCGCCCTGCGCGAACGGCCCGATCAGCGACTTGGCGACCGCCAGCGGGTTGTCGCTGCCGCCCGCGATCACCACCAGCCGGTCCCCGAGCACGCCGGTCAGCACCTGGAGCTTGGCGTGCCGGGCCGCGCGCCGTATGGCTTCCACGGTCAGCTCGGAGTCCCCGTCGGGGGCGGTGCCCAGCACGACGCACACATGCTCGGGCGAGTTCCACCCGAGCGCCGCCGCCCGGGAGACCGCTCCCTCGTCGGCCTCGCCGCTGAGCACGGCGTTCACCACGAGGGACTCCAGCCGCGCGTCCCAGGCACCGCGTGCCTCGGCGGCCTGCGCGTAGACCTGGGCGGTGGCGAAGGCGATCTCCCGGGCGTAGACGAGCAGCGCCTCGCGCAGCACCGACTCGTCCCCGGGGGCGGCGACCTCGTCGATCGCGGACTCCATGACCTCGATCGTGGTCCGCACCATCTCGACGGTCTGCCGCAGTGTGATCGCCCGGGTCAGCTCGCGCGGCGCGGTGCCGAAGACGTCGGTGGAGATGGCCTGCGGTGCGTCCGGGCGCCGGAACCACTCGGTGAAGGCGGCGATGCCCGCCTGGGCCACCAAGCCGATCCAGGAACGGTTCTCCGGTGGCATGGCCCGGTACCACGGCAGCGTCTCGTCCATCCGCGCGATGGCCTGCGCGGCGAGCGACCCGGAGGACTGCTCCAGCCGCTTCAGGGTCGCGGTGTGCGGGTGGACGGCGTGCGCCCCGGGCTCGGGCTTGCTGGTTTCGGGTTCGGGCACGGGACAAGACTGCCTTATCGGGACGGGCGGGCGTGCCGCCGGGTCTACGGTGGACGGCGTGATGGACGTACGGCGCGCCGACGAGCGCTACCCCGGAGGCGACGCGGCGGCCGGCATCGAGTCGCGGCACGCCTTCTCCTTCGGACCCCACTACGACCCCGGCAACCTGCGCTTCGGGTCGCTGATCGCCTGCAACGAGGAGCGCCTCGCGCCCGGCTCCGGCTTCGACGAGCACCCGCACAGCCACACCGAGATCGTCACGTGGGTGGCCGAGGGCGAACTGACCCACCGGGACACCGCGGGGCACGAGACGGTCGTCCGCGCAGGGGACGTACAGCGCCTCAGCTCGGCGGCCGGCGTCCGGCACGTCGAGCGCAACGACGGCGCCGCGCCCCTGACCTTCGTCCAGATGTGGCTCGCCCCGCGCGAACCCGGCGGCGACCCCGCCTACGAGATCGTCCGCGGCATCGCCGACTCCACCCCGTACGCCGTCCCGGAGGCCGGCGCGATGCTCCACGTGCGCCGCCTCGCGCCCGGGGAGCGGACGGCGGTGCCGGACGGGGCGTATGTGTACGTCCATGTGGTGCGGGGTGACGTGACGCTGGGCGGGGAGGTGCTGGGCGCCGGGGACGCGGTGCGCATCACGGACGCCGAGGGGGCGGAGGCGGTGGCGGCGACGCGGGCGGAGTTGCTGGTCTGGGAAATGGCCGGGAGCTGACCCGACCCGGACGGGACCGTTACCAGAAACGGTCTCGACGCCCGCTGAGAGCGGGGGCAGCCGAACCCGCCTCTTCGGGCACTCCTGGTGCCCCGTGGCTTGCTGACTCGGCGTCATGGCCGCGTTTAACGTCCGTGAGTGAGCCTCTGGACTTCCTTAGAGCCCGCCTCCGCGACCGTGGACCCGGGTGGCAGTACGACGGTGCGGCTGCGGCTGCGCAACACCGGTGACGTGGTGGACGAGTACCGCTTCGAGGCGGTGGGCTCTCTCGCGCCCTGGACCACCGTGGAGCCGCAGTCGCTGCGGCTGTACCCGGGGACGACGGGGTCGGTGGAGCTGACGTTCGCGCCGCCGCGCACTCCGGACGCCACGGCGGGGCCGAACCCGTACGCGGTGCGGATCACGCCGACGGAGCATCCGGAGGCGACGACGGTTCCGGAGGGGAACCTCACCATCACCCCGTTCACGGAAGTGCGGGCGGAGTTGGTGCCGTCGACGGTGAAGGGCCGTTTCCGTGGCCGCCCGAAGCTGGCCGTGGACAACGTGGGCAACACGAAGGTGACGGCGTCGGTCAGTGGCAGCGACAACGGTGACCAGTTGTCGTACGACATCCGTCCGAGCAATGTGCAGATCGAGCCGGGCCGTGCGGCGTTCGTGGAGACGACGCTCAAGCCGCGGCAGATCATCTGGTTCGGGTCGGCCGAGCAGCGGCCCTACACGCTTGCGGTGCAGCGGTCGGGTGTGACGCCGCTGGACGTGGAGGGCACGTACGTGCAGCGGGGATTCCTGCCGCGCTGGCTGGCGGTCTGCCTCAGTGTCTCCATGGCGCTGGCGATCACGTTCGTGATGCTGTGGATCGGCTACAAGCCCCAGGTCCGCAGCGCCGCCACCGAACAGCTTCAGGAAGCCGGCGTCAGCAACCTGCCGCCCCTTCCCTCACCGACCGCCGAGGCGCCGAAGGCCCCGTCCGCCGACATCCCGGCACCCCCGGCCGCGGCCGGGACCCAGCAGCCCGGCGGAGCCGGAGCCGAAGCCGGACCCGAAGCCGGACCCGAAGAGGGTTCCGGCGCCGGGGCGGGGGGTGGTGGCTCCGAGGAGCAGGAGGCCGAGGCACCGGAGAGGACCGCGGCGACCGCCGTCCAGCGACTGGCCGCCAAGGACCCGACCGGACGGCACATCTGCTACCGGGTCTTCACCGCGGGCCAGGGCTGGTCCGACGTCGCGTGTGACGGCGACACGGCGGGCACCGTGGGAGGGGGGTCGCCGATCACGGCCGTCAACACCGCCTCGTCCGGAACCAAGGGCACGTCCAGCGGCGCCTACATCCACAACCCCGCGTCGACCGATGGCGCGGGGCAGTACCGCGATCCCTGGCAGAATGCCGCCGACGGCATCGACGTCCACGTCGGCAGTACCGAGAAGGACGCCCCGCACATGCTGGGGTTCGCCCTCAGCGTCGACGGGGGCGCCGGCACCGTCTGCCACACCTCCTACGTCCACAACGACACCTGGCTCGGCCTGGCGTGCGACGAGCCCGGGGCCGGGTTGGCGTTCACCTACGTCGGTACCCACGACAACGACTTGTGGATCGAAGCGATCAAACTCACGGTGTGATCCGTGCCGCCCGACCACTCAAGCGGAGCCGGATGCCGGAGCCGGGAGCATGGCCGCGCCGTCGTCGCACCTCCCGCCGACGAGCGCCGCCGGACGCCGGGCACCGGCCGGTGTGCGGGACACGGCGCCGGGGTGACACAGGTGGCGGGCCCCGCCGAAGCCGGTACATCTCGGTTTCAGCGCACCGGGAACACGGCCGTCTCCACCCGGGCGGGCCCGTCCGGCGTGTCGATCACCGCGCTCGTCCAGGGCGAGCGCGGCGGCGCCGGACGGATTGGAGCCCTGGTGGCCGTGAACCTTTCGACCTCATTGTCCTCGCGCCGCTCGTTTGAGCACCCCGAGGACGTTCGTGGCCTATTGTTCACGCTTTTCACCGGGGTGAGCCTCCGTCGGCGCGAGCACGCTGCCGCGTACGCACGCCGGCTACCGCAGACTGTCGACGAACGCGTTCCACGCCCCCACGCCCACGGTCACGACGGGGCCCGACGGGATCTGGCCGATCAGTGAGCCCGTGCAGAAGATGATGTCGCCGAGCTGACCCTGCCGGAGGCCGTGCGCCTCGCGTTGGCGGCGCAGTTCCCAGCCGTAGTAGTCGAGTGGGGGAGGCGGTCGGGTCGAGCGACTGGATGTTGGCCACGGCGGCACCTCACTCCGGCTACGGACGGCAACGCCTCGCGGCGTGCGTTTCTTTGTGCAGTCG
Organism: Streptomyces pactum; assembly: GCF_002005225.1. Lineage (NCBI taxonomy): Bacteria > Bacillati > Actinomycetota > Actinomycetes > Kitasatosporales > Streptomycetaceae > Streptomyces > Streptomyces pactum. Next base: position 5,961,118 of record NZ_CP019724.1, read on the forward strand.
AGCGTAAGCAGTGCGTCGCAACCTTGTGGTGTGCGAGTACCACGCCGAGTTCGCCATGGGAGCGCACTCGGCCCGGCACCTGCGCCGCATCCTGCGGCTCCACCTCGTCCGCTCGGACCTGCGCGACGTGGCGGACGCCGCCGAACTGGCGCTCACGGAGCTGGTCGCCAACGTCGTACGGCAGGTGCCCGGTCGGCGCTGCCGCGTCTGTTTCCAGCTCCGGCCCGGCGGCGTGCGGGTGGAGGTCGCCGACGACTGCCCGGAGTTGCCGGTTCCGGCCGCCGCCGACGCGTTGGACGAGGGTGGACGCGGGCTGGTGATCGTCGCGGCGGTGGCCGACCGGTGGGGTGTCACCCCGTACCCCGACGGGCCGGGGAAGACGGTGTGGTTCGAGTGCCTCAGCCGCGCAGTTCCGCCAGCACCGCGTCCGTGAAGGCCGGCCACACCTCGGCAGCCCAGGGGCCGAACGCCCGGTCGGTGAGCGCCACGCAGGCGAGCCCGGCGTCGGGGTCGATCCACAGGAACGTACCGGACTGGCCGAAGTGCCCGAAGGTGCGCGGCGAGGACGACGCGCCCGTCCAGTGCGGGGACTTGGCGTCGCGGATCTCGAAGCCGAGGCCCCAGTCGTTGGGGTTCTGGTGCCCGTAGCCGGGCAGCACGCCCTTCGTGCCCGGGTACTGGACCGTCATCGCCTCGGCGACCGTGCGCGGGTCCAGCAGGCGGGGCGCCTGCACCTCGGCGGCGAAACGCAGCAGGTCCTCGACCGTCGAGACACCGTCCTTCGCGGGGGAGCCGTCGAGGGTGGTGTCCGTCATGCCCAGCGGCTCCAGCACCGCCTGGCGCGCGTACTCGGGGAACGGGATGTCCGCCGCCTTCGCGATGTGGTCGCCGAGCTGCTCGAAACCGGCGTTGGAGTACAGCCGGCGCTCCCCGGGCGGGGCGGTCACCCGGTGCTCGTCGAAGGCCAGACCCGAGGTGTGCGCCAGCAGGTGGCGGACCGTCGACCCGGGCGGCCCGGCGGGCTCGTCCAGCTCGACCGCGCCCTCCTCGTACGCGACGAGCGCCGCGTACGCCGCGAGCGGCTTGGTGACCGAGGCGAGGGGAAACCGCTGCCCGGCCGGGCCGTGGGTTCCCCGGATCGTGCCGTCGGCCCGTACGACACCCGCCGCGGCGGTGGGAACCGGCCAGTTCTCGATCAACGCGAGGCTCTTCAAGGACATGCCACCGAGCCTAAGCGGCTCACAGGTACAGCCTCATCGAGGGGGTCGTGTCGCGCGTGAAGCCGAGGGACTCGTACAGCGGCTCGGCGTCGGGGGAGGCGGTCAGCATGACCTGCCGCGCGCCCCGCTCGCGGAACCACTCCAGCAGCTCGTCGACGCAGGCGCGGGCGTATCCCCGGCGCCGGGCGTCGGGGTCGGTGGCGACGCTGAAGACGTATCCGATCAGTCCGTCCGGCGGCTTGCCCGGCCCGCCGATCCGGTACTCCAGTGTCCCCGCCACCAGCGCGGCCAGCGCACCCGGCCGGTCGGGGTGGTCGACGACGAATGCCGCGAACTCCCCGTCCGGGCGGTCCAGCCGCGCCCGCAGCGTGGGCAGGGAAGCCGCCTGCCACCCGGTGGGGGAGGCGGGGCTCACCGAATCGATCATCACCTGACGCAGACGGAGCACTTCCGCCGCGTCCCCGGCCACGGCACGGCGCACGAGACTCATGCCCGCACGGTAGTGACCCGGCCCGCGGTGTGTCCTGCCGGTTTCCCGCCGCCGCGGCCCCGGCGCCGCTTTCTCACGGTGGCCGCTTGCCTGGAGTGCACTCCAAGGTCATAGCGTTGAGCGCATGACGGTGATGCAGACCACGGCCGGGACCCTCGGGCCGAACGCCACCAGAACAGACATCTGCTCCGCTCCGCCCCGGCGCCACCCGCGCCCCGACGGGCAGGACCACTACACCATCAGCGAGGTCGTCGCCTTCACCGGACTGACGGCCCACACGCTGCGCTGGTACGAGCGGATCGGCCTGATGTCCCACATCGACCGCTCGCACACCGGGCAGCGCCGCTACAGCAACCGCGACCTGGACTGGCTCGACTTCGTCGGCAAGCTGCGTCTGACCGGCATGCCGGTCGCCGACATGGTCCGCTACGCGGAACTGGTGCGCGAGGGCGAGAACACGTACCCCGACCGGCGGGAACTCCTGGAATCCACGCGCCGCGACGTGCTGACGCGGATCGCCGAGCTCCAGGACACCCTCGCCGTACTCGACCGGAAGATCAGTTTCTACGGGGACGCCGGACGCGCCCGTGAAGGGGAGAGGACCCGATGACCGACAGCAGGATCCCGACGGTGCGGCTCGACGACGACGGCCCGGAGGTCGGCGTCCAGGGGCTCGGCTGCATGGGCATGAGCTTCGGGTACGGCCCGTCGGACGCCGACGCCGCACGGGCGACCCTGGAACGGGCGCTGGAGCTGGGCGTCACGCTCTACGACACGGCCGACGCGTACGGCGCGGGCGACAACGAGCGGTTCCTGGCGCCGTTCTTCAGGGCCCACCGCGACGAGGTCGTCATCGCGACCAAGTTCGCCCTGTCGATCCCGCCGGACGAGCCGACGAAGCGGATCATCCGCAACGACCCGCCGTACATCCGCCGGGCGGTCGAGGCGAGCCTGAGCCGCCTGGACGTCGACGTGATCGACCTCTACTACATGCACCGGCGCGACGTGAACGTGCCGATCGAGGAGACCGTCGCCGTCATGGCGGACCTGGTCCGCGAGGGCAAGGTCAAGCACCTCGGGCTGAGCGAGGTGACCGGCGACGAGCTGCGGGCGGCACGGGCGGTGCATCCGATCGCCGCCGTGCAGTCGGAGTGGTCGCTGTTCAGCCGGGACATCGAGGCGGGCGTGGTACCGGCCGCCCGTGACCTGGGCGTGGCCCTCGTCCCGTACTCGCCGCTCGGCCGGGGGTTCCTCACCGGCGCCTTCGCCGACGCCGACCGGGACCTCACGGCCGGCGACTTCCGCCGCCGGCAGCCCCGCTTCACCGGCGACAACGCGGCGGCCAACGCGGCCCTCCTCGAGCCGGTCCGCACGGTCGCCGAGGCCCGCGGCGCCACCCCCGGCCAGATCGCCCTGGCCTGGGCCCAGCAGCGGGCGCGGGTGCACGGCCTGCCGGTGGTGCCGATCCCGGGCACCCGGAAGCCGGCGCGGGTGACGGAGAACACGGGCGCGACGCGGATCGTCCTCACCGAGGAGGAGCTGTCCCTGCTGGAGCCGATCGCGGGCAAGGTGGCGGGCGACCGTTACGCGGACATGACGTTCACGTCCGCCGGACGGGAGTAGTCACAGCTCCGCCAGCAGCTCCGCCTTCTTCGAGGAGAACTCCTCGTCCGTCACCAGCCCCGCCTGGTGCAGCTCCCCGAGGTGCCGGATCCGCTCGGCGATGTCCGCGGGATCACGCCGGGGCGCGGGCACCGGGACCGGCACCGCGGGACCGCGCTCACGCACCGCCGCCAGCACCGCCGCGGCGAACGGCAGCGACTCGTGCACGGGCCCGTACCCGAGCCCGAAGACGACCGAGGCGGGGTCCTGGTCGGCCTGCGGAGCGTGCGCCGCGGCGTCCCGCGGCAGCAGCCGCAGATACCCCTCGAACGCCTCGGGGGACCGCCACTCCACCCCGCCCAGGTCGGCGACCGGGAAGCTCTGGTCGCCGGCCTTCCACTTCGCCGACGACGCGCCCGTCCAGGACCACCGGAACGACACCGACCGCCCGTCGAAGGACGCCTTGCCGTCGTACGCCTTGAAGTGCAGCGGAGCCTCGGGGGCCGAGACCAGGTACCGCTCGGTCTTGCCGGACTCGCTCAGCAGGCCCCGCAGCTCGTCGGCGTAGTACTCCGCGAGCGTCTCCCGCTCGGCGGGCAGCACCAGCCGGTACGGGTCACAGCCCTCCTTCAGTTGCCCGGCCGCCGCCTCCATCAGCGGATCGGCGCCCGGACGCGGCTCGGCGCGCAGCACGACGGTGCCCCGCCTGCCGGGTGTGAGCGTCACCCCGGCGATCGCCTCCAGGGGGACACGGCGTTCCCCCAGGGCCTGGAACAGCTTGGGTGTTCGAATCCCCCGTTCGTAGCGGATGAGCACGGAGTCGGAGTCGAACTCCCAGGCGGCATGAAATCCGGCCAGTACGTCACCCATGCGGCTCATCGTATGCGGCACGAGCTCCTCCGTCCCCTCCCCGTGCAAACCGGAGTTTCTGCGCCTCTACGCGCGTCCGGCCGTCGCCGCTGCGGACAAACCCGCCCGGCATGTGTCATGTTCTGCGGCGCAGGCCAGCGTGCGGTACGCGCCAACGCCGATCTCCGCGAAGTTCCGCAGGCTCTCCGTGCCCGGTACGAAGTAGCCGCCGTGCCCCTCGGCGCCCCGCGCGGACAGCACCCGCGCCCCGAACCCCGCGGACACCGGATCGGCGCCGTGCCCGAGGCCGCCGACCTCCAGGTAGGGCACGTCCTGGATCCAGTCGTCGGCGTCCCGCATCGCCCACACCCGGGCGGAGGTGCGCAGGTGGGTGGCGTTCTCGACGCGCATGCCGGGGCTGCCGGCCACCGCTATGTCGGTGACCCGGCCGGGCAGCGTGTCGGCGGCGAGGCCGCACACCACCGAGCCGTAGCTGTGGCAGAACAGCGAGACGGGGGAGCGGCCGGGCAGCGCGCGCAGCAGCGCGTTCAGCCGGACGGCCCCGTGCTCGGCGCGGGTCGCGGTCGCCGCCTCCATGCCGAGGCCGCTGGGGGAGGTGTAGTCGGCCCAGGCGATCACGGCCGTACGGGTGCCGGGGCTCACCCTGCGCTCGGCCGCGTGCAGCGACTCGGCCATGCCGACGGGCGCCGAGTACTCGCGGTCGCTGCGCTGGAAGGTGAGCAGCTCGGTGTCGACGCCGGGCACGACGACGGACACGCGCTCGGCGCGGTTCAGGTTCCCGAAGACCTCGGCGATCCTGCCCGAGCCCGCCGGGTCGAAGGCGAGGATGTGCCGGTCGGGGTTGAGCAGCGACTCGTATTGGCGCGCGCGCCGGCCCGCCTCGCGCTGCCCGGACAGGGACAGCCGCTTGTCGTGCATGCGCAGTCGCTCCACGGCCCGTGACTTGCGGAGCGACGCGCGGTTGGCGAGGTAGCGCAGCTCGACGGGGGCGCCGTTCATGTTGCCGACGGCGAGCGGATAGCGGCGGGCCAGGCTCGCGCGCTGCCGTTCGGTGAGCGAGGCGAAGAAACGGGCCAGCCGGGAGGGGGCCGCCTGCGCGTCGGGCAGCCGGCGTCCGTCGATCCGGCCGTGCTCCCAGGCCGAGACCGACGCTTCGAGGGCGGTGGGGCCCCGCTGGTTGCGCAGGGCGGTCCAGCCGGTGGTCGCCAGCATCACGAACACCACGGCCAGAGCGAGCAGTGCGCGCCAGACGTTCAGTTGCGGGGAGGTGTCGAAGGAAGTCACTGGGAGGACACACTAGGAGAACGGGACGGTGTCAGGTAAATCAAGTGACGCGGATCACGTTTCGGGCGTGTGTTACGGGGTTGGATCCGCTCGTTCGGCCTGCCCGGCCGGTCCGGGACCGGGGTGGCCCCGCCAGTTCCCGGTGAGCGCGGGCTCCACCTGATCGAGGTAGGAGGCGGTCAGGTCGCGCAGTGCCGCGAGGCCGGCGTCGTCCCGTGTCGACCAGATCCGCTCGGTCACCCGCATCACCGCGCCGAAGACGGCCACGACCACGCGGGGACGCGGGTCCGCGTCCACGTCCAGGCCCTCGCGGTCGGCGATGACGCGCGCGATCTCCTCCTCCAGCTCCGCCGCGCGCCGCAGATGGGCGGCGAGCAGAGCGGGCGTCGACTCGATCACCCGGCAGAAGCGCAGGTGCAGTTCGAGCGGGACCAACTGCTCGACGGCCTCGTTGATGGTGTCCCAGCTCGCCACGAGGGCCTGGCGCATCGCGTCCAGCGGCGGCTCGCCGGGGGGCCGGCTGTGTACGGCGTCGACGAAGTGCGACTCCGCGAGCCGCGACACGAAGAAGGCCGCCTCCTCCTTGCTGGCGAAGTAGCGGAAGAAGGTGCGCTGCGAGACATCGGCCGTCTCGGCGATGTCGTCGACGGTCGTCTCCTCGTAGCCCCGCTCGGTGAACAGTTCGAGGGCGGATCGCAGCAGCGTGTCCCGGGTGCGTTGCTTCTTGCGTTCGCGCAGGCCGGGTGGGCCGGCTGTGTCCGCCATGTTCAAAGGTTCGCTCCTCGGGGTCGGCTCCGGCGTGTTGCCTCGCCGTCGTTTCCGCAGATCAGGCTATCGGGAGATGTCATGTCAGTTACCGACTAGTGAAATGGTTTGTCAACTGTCAGTGACTGTCATTAGCCTCGAATGTATGACTAGTCAGACCGCCATCGACAAGACGGGGTCGGGGGGCGGGGGAGCGCCGTCCGGCCCGCAGGGCCCGGCGCCGGCCACCGGGCTGCGCGGCCACCCGTGGCTCACCCTCATCACCGTCGCCGTAGGGGTCATGATGGTGGCCCTCGACGGCACCATCGTGGCCATCGCCAACCCGGCCATCGCGAAGGACCTGAACGCCAGCTTCGCCGACGTCCAGTGGATCACCAACGCCTACTTCCTCGCCCTCGCGGTCTCCCTGATCACCGCGGGCAAGCTCGGTGACCGCTTCGGGCACCGGCAGACCTTCCTCATCGGCGTGGTCGGCTTCGCCGCCGCCTCCGGCGCCATCGGCCTGTCCGACACCATTCCGCTGGTCGTCGCCTTCCGTGTGCTGCAGGGCCTGTTCGGCGCGCTGCTGATGCCGGCCGCGCTCGGCCTGCTGCGGGCCACCTTCCCGGCCGAGAAGCTCAACATGGCCATCGGTATCTGGGGCATGGTCATCGGCGCCTCCACCGCGGGCGGCCCGATCCTCGGCGGTGTGCTGGTCGAGCACGTCAACTGGCAGTCCGTGTTCTTCATCAACGTGCCGGTAGGCGTCCTCGCCGTCGTCCTCGGTGTCATGATCCTTGTGGACCACCGCGCGGAGAACGCCCCGCGCTCCTTCGACGTGCTGGGTATCGCGCTGCTCTCCGCCGCGATGTTCTGCCTGGTCTGGGCACTCATCAAGGCCCCCGAGTGGGGCTGGGGCGACGGCACGACGTGGCTGTTCCTCGTCGCGTCGGTCGCGGGCTTCGGGCTCTTCGCCTTCTGGGAGACGAGGGTCAAGGAGCCGCTGATCCCACTCGCTCTGTTCCGTTCGGTGCCGCTGTCGGCGGGTGTGGTGCTGATGGTCATGATGGCCATCGCCTTCATGGGCGGCCTGTTCTTCGTGACGTTCTACCTGCAGAACGTGCACGGCATGAGCCCGATCGACGCAGGTCTGCACCTGCTGCCGCTCACCGGCATGATGATCGTCGGCTCCCCGCTCGCCGGAGCGATGATCACCAAGGTCGGCCCGCGCATACCGCTCGCGGCCGGTATGGCGTTCACCGCGATCGCGATGTACGGCATGTCCACCCTGGAGAAGGACACCGGCAGCGGTCTCATGTCGCTCTGGTTCGCCCTGCTGGGCCTGGGCCTCGCGCCCGTCATGGTCGGCGCCACCGAGGTCATCGTCGGCAACGCCCCGATGGAGCTGTCCGGCGTCGCCGGCGGCCTCCAGCAGGCGGCGATGCAGATCGGCGGCAGCCTCGGCACGGCCGTGCTCGGCGCCGTGATGGCCTCGAGGGTCGACAACGACCTGGCCGGCAACTGGGCGGACGCCGGCCTTCCGGAACTGCCGCCGGAGCAGCTCGGCCAGGCCTCCGAGGCGGTCCAGGTCGGCGTCGCCCCGGTGACCGAGGGCATGCCGGAGCCGATGGCCGCGAAGGTCACGGAGGTCGCGCACGAGACCTTCATCTCCGGCATGAGCCTGGCGTCGCTCGTCGCCGCCGGCGTCGCGGCCGTGGCCGTGCTGGTCGCGTTCCTCACCAAGCGCGGTGCGAACGCGGAGGCCGGCGCGGGCGTGGGCCACATCTGACGGGCAAGCCCGGTGCGTCCCCGGCCCTGTTCGCCTATCCGGGTGACAGGGCCGGTGAACCCTCCCCTCGACCGGACCCCGCAGGTCACAGTGGGTCAAGTCCTCCGCAGGGCACGGAGGGCGAGAGGCTGCGGCGCGCTGCTGGAGGGGGGCAGCGCGCAGGCAGCACGTTCGCGGCAGGCATAAGGCGCCGCACGGGGGTACCCGAACTCCACGAGGAGTTCAGGGAGTTGACGATGGCGAGCTTCGGACAAGGATCGCGCGGGCACCCCCGCTCACGTGGCCGGACGTGGTCACGGACCGGGCCGGATCGCGCGACGCTCACGGTCGTCGGAGTCGTCTGCGCGGTCGCCGGGTTCTTCGTGCTGGGGATCGTCCTCGGCCCCGCCGCGATCGTCTGCGGCTGGCTCGCCATGGGCCGAAGCTGGGCGGGTCCCCGCCCGGTACCGGCCGTGGTCGCCCTGGTCCTGGGCGTCATCGACACGCTTGTGGCGGCCGTCTGGCTCGCCGGGGCGGCGTCGCCGGGCTACGGCATGTTCTGACCCGGCACGGCCAGTGGCCCCCGAGGACGGTGGCTCGGGGGCTCCAGGCCGTCGGGGCCGTCGGGCACGGCGTCGTTCCGGGACGGGTCCGGCACCGCGCCGCCGGGCCGCCGCAACTCGGCCACCTCCGCCCGCAGCGCCCGGACCTCCTCCGTGAGCGCGTGAATGGCCTCGGTCCGCCGCCGTCCCTCCACGTCGTCCCTCTCGAACCTGGCGATGAACCATGCCGCGATGTTCGCGGTCACCACGCCGAGCAGCGCAATCCCGGACAGCATCAGGCCGACGGCCAGCACCCGTCCCATCGCGGTCGTCGGCGCGAGATCCCCGTACCCCACGGTGGTCATCGTCGTGAAGGACCACCACATGGCGTCACCCAGGGTCCGGATGTTCCCGTCCGGCGCGGTCCGCTCCACCGACAGCACCGCCAGCGACCCGAAGATCAGCAGCCCGAACACCGAGCCGGCGACGTAGGTCGTCAGCCGGATCTGCGAGGCCATCCGCGCCCGCCGCCCCACCAGGAGCAGCGTCGAGACCAGTCGCAGCAGTCTCAGGGGCCGCAGCAGCGGCAACACCACCGCGCAGAGGTCCAGCCAGTGGGTGCGGACGAACCTCAGACGGTGCGGGGCGAGGCGCAGCCGCACCAGGTAGTCGACCGTGAACGCCCCCCACACCACCCACTCGGTCACCAGGCACGCCCGCGTCACGGCCGGGCTCGACGAACTGTCGACGATCGGCGTGGCGTAGGCGACGGCGAACAGCACGGCCAGCGCCAGCAGGGGCCGCTGGCTGTGCCGCTCCCAGCGTTCCTGTGCCGTCTGCCGCCGTATGTCCGCGTCCGTACTCATGCCCCGAATCGTAGGTTCCCCCGACGGAAACGGGGGAGGCGACGGACTCCGCGCCCGCCGCCTCCCCGCGCACCGCCGACGTGCTAGGCGTCGCCGCCCGCGACTCCCGGATCCGCCGCCGCCACATCGAGCAGCCGGTACCGGTCGATCGCCTGCTTCAGCACCGACCGGTCGACCTTCCCCTCACGCGCCAGCTCGCTCAGCACCCCCACCACGATCGACTGCGCGTCGATGTGGAAGAAGCGCCGCGCCGCACCGCGCGTGTCCGCGAAGCCGAACCCGTCCGCGCCCAGCGACTGGTACGTCCCCGGCACCCACCGCGCGATCTGGTCCGGAACCGACCGCATCCAGTCGGACACCGCCACGAAGGGCCCCTGCGCACCGGCCAGCTTCCGCGTCACGTACGGCACCCGCTGCTCCTCCTCGGGATGCAGCAGGTTGTGCTCCTCGCACCCCACCGCCTCGCGCCGCAGCTCGTTCCAGGAGGTCGCCGACCAGACGTCGGCGCGCACGTTCCACTCCTCGGCGAGGATCCGCTGCGCCTCGACGGCCCACGGCACCGCGACCCCGGACGCCATGATCTGCGCCGGGATCGAGCCGCCCGTGCCCTCGCTGAAGCGGTGGATGCCCTTGAGGATGCCCTCGACGTCCACGTTCTCCGGCTCGGCCGGGTGCTGGATCGGCTCGTTGTAGACGGTGAGGTAGTAGAAGACGTCCTCGCCGTGCGGGTGCTGCTCGTCCGCGCCGTACATCCGGCGCAGACCGTCCTCGACGATGTGCGCGATCTCGAAGCCGAAGGCCGGGTCGTACGCCACACAGGCCGGGTTGGTCGAGGCCAGCAACTGCGAGTGGCCGTCCGCGTGCTGGAGGCCCTCACCGGTCAGCGTCGTACGGCCGGCGGTCGCGCCCAGCACGAAACCGCGCGACAACTGGTCGCCCATCTGCCAGAACTGATCGCCGGTGCGCTGGAAACCGAACATCGAGTAGAAGACGTAGACCGGGATCAGCGGCTCGCCGTGCGTGGCGTACGCCGATCCGGCCGCGATCAGCGAGGCCGTGCAGCCCGCCTCCGAGATGCCGTCGTGCAGCATCTGCCCGGTCGGCGCCTCCTTGTAGGCGAGCAGCAGGTCCCGGTCCACGGACTCGTACTGCTGTCCGAGCGGGTTGTAGATCTTCGCGCTCGGGAAGAACGAGTCCATGCCGAACGTGCGGTACTCGTCCGGCGCGATCAGCACGAACCGTTTGCCGATCTCCTTGTCCCGCATGAGGTCCTTCAGCAGCCGCACAAAGGCCATCGTCGTCGCGATGGACTGCTGTCCCGACCCCTTCTTCACGGTCGCGTACGTCTTGTCGTCCGGCAGTGCGAGCGGCTTCGACCGTACGACCCGGGTCGGCACGTACCCGCCGAGACCCAGCCGGCGGTCGTGCATGTACTGCATCTCCTCCGTGTCCCGGCCGGGGTGGTAGTACGGCGGCGGGCCGGACTCCAGCTCTTTGTCGGAGATCGGCAGGTGCAGCCGGTCGCGGAAGCGCTTGAGGTCGTCGACCGTCAGCTTCTTCATCTGGTGCGTGGCGTTGCGGCCCTCGAAGTTCGGGCCCAGCGTCCAGCCCTTGATCGTCTTGGCCAGGATGACCGTCGGCTGGCCCTTGTGCTCCAGGGCCGCCTTGTACGCCGCGTAGATCTTCCGGTGGTCGTGACCGCCGCGCCCCAGGTGCAGGATCTGGTCGTCGGTCATGTTCTCGACCATCGCGCGCAGCCGGTGGTCGTCGCCGAAGAAGTGGTCGCGGATGTAGGCGCCGGACTCGGTGGCGTACGTCTGGAACTGGCCGTCCGGGGTGGTGTTCATGCGGTTGACCAGCACACCGTCGCGGTCCTGGGCGAGCAGCGGATCCCAGGTGCGGTCCCACACCAGCTTGATGACGTTCCAGCCGGCGCCCCGGAAGACCGACTCCAGCTCCTGGATGATCTTCCCGTTGCCGCGCACCGGGCCGTCGAGGCGCTGCAGGTTGCAGTTGACGACGAAGGTCAGGTTGTCCAGGCCCTCGCGGGCCGCGATGGACAACTGGCCCAGCGACTCCGGCTCGTCCATCTCGCCGTCGCCGAGGTAGGCCCACACGTGCGAGCGCGACGTGTCGGCGATCCCGCGCGCGTGCATGTAGCGGTTCATCCGCGCCTGGTAGATCGCGCCGATCGGGCCGAGACCCATCGAGACCGTCGGGAACTCCCAGAAGTCCGGCATCGACCGCGGGTGCGGATACGACGACAGGGCCTGGGGCGCCTTCGACTTCTCCTGCCGGAAGCCGTCCAGGTGCTCCTCGCTGAGCCGGTCCAGCAGGTACGCGCGCGCGTAGATGCCCGGCGAGGCGTGTCCCTGGAAGAAGACCTGGTCGCCGCCGTCGCCCTCGTCCTTGCCCCGGAAGAAGTGGTTGAAGCCCACGTCGTACAGGGACGCCGAGGAGGCGAAGGTCGCGATGTGGCCGCCGACGCCGATGCCGGGACGCTGGGCGCGCGAGACCATCACCGCCGCGTTCCAGCGGGTGGCGTTGAGGATCTTGCGCTCGATCTCCTCGTTGCCGGGGAAGAACGGCTCGCTCTTGGTCGGGATGGTGTTGACGTAGTCCGTGCTGCGCATCTCGGGCACGGCCACGCGCTTCTCGCGGGCCCGCTCGATCAGCCGCAGCATCAGATAGCGGGCCCGCTCCCGGCCGCGCTCGTCGACGGCGGCGTCGAGGGAGTCGAGCCACTCCTGGGTCTCCTCGGGATCGAAGTCAGGAACCTGACTGGGAAGGCCGCCAATGATGATCGGATTGCGATCACTGCGATCGGATGCGGAAGCCACGCTGTTCCTTCGCTGTCAGAGGGCAACTTTGCCGGGTGTCGCGCCGATTCCCCGCCGAATCCCCATCGTGTACCTCGCGGGGGCAAACGTCATCTGTACCGTGGGGTAACCGGTCCTCCCATGGGGATCGGGGGCACGTTCATTCGAGTCTCGTACCCACACATGGTTCCCAAATACGCAAACGGGGCAGATAGGTGTGGTGTACGTCACCTTCGGTCTGGACGGCATGGCTGGAGTTGCGGCGACACGGCCGGGATCGTCACCGTTTCGGCGGTCCCAGTCGCCGGGTACTTGCGCGATCCGTCCCGCCCGTGTGGACTACGGCCAATGCTTCGCGCACGCGCGTGGCTGAGATATTCACCAAGACATGATCAGGAGGCAACCCGTGAGCGCGACCGCGGACCACGCGGAGGAGCGGACGAACCCTGCCGTCAGGCTGGGGTTCCAGCCCGGGCAGGTGGTCCAGGAGATCGGCTACGACGACGACGTCGACCAGGAGCTCCGCGAGGCCATTGAGGGCGCCGTCGAGGGCGAGCTGGTGGACGAGGACTACGAGGACGTGGCCGATGCCGTCGTGCTGTGGTTCCGTGACGACGACGGCGACCTGACGGATGCGCTGGTGGATGCCACCACGTACATCGAAGAGGGCGGGGCGATCCTGCTCCTCACGCCGAAGACCGGCCGTTCGGGGTACGTCGAGGCCAGCGACATTTCGGAAGCCGCGACGACGGCCGGACTGACGGCGTCCAAGAGCGTCAGCGTCGGAAAGGACTGGAGCGGCAGCCGGCTGGCGACGCCCAAGGCCGCCAAGTCCAAGCGGTAGCCGCCCAGGCTCCGCACCACACCAGGACCCCGTACGGGCCGACCGCCGTCGGCCCGTCCGCGGACCCGCGATGACCCCTGCGTAGGGTGGTTCCAGCGAACCACCCTACGAAGGGACGAACAGGACATGACGCTCCAGGTCGGCGACAAGGCCCCCGACTTCGAACTCAAGGACAACCACGGCGCGACCGTCCGGCTGTCCGACTTCCGCGGCCGGAAGAACGTCGTGCTGCTCTTCTACCCGTTCGCCTTCACCGGCGTGTGCACCGGCGAGCTGTGCGAGGTGCGCGACAACCTGCCGCGGTTCTCCGACCGCGACACCCAGGTGCTCGCCGTCTCCAACGACTCCATCCACACCCTGCGCGTCTTCGCCGAGCAGGAGGGCCTGGAGTACCCGCTGCTGTCCGACTTCTGGCCGCACGGCAACGTCTCGCGCGCCTACGGCGTCTTCGACGAGGACAAGGGCTGCGCCGTCCGCGGCACCTTCATCATCGACCAGGAGGGCGTCGTGCGCTGGACCGTGGTCAACGGCCTGCCGGACGCCCGTGACCTGACCGAGTACGTGAAGGCGCTCGACAACCTGTGATCGACGCGCCCCGCGGACCGACACCATGTGATTTGTCGGTCCCAGGGCCTGCGAGGGGCGGGAACCCGTCACTAGGATCGAATCGTTGATCCGATATCCACGCACCACGGGGCTCCCCGCCCCAGGACACCAATGGAGGACTCGTGGGAGTCAGCCTCAGCAAGGGCGGCAACGTTTCGCTGACCAAGGAGGCCCCCGGCCTGACCGCGGTCATCGTCGGTCTGGGGTGGGACATCCGCACCACGACCGGCACCGACTTCGACCTCGACGCCAGCGCGCTGCTGCTGAACAGCGGCGGCAAGGTCGCCAGTGACGCGCACTTCATCTTCTTCAACAACCTCAAGAGCCCCGACGGATCGGTCGAGCACACCGGTGACAACCTCACCGGTGAGGGCGAGGGCGACGACGAGCAGATCAAGATCGACCTCGCCACCGTGCCCGCCGACGTCGAGAAGATCACCTTCCCGGTCTCGATCTACGACGCCGAGAACCGCCAGCAGTCCTTCGGCCAGGTGCGCAACGCGTTCATCCGCGTCGTCAACCAGGCCGGCGGCGCCGAGATCGCCCGCTACGACCTGAGTGAGGACGCCTCGACGGAGACCGCCATGGTCTTCGGCGAGCTGTACCGGCACGGTGCGGAGTGGAAGTTCCGCGCCATCGGCCAGGGCTACGCCTCCGGCCTGCGCGGTATCGCCCAGGACTTCGGCGTGAACGTCTGAGTCACCGATACGTCCGAGGCGACGGCCTCGACCGTCCGGCGCCGCACGGTTTACGTGCGGCGCCGGACGCGCAGGAAACCCAAGAACCATCACCCGGGGAGGGATCACCATGGGCGTCACGCTTGCCAAGGGAGGCAACGTCTCCCTGTCCAAGGCCGCACCGAACCTCACACAGGTACTGGTCGGGCTGGGCTGGGACGCGCGTTCCACCACCGGAGCACCCTTCGACCTCGATGCCAGCGCACTGGTGTGCGGCGGCGGCCGGGTGCTCGGCGACGAGTGGTTCGTCTTCTACAACCAGCTCAAGAGCCCGGACGGATCGGTCGAGCACACCGGCGACAATCTCACCGGTGAGGGCGACGGTGACGACGAGTCGGTGCTGGTCGACCTCTCCGGGGTGCCCGCCCAGTGCGACAAGATCGTCTTCCCGGTGTCGATCCATATGGCCGACGAGCGCGGCCAGACCTTCGGCCAGGTCAGCAACGCGTTCATCCGGGTCGTCAACCAGGCCGACGGCCAGGAACTCGCCCGCTACGACCTCAGCGAGGACGCCTCCACGGAGACCGCGATGATCTTCGGCGAGCTCTATCGCTATCAGGGCGAGTGGAAGTTCCGTGCCGTGGGGCAGGGGTACGCGTCGGGGCTCCGGGGCATCGCTCTAGACTTCGGGGTCAACGTTTCGTAAAGCCGCGTACGGCGCGGGGGAGCCCCGTACAAACACGATTGGGTAGCCAGTGGTTCTGAAAACCTTCGGGTGGTCGTTCGCGGTCACCGCGCTCGGCCTGGTGGCCGCGGTCTTCTACGGGGGGTGGGCCGCCTTCGGCATCGTGGCGATCCTGTCCGTCCTGGAGATCTCGCTGTCCTTCGACAACGCGGTGGTCAACGCCGGGATTTTGAAGAAGATGAATGCCTTCTGGCAGAAGATCTTCCTCACCATCGGCATCCTGATCGCCGTCTTCGGCATGCGCCTGGTCTTCCCGGTCGTCATCGTCGCGGTCAGCGCGTCGCTCGGGCCGATCGAGGCCGTCGACCTCGCGCTCACCGACAAGGACCGCTACCAGGAGCTGGTGACGGACGCCCATCCGTCGATCGCCGCCTTCGGTGGCATGTTCCTCCTCATGATCTTCCTCGACTTCATCTTCGAGGACCGGGACATCAAGTGGCTCGGCCGGCTGGAGCGCCCGCTGTCCAAGCTCGGCAAGGTCGACATGCTGTCGGCCTGCATCGCCCTGATCGTGCTGCTGATCTCCGCGCTCACTTTCGGCGCCCACGCCCACCAGCACGGCGGCACCCACGCCGACAAGGCGGAGACGGTCCTGCTCTCCGGTATCGCCGGCCTGATCACCTACCTGGTCGTCGGCGGTCTCTCCGGCTTCTTCGAGGACAAGCTCGAGGAAGAGGAGGAGCGCGAGCACGAGGCCGAGGAGCAGGCCGAACGCGCCGGCAAGCCCAAGTCGGCCGTCAAGCTGGCCGGCAAGGCCGCGTTCTTCATGTTCCTCTACCTCGAGGTCCTGGACGCGTCGTTCTCCTTCGACGGCGTCATCGGCGCCTTCGCCATCACCAACGACATCGTCCTGATGGCCCTCGGCCTCGGTATCGGCGCCATGTACGTGCGGTCCCTGACCGTCTACCTGGTCCGCGAGGGCACCCTCGACGACTACGTCTACCTGGAGCACGGCGCCCACTACGCCATCGGCGCCCTCGCCGTCGTCCTGCTGGTGACCATCCAGTACGAGATCAACGAGTTCATCACCGGCATGATCGGCGTGGTCCTGATCGGCGCCTCCTTCTGGTCCTCCGTCCGCCGCAACAAGCGGCTCGCGGCGGCCGGCGGAGACGGCGGCAAGGAGAAGGCGGAGGTCTCCTCCGGGGTGTGAAACCCTTCTGTTCCCGGGCCGGGTTCGCCCCCGGTGTGCTTGCTCCTTCGGTGTGAACACGGCCCGGGCGAGGAACGCTCTGTGCGGGGCGGCCGACGAGGACGACTCCTCGGGGCCGCCCCGTCGGCGGTCCGCGGCCGGTGGTTCGAGCGAAGGTGGGGGCGGGAATGGGCTTCTTGGACGGTCTGTGGCGCGGTCGCGAGGCAGAGTTCGACTCGGGCAGCGCGGCGACCAACTCCATCCAGCTGACCAAACGGCACAGCCAGGTCTCCCTGACCAAACAGGGCGCGGCGACCGGCAACCTGCGCATCAACCTCTCCTGGCGGATGCGGACCTCGGACATCATGGGAACGCGGCGCGAGAGCCTGCTGCGGCACCCCTTCAAGGCGCTCAAGCCCCCCGAGGTCGTCGGCCACAGCCAGAGCATGGTCAACGTCGACCTCGACCTCGGCTGCCTCTACGAGCTCCAGGACGGCACCCGCGGGGTCGTCCAGCCGCTGGGCGGCTTCCTGGGCGACGTCAACGGCCCGCCGTACGTCAAGCTCAGCGGCGACGACCGGTTCGGCTCGGCCTCCGGCGAGACGATCTACGTCAACCTCGACCACAAGGACGCCATAAAGCGCCTCCTGATCTTCGCCTACATCTATGACCAGACCCCGGCCTTCGACCGGACGCACGCCATCGTCACGCTCTACCCGAGCAACGGCCCTCGCATCGAGATAGGCCTCGACGAGCGCCATCCGCAGGCCCGGTCCTGCGCCGTGGTGATGATCGAGAACATCAAGGACGAGGTCTTCGTCCGTCGCGAGGTGAAGTTCGTGTACGGCTTCCAGGGGGAGCTGGACCGGCTGTACGGGTGGGGCCTGCAGTGGGGCCGGGGGCACAAGAGCAAGGCGGAGCGCTGACACCTCGCTCGTACCGCCGAGGCCCCGCCCCCACCGCCCGTACAGCCGCCCGGGCGTCTACCGCCCGACGAACTGCGGACCCTGCGGCGGCAGCCGGAAGTCCGGGTCGGGTGCCCCGGTGACCGGCGGCGGATAGCCGTAGCCGGACTGCGCGCCGGTGACCCCGGCGGCGGGAGCCTGCGGATACCCGTGATCGGGCCGTCCGGCCGGCTGCGGGTAGCCGTAGGCCGGCTGTGTCGTCGGCGGCTGCTGCGGATAGCCGTACGCGGGTTGCGCCGGCACTCCGGCGGGCTGCTCCGGGGGCAGCGGCCGGGAGACGTCCGGGACGGGCTGGACGGTCGTCGGCTGACCGGGGCCGACCACCGGCGGGGCGGGCGTCGACTGAGCGGACGCGGCGGGCGTCGACCGGGCGGACGTGGGCTGGGCGGACGTGGGCTGGGCGGACGTGGGCTGGGCGGACGTGGGCTGGGCCGGCGCGGGATGGGCGGGGGTGCCCGTGGCGGCCTCGGGCCGGGGGGCCGAGGTGGGGTCGTCCATCCCCTCCGACTCGTCCACCGAGATGCCGAAGTCGGTCGCCAGCCCCCTGAGCCCGTTCGAGTAGCCCTCGCCCAGCGCCCGGAACTTCCAGCCCTCCCCGCGCCGGTACAGCTCGCCGCAGATCAGCGCCGTCTCCTGGCCCGTCTCCGGCTTGACGTCGAAGTACGCCAGCGGTTCCGCGTCGGCGGCCGTGGCGTCGTGCAGCAGGATGCGCAGCGACCGGACCCGGTCGAAGGTGACGCCGTCCGCCGAAGCGATCAGCAGGATGCGGCCCACGGACGGCTCGACCCCGGAGAGATCTGTCTGGATCGTGTCGGTCAGCCCGTCGGCGACCCGCTTCTTGCCGAGCCGCCAGACCTGACCCGAGGGGTGCCGGGGCTGGTTGTAGAAGACGAAGTCCTCGTCGGAACGCACGCGGTCGTCGGGCCCCAGCAGGAGGGCGGAGGCGTCGATGTCGGGGACCCCCTGCCCGGGTGCCCAGCGCAGCACGGCGCGTACCGTGGTGGCTTGCAGCGGGACGTTCGACCCCTTCAGCATCGCGTGCGTCATGCCGTCATCCTGCCTTCTCGGTCCTGGTCACGACAACGCGGGGGCGGGTACTCGGGTCGTGTCCGCTCGCCCCGGGTAGCCGCCGCCGACATGCCCGGGTTACCTGGAATTCATGCCCGGTGGGAACCTCCGACATGGATACGTACGTACTATTACCGGCCACCTTCGGACAGTTCACAGGTCGCCCAGACACCACGGGGGAGTTTTGATGCGTCATTTCGGACAGATTGCCCCTGAAGTGCGGAAGCGTCTCTTCCACCAGGAGCCCTGCACCTTCACGGCGGACTCCCCGGCCCGCCTGCTGTCCGCGGCCCTGGGCGCCACGCTCTACAGCCCGGCCACCAGGCCCAGACTCGCCGACGACGTCCTCAAACAGGGCGCGTGCGGTGTGGTGTCGATGGTGCTGTGCCTGGAGGACTCGATCGACGACGCCGACGTACCCGTCGGCGAGGAGAACCTCGTCCGCCAGCTCATGGACCTGGCGGAACGTTCCGACGTCGACGTCCCCCTGCTCTTCGTCCGGGTCCGCACCCCCGAGCAGATACCCGACCTCGTGCGACGCCTCGGCCCCGCCGTGCGGCTGCTGTCCGGTTTCGTGCTGCCGAAGTTCACCGAGGAACGCGGCGTGCCCTTCCTGGAGGCGCTCTCCTCCGCCGAGGCGGCCACCGGCCACCGGCTCTTCGCCATGCCCGTGCTGGAGTCCCCGGACCTGCTGTACCGGGAGACCCGCGTGCAGACGCTGGAGGGCATCTTCCGCGCGGTCGACAAGTACCGCGACCGCGTGCTCGCCCTGCGTCTCGGCGTGACCGACTTCTGCTCCTCCTACGGGCTGCGCAGGGGCCCCGACATGACGGCGTACGACGTCCAGATCGTCGCCTCCGTGATCGCCGACGTGGTGAACATGCTCGCCCGGGCCGACGGCACCGGTTTCACGGTGACCGGGCCGGTCTGGGAGTACTTCCGCGTCCAGGAGAGGATGTTCAAACCGCAACTGCGGCAGAGCCCCTTCCTGGAGGTGCAGGCCGTCGAACTGCGTCAGAAGCTGATCGAACACGCGATGGACGGTCTGCTGCGGGAGATCTCCCTGGACCGCGCCAACGGCCTGCTGGGCAAGACCTGCATCCACCCCTCGCACGTGCTCCCCGTGCACGCGCTGTCCGTGGTCAGCCACGAGGAGTTCAGCGACGCCCAGGACATCCTGCGGCCCGAACGCGGCGGCGGGGGTGTACTGAGGTCCGCCTACACGAACAAGATGAACGAGGTGAAGCCCCACCGCGCCTGGGCCGAGCGGACCCTGCTGCGCGCGGAGGTCTTCGGGGTGGCCAACGAGGACATCGGCTTCGTGGAACTGCTCGCCGCCGGCCTGTCCGACTGAACGCCCTGTCCGACCGAACGCAAGGAATCCATGACCGACGCAAGGGCCCACGCCGCGGTGGACAACGGGAGGCACGAGTACATGACCGAGAGGGCGCACGCCGAGGAGGGCACCGGAGTCTGGTCCGGTAGCTGGGTCGCCGAGCGGCTCGGCGTCGAACTCGCCGGCGACGACACGCTGACCGGCCTGCTGGGACTCGCCCTGCGCCGCAACCCCAAGCGGGCCCACCTGCTCGTCTCCAACGTGCTCGGCAAGCACGTCCCGCAGTCGCCCTCCGTCGTGTACGGCCACGGCGTCGCCCTCGGCCGGCGCGTCCGCGAACTGCTCGGCGCCGAAGCTGCCGAACGCGCGGTCGTCCTCGGCTACGCGGAGACCGCCACCGGCCTCGGACACTCGGTCGCCGACGGCCTGGGCCCCGCCCCTTACCTCCACTCCACCCGCCGCCCGGTCACCGGCGTCGCCCGGGCGGGCGGCTTCGAGGAGTCCCACTCGCACGCGACCTCCCACCTGCTGCTGCCCGAGGACCCGGCGCTGCTGGCCGGCGACGGGCCGCTGGTCCTCGTCGACGACGAGTTCTCCACCGGCAACACGGTGCTCAACACCGTGCGCGCCCTGCACGAGCGCTATCCCCGCAAGCGGTACGTCGTGGTGGCCCTCGTCGACATGCGCTCGCCCGCCGACGCCGGCCGGCTGGACGAGTTCGCCCGGGAGATCGGCGCCCGCGTGGACCTGGTGACGGCAGCCTCGGGCACGGTCCGGCTGCCGGAGGGCGTCCTGGAGAAGGGGCAGGAACTGGTCGCCCGGTACGAGAACCGTGCCGCCGAGCCGGGCCCGGCCCACCCGTCCCCGTCCGGCTCCGTCGCGCGCGTCGACCTGCGCTGGCCCGCGGGGGTACCGGACGGCGGACGTCACGGGTTCACGGCAGCCCAGCGGGAGCGGCTGGAGGCGGCCCTGCCCGGCATGGCCCGGCGGATCGCCGAGGCGCTCCCCGCAGGCGCCCGCCGCGTGCTCGTCCTCGGCTTCGAGGAGCTGATGTACGCCCCGCTGCGCCTTGCCCACGCGCTGGAGCAGACCGCCGACGCCGACGTGCGCTACTCCACCACCACCCGCTCTCCCGTCCTCGCCGTCGACGACCCCGGCTACGCGATACGCACCCGCCTGGTCTTCCCCGCGCACGACGACCCGGCCGACGGCCCCGGCGAGCGCTACGCCTACAACGTCGCGGGCGCCGGCTTCGACGCCGTCGTCGCCGTCGTCGACTCGGCCGCCGACACCCCTCGACTGCACGCGCCCGACGGACTGCCGGCCCGGCTCGCCGCCCACGTCCCGCACGTCCTGCTCGCGGTCGTCCCGTCGTACGTTCCGCAAGCCCCGCAAGCGTTCGAAAGGCCCACCATGCTGCCCGAGCCGCTGCGCGGCCCCGACTTCTCCTCGTACGCGCCCGACGAGGTCGGCTGGCTGCTCCAGGACCTCTCGGACGTGACGCTGGAGGCACCGACCGAGGAGCGCGAGGAGGCGATCCAGAGCGGCGGCGCGCACTACGCGGAGTCGCTGCCCGTGGAGTACCAGCCCAGCGAGCAGTACCAAGAGCTTTTCCACGCGGCCCTGGAGACGTCCGCGGCCCGGCTGGCCCGCGCCGTCGGCGCCGTCACCGAGGTCGTGCTCGCGGAGCGGTCGCCCCGCCCCGTCCTGGTCTCCCTCGCCCGCGCGGGCACCCCCGTCGGCATCCTGATGCGCCGTTGGGCGCAGTTCCGCCATGGTCTCGACCTCCCTCACTACGCCGTGTCGATCGTCCGGGGCCGCGGCATCGACGCCAACGCGCTGCGCTGGCTGGCCGACCGTCACGACCCCGCCGACGTCGTCTTCGTCGACGGCTGGACCGGCAAGGGCGCCATCACCCGCGAACTCGCCGCCGCCCTGAGCGACTTCGAGGTCTCCGACGGCGTCACCGGCTTCGACCCGGAGATCGCCGTACTGGCCGACCCCGGTTCATGTGTCCGCACCTACGGCACCCGCGACGACTTCCTCATCCCCTCCGCCTGCCTCAACTCCACCGTCTCCGGCCTGATATCCCGCACCGTGCTCCGCGCCGACCTGGTCGGCCCGCACGACTTCCACGGCGCGAAGTTCTACCGCGAACTCGCCGGCGCCGACCTGTCGCCGGACTTCCTCGACGCCGTCTCCGGCCGCTTCCCGGACGTCGCGGACACAGTCGACGCCCAGGCCAAGGAACTCCTCTCCGCCGACCGCACTCCCACCTGGGAGGGTTGGGCCGCCGTCGAGCGCATCAGCGAGGAGTACGGCATCCACGACGTGAACCTCGTCAAGCCCGGAGTCGGCGAGACCACCCGCGTGATGCTGCGCCGCGTGCCGTGGAAGGTGCTGGCCCGGGCCGGCGCGGGCGCCGACCTCGACCACGTACGCCTGCTGGCCGAACAGCGGGGCGTACCCGTCGAGGAGGTCGCCGACCTGCCTTACACCTGTGTCGGGCTGATCCACCCCAAGTACACGCGGGGCGCGACCGGTGCCGACGGCAAGGCGGTGGCGCTCTGATGCCGGTGCTCGTCGCCAGCGACCTCGACCGCACGCTCATCTACTCGGCCGCCGCGCTCGGGCTGACCATGCCCGACCTGCGGGCACCCCGGCTGCTGTGTGTGGAGGTCTACGAGAGCAAGCCCCTCTCCTACATGACCGAGACGGCGGCCCAACTGCTGACCGACCTCGGTGACACGGCGGTCTTCGTGCCGACCACGACCCGGACCCGCAAGCAGTACCAGCGCATCAACCTCCCCGGGCCTCCGTCGAAGTACGCGATCTGCGCCAACGGCGGCCACCTGCTCGTGGACGGCGTCTCCGACCCCGACTGGCACGCGCGGGTGACCGCACGGCTGGCCGACGAGTGCGCCTCGCTGGCCGAGGTCCGCGACCACCTGATGAACACCGCCGACCCGCTGTGGGTGCGCAAACACCGGGTCGCCGAGGACCTCTTCGCCTACCTCGTCGTCGAGCGCGAACTGCTGCCCGAGGACTGGGTGAAGGAACTCGCGGTGTGGGCCGAGAACCGCGGCTGGACCGTGTCCCTCCAGGGCCGCAAGATCTACGCCGTCCCCAAGCCGCTCACCAAGAGCGCCGCGGTGTACGAGGTCGCCCGTCGTACCGGCGCCGAGCTCACCCTCGCCGCCGGTGACTCGCTCCTCGACGCCGATCTGCTGCTCGCCGCCGACCGGGGATGGCGCCCCGGCCACGGAGAGCTTGCCGACTCCGACTGGACGGCTCCGGCGATCAGCGCCTTGCCCGAGCGCGGCGTGCTGGCCGGTGAGCGGATCCTTCGGGAGTTCCTGCGCGCGGTGAGCCCGGCTCGCTGACCCCGCCCTCCGGGTCCCCGGCACCGCCCCCGGTGCCGGGGTGGTCGTCGTCACCGGCCGACGGCGGTATGTCCTGGCCGCGGCCGTGTCCGCGGCCCCGCCTGCGGTGGCCGGCCCCCGGCCGCAACAGGCGCATGCCGATGAAGACCAGGAACGCCAGGGCCGCGATCGCCAGGATCACCTTGGAGTACGTGGAGGCTATGCCCGAGACCTCGGACCAGTTGTCCCCCAGCGCGTAGCCCGCGAGGACGAACACGGTGTTCCAGATCGCGCTGCCCAGCGTGGTCAGGGCGAGGAAGACGGGCAGCCGCATCCGCTCCACACCCGCCGGCACGGAGATCAGGCTGCGGAAGATCGGGATCATCCGGCCGAAGAACACCGCTTTGGTCCCGTGCTTCAGGAACCAGGCCTCCGTCTTCTCTATGTCGGACACCTTCACCAGCGGCAGCTTCCCCGCTATCGCCACCGTGCGGTCGCGGCCGAGCAGCGCGCCCACCCCGTACAGGGCGAGCGCGCCGATCACCGAACCCGCCGTCGTCCACAGCAGGACGGCGAACAGGTTCATCCGGCCGGAGCTCGCCGCGAACCCGGCGAGCGGCAGGATCACCTCGCTCGGCAGGGGAGGGAAGAGATTCTCCAGAGCGATGGCGAGGCCGGCGCCCGGTGCGCCGAGCGCGTCCATGAGGTCGTTGATCCACTGCGGTGCCGCTCCGCTGTCCGCGGCCGGCTGCGCTGCGATGGCTGTCATGACGACCACGCTAGAAAATGGCGGCTGAAGGGACCCTGAGGAAGGCCGCAGGATCGCCTGCGGTGTACCGCAGGCGGGAATTGCGGTTTTCCGCAGTGTGCGCCGCCACCGCGCCCGGCTAGCCTCGCGATCATGCGAGAAATGGCGCGACGCGTAGCGCGGTGCGGGGTGGGCCTCATCATGGGGACCGCCACGGCCGCCGTCGAGCTGCTCTTCGCCCTGATGGCCGGTGTGGCACTGCTGCCGGTGGCGGCCTGGCCGACCGCCCGCCGTGCCGTACTGCGCCCGGTCCTCGCGGGGGCGCGGAGACTGGCGCGATGGGAACGGGCACGGCTGGCGATGTGGCTGGACCTCCGTGTCACGCCCGCGTACGAGGACGTGCGGGCGCTGCGGTACGTGGCCTGCCACTGGGCCCTCGGCGTCCTGGGCGGAGTGGTGATGCTGACCGCCGCGATCGGCATCGGGTACGGCACCTTCGGGATATACGGCTGGATCCTGCTGGACGGCATACGCAACCCCGGTTCGTTCGTCCTGGGCAGTCTCGGTGGCTTCTTCCTCGTGTTCCTCGCCGTGCAGGGAATATTCGGCGTGGTCGGACTGGAGGGGCAGCTCGCGCGGCACTTCCTCGGCCCTCGCCACCAGGAGGAGCTGGAGCGGCGGATCGAGGAGCTGTCCGCCAGCCGCGCCGCCGTCGTCGACGCGGTGACCGACGAACGGCGCCGCATCGAGCGTGACCTGCACGACGGCGTGCAGCAGCGTCTTGTCGCCCTCGGCATGCTGCTCGGCCGCGCCCGCCGCAGCCAGGACGCTGATCGCCGGGACCGGCTGCTGGGCCAGGCCCACGACGAGAGCCGCCGCGCTCTGGACGAGCTGCGCGAGGTCGCCTGGCGGATCTATCCGACCACGCTGGACGAGGCGGGATTGCGCGCGGCGCTGGAGACGGTCGCCGAGCGGGCTTCCGTGCCGGTGGGGGTGGAGTACGACGTGGCCGAGGAGCCCGGGCAGGCCGTGTCGACCGTCGCGTACTTCGTCGTTTGCGAGGCGGTCACGAACGCGGTCAAGCACGCGGCGCCGACCCGGATAAGCGTCGCCGTCAGAGCGGAGGAGCAACGGATGTACGTGAGCGTCCAGGACGACGGCTGCGGCGGGGCGAACGCCGCCGGCAGCGGACTGTTCGGGCTCGCCCGGCGCGTCGCCGCCCTCGACGGCAGCCTCAGCGTGATCAGTCCGCCGGGCGGGCCCACCCTCGTGGCCGCGGAGCTGCCATGCGGGTGATTCTCGCCGAGGACTCGACCCTGCTGCGGGAGGGGCTGGTGAGGCTGCTGACGGAGGAAGGGCACGAGGTGCTCGCGGCCGTCGGCAACGCCGAGCTGCTGCTGAAGGCCGTCGCCGAGGACCCGCCGGACGTGGTCGTCGCCGATGTCAGGATGCCGCCCACGCACACGGACGAGGGCCTGCGCGCGGCCCTGGAGATACGCGAGCGCTGGCCGGCGGTCGGGGTGCTGGTGCTCTCGCAGTACGTCGAGAAGAGGTACGCGACGGAGCTGCTGACGGGTGAGACGGAAGGAGTGGGTTATCTGCTCAAGGACCGGGTGGTCCAGATCGACGAGTTCCTGGACGCGCTGGAGCGGGTGGCCGCCGGACGGGCCGCCTTCGACCCGGAGGTCGTCCGGCAGTTGCTCGGCCGCACGACCCACACCGACCTGCTCGCCCGGCTCACCGTGCGGGAGCGGGACGTGCTGGCCGAAATGGCGCAGGGACACACCAACGCGGCGATCGCGCGGCGGCTGCACATCTCGCAGAGCGCGGTGGAGAAGCACACCAACGCGATCTTCGACAAGCTTGAACTGACCGGGGGTGAGGGCTATTCGCGCAGAGTGCTGGCGGTGCTGCGCTATCTGGGGAGCTGAGGTAAGCCGACCAAGGCGGGCACGCCCCGGCGCGTCGGCACCGGGGCGTGCGTCCCGTATCGGGTCGTGCTTCCCGTGCGGGGCGTGTGTCCCGTATCGGGTCGTGCTTCCCGTGCGGGGCGTGCGTTCCGTGCGGGGCGTGTGTTCCGGACCGGCAGGTCAGCCGCAGCAGCCCCCGCCGCAGCAGCCGCCTCCGCCACCCGATGGGGGCGCCGGGGCGGACGCGGAGGCCGAGCCGCCGACCGCGACCGTCGACAGCAGTTTCACCGTGTCGTCGTGGCCTGCCGGGCAGGCGGCGGGAGCGGAGGACTCGGCCATGGGACGACTGAGTTCGAAGGTGTCGCCGCAGCTCCGGCAGCGGTACTCGTAGCGAGGCATGCGCACAGGTTAACCGGCCCGGTCGGGCGGCCCGCCCCGGCGGCCGGAACCGGTCGGGTGGCCCCCTGGTCCAGGGGCAGCCGCCGGGTGGTCAGTGACCGGCCCCGCGCTCTTCCCGGATCCGGGTGACCACGCCGGCCACCGTCCGCCGGACCGCTTCGGTCTCCGTCAGGAAGTGCCAGTAGTCGGGGTGGCGGCCCTCCAGCGTGGTGATCGCCCGTTCCAGCCGGGCGACGGCGTCGTCCAGCGGGCGCGCGTGCCGGGGATCGGGGGTGTTGCGACCCGCCATGGCCAGGCGCTGGGCGTCACGGATGGCGAAACGGGTGCGCTCGATCTCCTGCTGCGGATCCTTCTGCACGGCGTTCAACTGCCGCAACCGGTCGCCGGCGGCCGAGACGGCCTCGTCGGTCGAGTTCAGCAGCGCCCGCACCGTCGACAGCAGGGCGGTGGCGTCGGGCCAGCGCTGTTCGTCGCGGGCGGTCTGGGCTTCGGCCAGCTTCCGCTCGGCCTGCCGGACCGATTCGGTGGCCTGGTCCGGCACCTGCTGGAGGTCCTGCCAGCAGGCGGCGGTGAATCGCCGCCGCAGCTCGCTCAGTACCGGTTCGACCTGATCGGTGCGGGTGGTCAGGGCCTGGGCACGGGTGCGCAGGGAGACCAGCCGGTGGTCGGTCTCGGCGGCGCGTTCCGGCAGCCGCTCGGCCTCGGCGCGGACCGATTCGGCCTCCCGGGTGACCCGTTCGGCCCGCTCGAGGGTCTGGGGCACGCCGTGCTGCCCCGCGCCCTGGTTCAGCCGGGTCAGCTCCGGACCGAGGGCGGCGAGCCGGGCGGCGAGGTCGTCCGCCTTCAGCCCGGCTCCCCGCGCGGCGTCCAGGGCGTTGGAGGCGGCGAGCAGGGCCTGCCGGGCACGTTCGACGGTGGGCGCCAGCCGGGCCAACTGGGTCTCGGCCTTGCCGAGCAGGGGGCCGAGACCGTCGGCGAAGCGGTCCAGTTCCTGCTTGACCCGGCCCAGCTCGTTCTTGGCGGCGGTCAGTTCGCCGCGGGCTCGGGAGGCGGCCGATGCCTCCAGGTCGTCCCGGTCCAGGTCGTGGGCGTCGACGGCGCTGATGTACTGGTGGCTGACCTCGTCGATGCGCCGGCCGAGCGCCTCGAAGTCGGTGACCGCGCGCCGGGCGGCGGGGGAGGCGTCGACGGCCGCGATGGTCTCTATCGAGATGCGCAGGTCCCGCTGGGCGGTGTCCAGCTCGTAGAAGGCGGCCGCCGCGTCGTCCTTCGCGGTCTGTGCCTCCGCCCGCTGGCTCTCGGCCCGTCCGCCGAACCAGCGCCGGGTGCCGCCCCCGGCGAACGAGGCGGGCAGCGCGAGCACGGCGAGGAGTGGCAGGCCCAGGAGGGTGAGCGCGTCACGGACCGGCCCCGGCCCGCGGCGGCGGGAGGGGTACGGCGGGCGCTGCGCGCGCGCCACCATCGGCGAGTACGGCTGCGATGGTGTCGCCGTCACATCCCTCTCCCGTGTCGTCCGTCCTGCCCGGGTTCATTCTCCCACCCGTAAGGGACGAACACACGGGCCGGTCAGTTCGCGGTTCGGACCGTGACTTTGCCGTCCTGGGTCCGCGCGGTCACCTCGTGGGAGCTGGCGTCGTCCCGGGGCACGGACACGTCGACCGATCCGTCGTCGCTCTCGGCGGACACCTTGTACGTGGCCCGGGGCAGGTCGACGGTCACGGATCCGTCGTCGCTGCGGGTGTCCACCAGGTCCGGCACGGCTCCGAGTTCGAGGCGGACCGAGCCGTCCCGGGTGGACGCGTTCACCCGGCGCGAGGACACGTCCGCGCGCAGCGATCCGTCGTCGCTGTGCAGTTCCAGCGGCCCGGACGAGTCGCTGACGCGCACGGACCCGTCCGCCGTACGGATCTCCAGCGCGTCCCGGAAGCCCTGCGCCCGCACGCTGCCGTCGTCGGTCTTCACCGTGACGGCGATGCCGCGCGGTACCTCGACACGGTGCTTGGTGGCGCAGTCGGCGACCACGCCGGAGCATCGGGTCCGCAGCTTCAGCCGGCCGTCGTCGATGCTCCAGGTCACCTCGGGGTCGGAGCCGAGCGCGACCGAGCCCTGGAACCACCGGGTCACCTCGACCTCCCCGGCCCGGTTGCCGTCGGCGGCGACGATCTCCAGTGCGGAGTCGTCGGCGTCGATCGTGAGGGTGTCGCCCTGGAAGGCGAAGGACCGGTGCTCGGGGTCCTTGTCGTCCGAGGCGGAGGCACAGGCGCTGAGGCCCGCCACGAGAACGGCGACGGCGCCGACGGCGGCGAACGTGCGAGCGGAAACGGTGCGGGCGGCCATGACGATCTCCCCCTGGGACGGGCTACGAGGTGCCGCGCCTGGCCCTTTCCCCAGCGGAAGAGGCCGTTGTCGACGAGGCTCTTAGACCGTACGGAGCACGGGCCCGCGCCGGGATCCGGGTCACTACCGGATCGGGGGTGGGGTTAACCCCCGGCTGAACCGGCTGAACCGGCTGAACCGGCTGAACCGGCCGAACCGGCCGAACCGGCACCGGCGTCAACACGTTTGCCGGGCAGTGCCCCGGGCCATGTAGGCTGTCCACTCGTTCTGGGTGCGTAGCTCAGGGGTAGAGCGCCTGCCTTACAAGCAGGATGTCGGCGGTTCGAAACCGTCCGCGCCCACCAGGACCGGCGTCGTGTTCGTCGGCGGAGAGGCCCCCGGGAGATCGATCTGATCTCCCGGGGGCCTCTCGCGTGCGTTCGCCCGTTCGCCCGTGCTCGGGCCGCGAGGTCAGGCCCAATGCCGGGCCTGCGGCGCCGACGGGGCCTGACCTCGCGGCGCCTGCCGTCAGGTGTTCCCGGGCGGTGTCTTCCTGGCCGGGTCCTCGTGGGCGCGTTTCAGCTCGGAGCGGGCGGTCACCTGGTCGGGGCCGGTGATTTCCGACCAGTAGCGATGGGTGCTGACGAACACGGCGAGTTCGCGCTCGCGCCGCCGGAGCTTCTCCACCTCGGCCTGCTCGTCCGCCGACCAGCCGGGGGAGGCCGGGCGCTCGACCTTGCGCCAGCCGTTCTCGTCGCTGAATCCGTCGAGGGGTTCGACGGACCAGGGAAGTCTCTTCAGCAGGGCCGACAGCTCGGCCCGGACCTGATGCAGTTCCTCCTGACCGGCGAGGAGGTCACTGGGAAAATCATAGGTCGTAGCCACACGCCAATGATACGCCTGTTCGATTTTGAGGCGCGCGTTCCCTTCGCTGGTTCACGCGAAAGGATGGCCGTCGCCGCCGGGCCCGACTGTCATACCCCTGCCCTACCGTGAAGAGCATGGATGGCGTGGACGAGCGGGTGGGAGAAGCCGGGGAGCGGGTGTGCCTGGTCCCCTGGGCGGAGACGGACCTGTGGCTGTTGCACAGGACCAACAGCCCGGAGATGACCGCCCACCTGGGCGGTCCGGAGACCGAGGAGCGGCTCGCGGCCCGTAATCGGCGGTACGCCGGGCTGGCGTCGGGGCGGATGTACCGGTTCACCCTGTCGGACGGCGGGGAGACCGTCGGCTCGATCGGGTACTGGCAGCGGACCTGGCAGGGTGCGGAGGTCTGGGAGACCGGGTGGGCGGTGCTGCCGGAGTTCCAGGGGCGGGGGCTGGCCGTGCGGGCGGCCCGCACGGTGCGGGAGGCGGCCCGTGCCGACGGGACGCACCGCTATCTGCACGCGTTCCCGAGCGTCGACCACGCCGCCTCCAACGCGGTCTGCCGGGGAGCCGGGTTCACCCTGCTCGGGCAGGCCGACTTCGAGTATCCGAAGGGCCGCTGGATCAGATCGAACGACTGGCGGGTGGACCTGGAGAAGGGAGACTGACGGCATGTGCCGCAGCATCAAGACACTGCGTCCGCCCGTGCTGGCCGAGGAGGCCACCGAGGACGAGATCAGGGCCGCCGCCCTGCAGTACGTGCGCAAGGTCTCCGGGTTCCGCGCGCCGGCCGCGCACAATCGGGAGGTCTTCGAACAGGCCGTGGACGCCGTCGCCGGGGCCACGGCCGAACTGCTGGCCGGCCTGGAGGTACGAGGCGGCGCGCGACGGGCGTCGTGACATCACCGTCGTGACTTCACTGTCGTGACGCCACCGTCGTGACATCACCGTCGTGACGCCACCGTCGTGACGTGACGCCGGTGAGGTGACGACCGCTGGTCTGCGGCGCCGCCCGGCCGGGCCGCGTGTCATCTGCCCCGTGTCAGTCGCCGTGTGTCGCAGACGGCAAGGCTCAGGCGGCGTGACAAGGGCCGGCGCTCGTGGAGCGGCCTTCGTCACGTGCGCTGCCCGCGCCGCTCCCGCCGCGCCCCGGGAAGCCTCCGCCGCTGCGGCCTGGCAGTGCTGCGGAGCACTCGTCCCTCCGCCTGGCGGCATGGCGGAGCCTCCGTTGCTCCGGCCCGGCGTTCTGTGTACGGCGAAGCCCTCCTTGCTCGGGCCCGGTGTACTACGAAGCCTCCGTTGCCCGGGGCTGGCGGCGCATCAGGTATGCCGCCCCCGCCCCGGCGCCGAAGAGCGCCACCAGCGACACCCCTGCCGCCAGCCAGGTCGCGCCCAGCCACTGGCCGCCGAAGTAGCCGAGGGCGACGCTGTAGGCGGCCCAGGCCAGTCCGGCCAGTGCCGACCAGGGCAGGAAGTCGCGGATCCGGCGATGGGCGGTGCCGGCGACGAGTGAGACGACCGAGCGGCCGGCGGGTGCGAAACGGGCCAGTACGACGAGGGCGCCACCGCCTCGGGCGAGGGCGCCGCCGAGACGTTCCTGCGCCGTGGTCAGCCGGCGGGAACGGGCGATCGCGCGGTCCAGGCGCGGCCCGCCGCGCCACGCGAGGCGGTAGACCGCAAGGTCCCCGAGGACCGAGGCGGTCGTCGCGCACAGCGTCAGAACCAAGATGTCGGGGACGTCGTCCGGGACCCGCCCGGCGGCCGCCGCGCCCGAGCCCGCGGCCGCCGCCGTGGCCGCCGTGATCACCAGGACACCGCTCGGCAGCACCGGCAGGAAGATGTCGAGGAGCACCGAGACGGCCACCAGCGCATAGATCCATGGGCTGCTGACCAGCGAACCGATGCTCCCGAAACTCTCGACCACCACAACTCCCCGTTCCTCCCCCGTGGGCCGGGCCATGCCGCGAGACGCGGGGACGGCAGGAGCGGCCGGTGACAGCCAACCAGCGTACGCCCGGGGTGTGACAGGAGGTTCACAGGGGCCTCGTGCGTTCGGCACGGAGCGTTCACCCGGGAGTGGGCGTTCACGCTCGGGCGGCGAAGCGGCGGCGGTGCCTCCCGTTCGGGAAAGGCACCGCCGCGAGTCGGGTCAGGCCGTGACCGGCGTCTGCCGTTCCGGGGAGGCCTGCTCCCGCTCGGACGTGCGCCGGGTGAACAGCCGGTCCAGGCCGAAGGCGCCGGAGCCGGTGAAGGCCAGCAGCAGGAAGGCCCAGCAGAACATGGCGGAGGCCTCGCCGCCGTTCTCCATCGGCCACAGGGCGCCCGGCTGGTGCACCTTGAAGTACGCGTAGGCCATGGAGCCCGAGGAGATGACCGCGGCGGCGCGGGTGCCGAGGCCGAGCATGACGAGACCGCCGCCGACCAACTGGATCACGGCCGCGTACCAGCCGGGCCAGGTGCCGGTCTCGATCGTGCCGCCGCTCCCCGACGCGCCGCCGAGGACGCCGAAGAGGGACGCGGCGCCATGGCAGGCGAAGAGCAGGCCGACGACTATGCGGAACAGGCCGAGGGCGTAGGGCTGGGCGCTGTCGAGGCGTCCGGACATGTGGGGGGTGCTCCTTCGGTCGGACCGGCCCGTCCGGGGCCGGTGGGGACGAAACCGAGTGGGCCGCCCACGTTAGGTGAGCCTAACGAGTGCTTGCAAGTTCAACATTTGGCCAAAGCTTCGCGTGTGGTCACCGCGCCATCGCGGCGGCCGCCGCAGATGGGAGCGCTCCCATGGTCATGGTGAAGTCTGCCGGAGTGACTCGATTCACACCAGTCCGCCGTCCGCCTCAGCTCGGGCCGCCCTGGCCCCGGCCGGGGCCAGGGCGGGGCCAGGGGCCAGGGCGGCCCGGTCGGTCCGGGCCTACGCCAGCTTCCTGTCCGTGACCATCCGCAGTGCGGTCGCCCCGTCGCGCTCCGTCCGGGCCTGTTCCAGGGACAGCCGGGCCGATCTCCCCCGGAGGGTCAGCGTCATGAGCTGGTTGCCGAACCACGGCCCGCCGGTCTTGCGCCAGCCGACCGTGGGCGCCGCACAGCGTCCGTGCCGGGCGATGCGCCGCCCGAGGGCACGCGCCGGGGCGCTCCAGCCGAAGCGGAAACCGAGGCGGATGGAGAGCGGCACGGAGTTGTGGACGGGGGAGCAGGTGAGCTGGGCCACCACGGAGTCGGGCGCCCGGCCCGGCCAGGACGGCTCGGCCACGTAGGCGTGGTGGACGTCGCCCGACAGCACGCTCACCGTCGCGGGCGCCCCGGGCCCCGTACCGGCCTCGGCGATCAGGTCCGCGAGGGAGTCGAAGGAGGCCGGGAAGGCCGACCAGTGCTCCAGGTCGGCCCCGCGCCTGATCCGCTCCCCGAGTCGCGCCCAGCGAGCGCCCCGTTCGCCGACGCACATCGCGGCGCTCCAGGCCTCCACGTCGTGCACGAGGTGGGGCAGCAGCCAGGGCAGGGAGGTGCCGATCAGCAGATGATCGCAGGAGTCCCGGTCCTCGAGGATCTGCTCGCGCAGCCAGGCGGCCTCGCCCGGGTCGAGCATCGTGCGGTGTTCCTCCTCCAGGACGCGGGCCGCGCGGGAGTCCACCATGACCAGCCGTACGCGGCCGAAGTCACGCCGGTAGCTCCAGCGGACGGTGGTCGGGTCGGCGTCGGCCCGCGCGGCGAACGTGCGGAGCACGTCGGTGCCGTCGGTGGCCTCGCGGACGGCCGCGTAGAGGGGGTCGGCGGCCAGTTCGTCCGGGGAGAGGTTGCCCAGGTGCTGGTACACCCAGTAGGACATCAGCCCGCTCAGCAGCCGCTCGCGCCACCAGTCCGTGGCCCGCATGTCGGCGAGCCAGGCGGCGGAGGTGTTCCAGTCGTCGATGACGTCGTGGTCGTCGAAGATCATGCAGCTCGGCACGGTGGACAGTAGCCAGCGCACCTGGGGGTCGCTCCACGACTCGTCGTAGAGGTGGGTGTACTCCTCGTAGTCCGCGACCTGGTCGCCCGGAGGCTCCGACGGCTCGCGGCGGCCGGCGATCCAGCGGCGCGTGGCGTCGGAGATCTCGTCGGCGTACACCTGGTCGCCGAGGAGGAGCAGCACGTCGGGCCGTGCGCCGTCCGGGTCGGCCGCGATGCGCGTGGAGAGGGTGTCCAGCGCGTCCGGGCCGACCGGGTCCTTCTCGCCGGCCGGCGGCGATGCCCAGCGGCAGGAGCCGAAGGCGATCCGCGTGTCCTCCTCCGCCGGTGACGTGGCGATCACCGAGGGCGGGAAACGCGAGTCGGGCGGCGGCCACACGCGTGCGCCGTCGAGGAGCACCTCGTACTCCGTCGCCGTGCCGGGTGTCAGGCCGCTCACCGGCACCAGGGCGTAGTGGTGGCCCGCGATCTGGAAGGTGCGGGCCGTGCCCCGGGCGCCGTCGGCGCAGCGCACCTCGGCGGTGCAGGGGCGGTTCGTCTCGACCCAGACGGTCGCGTTCGAGCCGTCGGTGTATCTCAGTAGTGGTCCCAGGCGCAGTCCGGCCATGGTGATGCCCTCCTCCGTCGCCCCGTACGGTACGGAACGACGGAGGCCGGCGGGGAGGTTCCACGCCGCGCCGGACGCGGTGACCGGACTGCGGCCGGGGTGTCAGCAGTTCGCGAGGTGGTTCTGCAGCGCCGACTTCTCGGCGGAGTCGACCGAGAGGTCGTAGTAGTACTTCACCTGGACCCAGGCGCGGACGTAGGTGCAGCGGTAGGCGCTGCGCGAGGGCATCCAGGTGGCCGGGTCCTGGTCGCTCTTGGACTGGTTGACGTTGTCGGTGACCGCGAGGAGCTGGGGACGGGTCAGGTCGTTGGCGAAGGACTGGCGCCGGGAGGTGGTCCAGGAACCGGCGCCGGAGTCCCATGCCTCGGCGAGCGGGACGAGGTGGTCGATGTCGACGTCGGAGGCGGCCGACCAGGTGGCGCCGTCGTAGGGGGAGTACCAACTGCCGCGGGTGGGGTAGCAGGAGGAGTCGGTGCTGACGCCGGAGCCGTCGCGCTTGAGGACGGTCTCGCGGGTGTTGCAGGAGCCGGACTGCGTGATCCAGTGCGGGAAGAGATCGCGGTCGTAACCGGCGCGGTTCTCGGTCCTCACGGTGAGGGAGGCGAGGTAGGAGCGGGCGGTGGCGGCGCTGACCGGGGTGGGGAGGGCGGCGGAGGCGGCCGGGCCGTTGAGGAGCCCGGCGGAGGCTATGAGCCCGGTGAACGCGGCGACGAAGCCGAGCCGTCGACGCGCGTAGAATTTGGGCATGCGAACTCCCTTGGAGTGTGGGGGTGTTGGGACGCGGGCAGGGGAATGCTCGCGACGCCGCATGGCGCACAGGTGTGCGGTCGGTAAGAAGTTAGTGACGTGTGCATGGCACGTCTATAAGTGCGACGGGACTTTCGCCCTCCGGCGGCCGGGGACTTCGTCTTCGAAGGCCCGGGGCCTTCGGCCTCCCGGTGCCGCCCGGGGCTCGCGTACTATGGACGGCGCAGAAGGGGAGTAGCTCTTCGCCGGACCGTCGACATACTGCTCAGCTCGTCTGAGCCGGCGCCCGGAGGCAGGCCTCGTGTGCGGGGCCGGCCAGCGAGACCTTCGGCAAGCAGTACACGCCCGTGCCGTACGGCGGGGGCGCCCGTGTGCTGCCGTGCCGAGGTGTCCGCAGCGCAGGAGCAGCACTCTCGGTGGGGCGGCCCCGACCGATAGAGGATCCCTTGATCAGCCTGACCGTGACGGCAGTCGTCTTCGGCGTCGTCTTCCTCGCCGAGCTGCCGGACAAGACCGCGCTCGCCGGCCTCGTCCTCGGCACCCGCTACCGGGCCTCGTACGTCTTCGCCGGCGTGGCCGCCGCCTTCGCGCTGCACGTCGTGCTCGCGGTCGCGGCCGGCAGCGTGCTGACCCTGCTGCCGCAACAGATCGTGCACGCGCTGACCGGCGTGCTGTTCCTGGGCGGCGCGGCCGTGCTGCTGATGAGGAAGGACGACGGGGACGAGGAGATCCGCAAGCCGGAGGACCAGTCCTTCTGGAAGGTCTCCGGAGCGGGCTTCATGCTCATCCTGGTCGCCGAGTTCGGTGACCTCACGCAGATCATGACCGCGAACCTCGCCGCCCGTTACGACGACCCGCTCTCCGTCGGCCTCGGCGCGGTGCTCGCCCTGTGGGCGGTGGCCGGGCTCGGCATCGTCGGCGGGAAGGCCCTGATGAAGCGGGTGCCGCTGGCGCTGATCACGAAGATCGCGGCGCTGCTCATGCTGGGCCTCGGGGTGTGGAGCCTGTGGGAGGCGGTCACCGGCTGAGGGCCGTCCGGACGCGTTCCGGTGCCGTACGGGCCCGGCACCGGTGGCGTGTGGGCCGAACGGTTGGTGAACGTTCGGGCGGGGGTGGTGGCGCGATGCCCGTTCTGTTTTGTACCGTGGGTGAACAAAGTGGCTCCCGCCCGTTCTCCCTGACCGGCGGGCGGGGCCGCCTTGTTTCCTCCCCGCGCCTTGGAGTCTGCCGATGACGGCCACCGCCACCACCGTTCTCACCGCCCGAGCCCTGCTGCTGGACATGGACGGCACCCTCGTCAACTCGGACGCCGCCGTCGAGCGCGTCTGGCGGCGCTGGGCCGACCGGCACGGCCTGGACGGCGACGAGGTCATGAAGGTCGTCCACGGCCGACAGGGCTATGCCTCGATGGCGCTGCTGCTGCCGGACCGGCCCATGGAGCAGAACCACGCCGACAACGCACGCATGCTCGCCGAGGAGACCGCCGACACCGAGGGCGTCGTCGCGATCCCCGGGGCGGCGGAGTTCCTCGCCTCGCTGCACGGGCTTCCGCACGCCCTGGTGACCTCGGCCGACGTGCCGCTGTCCACCGCGCGGATGGCCGCCGCCGGGCTCGCCCAGCCGGACGTCCGGGTCACCGCCGAGTCGGTCGGCGCCAGCAAGCCCGACCCCGAGGGGTTCCTCAAGGGCGCCGCCGAGCTGGGCGTCGCCCCGGGCGACTGCGTCGCCTTCGAGGACTCCGGCGCCGGCATCGCGGCCGCCCGTGCCGCCGGGATGCGGGTCGTGGGTGTCGGCCCGCGGGCCGGCCTCCACGGGCCCGACGTGGTCGTGCGGGACCTGACGCGGGTACGTGTGGAGGCCGGGGCGGACGGAACGCTGCGGCTGCACGTCGGCTGACGACTGACGGCCGGCGGGGTACGGGGTGCCGCTGTCGATGGCCGGCGGGGTACGGGGTGCTGCCGTCGATGGCCGGCGGGGTACGGGGGTGCCGCCGTCGGTGGCCTCCGTGTGCCCACGGCCCCGTGGCTACGGCTCCCGTGTCTCGGACTCCAGCCGGCGCCGGGTGTCCTGCCCGTAGACGCCGAGTTCGTCTTCGCGGATGCCGCGGGCCCATTGGTAGGTGCGGACCGAGTCCTCGACCTGGTGGTTGTAGTCGCCGTTGATGTCGCCGGTGTACAGGTACAGCTCGGTCAGACGCTGCTGGAGCTCGACGACCTCGGGCCCCCGGTCGCCGCGGTGCAGAGTCGTGCCGCCGTCGGGGACGCGGTCGTCGTCCTCGGACTCCTGCGTGGGGTCCTCGGCCGGCGGCGTCGTGCTCTGCGTCGGTTCCGCCGACCGGGACGGCGTGGGCGAGGCGCTCGACGTCGAAGGTGACGGCGAGGGTGACGGGCTCGCACTGGGGGACGCGGAGGCGGACGGGGACGGCGACGCGGAGGTCTCGGGGGCCGACGGCGCGCTCGACTCGGGGGTCGCGGAGGCCTCACTGGGCGACGGGTCCGGCACACTCGCCCGCACCTCGTCGGGCAGCGCCCCGTCCCGGGAGGGCGTCTCGTAGGAGAACAAGCCGCTCGCATACCCGGCCGCGCCCACCACGACCACGACCGCCCCCGCGGCACTCAGCAGCACGCCCCGGCGCCGTTTGCGCGGCGGACGTCCGCCGCCGGCGCCGTCCGGGTCCGCACCGGGCGGTACGGGAGCGGAGGGGGCGCCGGACGTGGTGGCCGAGGTCTCGAACAGGCGCAGGTCGTGCGCGCTGGGGGCGCCGGCCGAGGGCGCCAGGGGTGTGGGCAGCGCGGTGGTCGCCCCCGTGGCCGCGCCGGGCCGCTCGGCGCCGACGGCGCGCAGCGTCATGGTGGCGTCCGGGTCCGCCACGGGTGCCGGTGTGGGCGTGGACGTGGGCGTGGCGGGTGTGGGCGGGAATGCCGGTGCTCCGGGCGCTGGGGTACTGGGCGCGGGCGTATCGGGCGTGGGCATAACGGACGCGGGTGTTCCGGAGGATGGAGTCCCCGAAGCGAGTGTTCCGGGGGCCGGTGTTCCCGAAGCGGGTGTTCCGGGGGCCGGTGTTCCCGAAGCGGGTGTTCCGGGGGCCGGTGTTCCCGAAGCGGGTGTTCCGGGGGCCGGCGTTCCCGAAGCGGGTGTTCCGGGGGCCGGCGTTCCCGAAGCGGGTGTTCCGGAAGCAGGTGCCGTCCCGGCCGGGGGCGTCCGGGGCGTGGGTGGCGTCGGGGGCTCCCCGGTACCGTCCAGCTCGACGTACGGCCGTATCCGCAACGGGTCGAAGTCCTCCGCCGCTGCCGCCTGTGCCGTGCGCGCGTCGCGCAGGGCGTCGGACACCCGTGACCCGCAGGCGCAGGAGGGCGTGTTGTCCGCCTCCCTGGGCGTGCCGCACTCCGGGCACGAGTGCTCCGAGGCCCGCTCCCGCGGTTCCCGCGGCGGCTCCTTCTGCTGTTCCACGCGTTCGTCCCTCCCCTCGCGACTCCCCTCGCGAACTTCAGAGATTATCCAGATCTTCTCCACACCCTCACGCGCACGCCCCCGGAATACCGGCTTCCCACAGGACTGAACCGCGCATAACTGGTCACACCGACCTGGATGGAAGGTGCGTGAAGGCACCCGTGAGACCCGTGAGACCCGTGAGACACCCGTGGGAGGTCTTGACGGCGGGAGATGCGCGCGGAGGGGCGGACCCGGTGGACTCGGCGGACCCAGCGGACGCGAGGAAGCCGACCGAGGCGACCGTCCCCGCCGACCCGTCGCCGCCCGCGGGGAGCGGCGAGGAGCCGGAGCAGGTCTCCAGCGGTGTCCTCGTCTCGATCGGCGCCCAGCCCCGTCGACCCCGTCAGCCCCGTCCGACAGTGAGCGCGAGTTCCTTCACGAACCAGTGCTCGGCGTACGGAGCCTCCTTGTACGCCTCGGTCTCCGTGTAGCCGAGCCGGGCGTACAGGGCGCGGGCCTCGACGAGGTCGCCGCGCGTGTCGAGGACCATGCGCGAGGCGCCGAGCGCCCGTGCCGCCTCCTCGGCGGCCCGTACGAGCAGCGTGGCGCCGCCCCGGCCGCGCGTCCCCTCGCGCAGGAACACCCGGGTCAGCTCGGCGCTGCCGTCGTCCAGCAGCCGCACGCCCGCCGTGCCGGCCGGTTCACCGCCGTACCGCGCGACCAGCAACCGCCCCCGGGGCGGCGCGAGGTCGGCGCCGGAGTCTGCGGCGATCTCCCGCTCCAGCTCGTCCGGGTCGGTGGTCCGCCCCTCGCGCAGCAGGTAGTAGCGGTCGCTGACCTCCGTGTAGTACGCGCGTCAGAGGGCGGCGGCGACGGGGGAGTCGTACGGTTCCGGGCCGATGGTCCAGGTCATGACCGGCATTGTCGGGAGGGGACCGCCCCTGTGTGCAAGCGTATTTTCGCACCGGCGTGCCGTCCGCGCGCGCTGTGCGCCGTTTGAGGGGGGGACTCCCGGGCAACCCGAACGGCGAACCGGCCCGCTCGGAGAGCCGGTAGGGCCGAGAACCCGGAAGGCATTCATGTCCACAGGCGTGATCATCGCTTTGATCGTGATCGTGGCGGTCGTGCTCGTTGTCGCGGCCGTACTGGCCCTGCGCGCGCGGGGCCCCCGGCACGGCGGGAGCCTGAAGCGGCGCTTCGGGCCCGAGTACGACCGGGCCGTGGCCCGGCACGACGGCGACACCAAGGCCGCCGAGCGCGAACTCGCCGAACGCGTGGAACGGCACGGGTCGCTGCACGAGAGGGCGCTGGACCCGGCCGAGCGCGAGCGTTTCGAGGCGCGCTGGACCGCTGCCCAGGAGCGTTTCGTCGACTCCCCGCGCGAGGCGGTCGGCGAGGCGGACCGGCTGCTCGCGGAGCTGGCCGGCGCCCGGGGCTTCCCGGACGGCGGACAGTACGAGGAGCAGCTCGCGGCGCTGTCCGTGCACCACGCCCACCACGTCGACGGCTACCGGCGCGTGCACCGTGTGACGCACGCGCGCGTGGACGGCGCGCAGGACAGCGGCGCGGGTACGGAAGAGATGCGCGAGGCCATGGTCGAGGCCCGCGCGCTGTTCGAGGACCTGGTGGGCCCCGGCCGCCACGACGGCGGCCGGCACCGCGCGGGAGCGGACGGCGGCGGACCCGCGTCCGAATCCGCCCGCCCGCACCACTCCTGGTCATTCAGCAAGCGCCAGCCGAAGGAGAGTTGAGGCACATGTCCGACGCGACCCGGCAGCCCGGCGGCATCCCCGTCGAGCGGGACAGGCAGGCCCCCGGCACCGGCGGCGGGACCGCCCTCGGCACCGACCGGGCGGGCACCGCGGACCCCGTCCCCGGCACACCCGCCGGCACCACCCCCGATCCGCGGCCGCGGAGCACCGCCGCCCCGGCCGCCCCGGCCGCCCACGGGCCCACGCTCCTCCCGGACGAGGAGTGCGACCGGCTCGGGCAGCGGCTGCAGCACGCGGTGGCCGACTTCGTCGACGCGCCCCGTGCCTCCGTCGAGGAGGCCGACCGCCTCCTGGAGGAGATCACCGCCCGCCTCACGGACGCCGTGACACACCGCCGCCGCACGCTGCGCACGTCCTGGCAGGACACCGGCGGGGACGACCGCGCGACGAGTACCGACACCGAACAACTCCGCCTGGCCCTGCGGGACTACCGCGAGCTGGCGGACCGCCTGATGCGCCTGTGAACGACGGGCGTCACCGCTCCGCCCGGCGCTCCCGCCACTGCCTCACGACCTCTTCGACGTCGTAGGGCTTCAGACCCAGCGGGGGGCCGGGCGGTGGCTTGAACATGAGCTCGCGGATCTTGACGTTGATCTCCTCGACGATGCGGCGGACCACCCGCTCCGACGGGGCGTTCGCCGCCGCCTCCAGGGCGTCCTCCGCCTCCTTGCGCAGGGCCAGCGTGGGCGGCAGCACGGAGAACCCCTCGCGGGCCATCTTCCGTTTGACCCACCACAGTTCGTCGTAGGTGCTGTCCAGGTCGCTCGGGAGGGGTTTGCCCGCGCCGGGCAGTTGTGCGAACTCGCCGCGCGCGTCCGCATCACGGATCTGCTTGTCGACCCAGGACTCGAAGTCGACGCCAGGTGGCTTTCGCTCTGTCATGACCTCATTGTGCCGGACACCGCACCACCGGCCCATCTATCATGCGGCGGCGAACAAGCCGATGACGGACGTCTTGAGGTCCTCGAAGGAGCGCACGTGCTCGAACTCACCATGGCCGCCGTCACCGCGTCGGACGCGGGCGCCACGGCCGGCATGCAGATGGCCGACGCGCCCAGCGAGCCCGACGCGGTGCTGCGGGTCGGCCGGGACAGGTCCGTGTGCCGGCTGTCGACGCCGGACGACTGGCTGTTCGTCTCCCGGGTCCATCTGGAGTTCCGGTGCGGTCCCGAGGGCACGTGGCGGCTGGCCTGGCTGCGGGGCTCGCAGCCGGACCCCTCCTGCGAGGTCCGGCTCACCGTCGGCGGCCACGCGCGGCCCCTGGCCTACGGCGGCACGGTGCCCCTTCCGAGGGGCGGCAGCGGCGAGGTAGTGGTCCAGGACCGTGCGGAGCCGCGCAGCGTCAACGTCGGCTTCTACCACGAGGTGTGAGGCCGCGCCCTCGTCCGCGCTCAGGGCGGGTCCTCAGCGCCGGTCCCGGCTCCGGTCCTCAGGCCAGCACCCGGGCCAGCGCGAACCCGTCGTAGCCCTTGCTGCCGACCGTCTGCACGGCCGTACCGCTCAGGCGCGGGTGGCTGCCGATCAGCTCGATGGCGGCGCGGGTGCCGCGTACGTCGTCGGCGTCGTCACCGGCGTCGGCCACCCGGCCGCCGCGGACCACGTTGTCGAGGACGATCAGGCTGCCCGTGCTGGTGAGCCTCAGGGCCCACTCGAGGTAGTGGGGGTTGTTGCCCTTGTCGGCGTCGATGAAGACCAGGTCGAAGGGCGGGGGGTTCTCGTCGGCGAGCTTCGGCAGCGACTCCAGGGCCGGGCCCACCCGGACGTCGACGAGGGCGTCGAGGCCGGCGCGGGCGATGTTGCGGGTGGCGACCTCGGCGTGCCGGGCGCTGTGCTCGAGCGTGACCAGGCGGCCTTCCGCCGGCAGTGCGCGGGCCAGCCAGATGGTGCTGTAGCCGCCGAGGGTGCCGATCTCCAGGATGGTGCGGGCGCCCTGGATCTGGGCGAGGAGCTGGAGGAGTTTGCCCTGGTTGCCGGTGACGTTGATCTGCGGCAGCCGGGCGGCGTCGCTCTCTCTGAGGGCGGCCTCCAAGGCGTCGTCGTTCGGTGCGAGGTGGGTGGTGAAGTAGGCGTCGACGTCGTCCCAGAGCTGCGAGTCGCTCATGCCGGGGCCTCCCGTTTGCGTCGTTAGCTTTTCTAAGTAGGTGCGCTAACGAAGATAGCCGGGGGCGGGGCGTACGGGGGCCCTTCCCGCGGGCGTGTTTCGGTCGGCCGGTGCTCCCGCCTCGAGCGGCACGGTGCCGGCGGTCGTGCTGCCGGGTGGCGCGACCGGCTTGATCAGTCGACGGTGCGCCGGAAGAGTTGCCGGGAGCCGCCTTCCGGGCCCGGGGCGACGGCCTCGGCGGGGACGAACCCGAGGCGCTCGTAGAAGACACGTGCGCCGCTCGCCCAGGCACCGGGGTGGTCGGCTCCGAAGGTGACCACCTCGATGCCGGCCGGTCCCCGCACCCACCTGCGCATCGCGTCCTCCATCAGCTCCCGGCCGATCCCGCTCGTCCGGGCCTGCCGGGACACCACGAGCCAGTGGACGTGGTGGACCGGCGCCTGCGCGCCGAACAGGAGCCCGCCGAGGAGCCCGCCTCGGGGGTCCGGCTCCGACGGGACGGCGACGAGTGCCGTGGCCCGGCGTATGTGCTCGTGCACCGCGTCATGGAAGCCGGTGTCCTCGACCATCGGACCGAACCAGTGCTCGACCTCGGCCGCCAGCCCGAGAAAGCCGGGGAAGTCCTGCTCTTCCGCGAGTCTGACCATCATGCGGGCAGTCTGGCAGAGCGGAACCGGGGCGGGCCGGCCGCGCCCGCTCGGGAACCGGCGACCGGCGTCGGCTACCGGAACCGGCGACCGGGGCCGGGTCGGGAACCGGCGACCGGGGCCGGCTCAAGGGTGCGGCGGTCAGCGGGCGTCGACCGCCGGCGCCGAACCCGGCAGCGGGCGGCCCGCCGACTCCGACATGAACCACACCGTCACGCCACCGACAACGGCCGCGGCCATCATGTAGTACGCGGGCATCATCATGTCGCCCGTCGCCCCGATCAGCGCCGTCACCACCAGCGGGGTCGTCCCGCCGAACAGGGACACCGACACGTTGAAGCCGATCGACAGCGACCCGTACCGCACCCGCGTCGGGAACAGCGCCGGCAGCGCGGACGGCATCGACGCGGTGAAGCAGACCAGCAGCAGGCCCAGGGCGGCCATGCCCAGACCCACCGCCCACAGGCTGCCCTCGCGGATCAGCAGCAGCGCCGGTATCGACAGCAGCAGGAACCCCGCACAGCCCGCCGCGATCACCGGCCGCCGCCCGACCCGGTCGGTCAGCGCGCCGGCGAACGGCTGGACGACCATCATCAGGGCCATCACGGCCAGCACCACGAGCAGCCCGTGCGTCTCGTCGTACTTCAGTTCGCTGGTCAGGTAGCTCGGCATGTACGACAGCAGCATGTAGTCGGTGACGTTGAAGACCAGCACCAGGCCGACGCACAGCAGCAGCGCCCGCCACTGCCCGGTGATCATGTCCCGCAGCGGCACCTTCGGCCGCGTGGCCTCCGCCTTGTCGAGTTCGGCCGCGAACGCCGGCGTCTCCTCCAGCCGCATCCGCAGATACAGCCCGATGATGCCCATCGGCCCCGCGACCAGGAACGGGATCCGCCACCCCCAGGACGTCAGATCGCCGTCGGACAGCAGCGCCGTCATCAGCGTCACCAGGCCCGCGCCGCCGATGTACCCGGCCAGCGTGCCGAACTCCAGCCAGCTCCCCAGGAACCCGCGCCGTTTGTCGGGCGCGTACTCGGCGATGAAGGTGGACGCGCCCGCGTACTCACCCCCGGTGGAGAACCCCTGCACCAGCCGCGCGACCAGCAGCAGCACCGGCGCCCAGACGCCGATCGTGGCGTACGACGGGATCAGCCCGATGGCGAACGTACCCGCCGCCATCATGATCATCGTGAGGGCGAGGACCTTCTGCCGCCCCACCCGGTCGCCCAGCGGCCCGAAGACCATGCCGCCGAGCGGGCGGACCAGGAACGCCGCCGCGAAGGCGCCGAACGTCGACAACAACTGCGCGGTCGGGTTGCCCGACGGGAAGAAGGCCTTGCCCAGCGTGACGGCGATGTAGCTGTAGACGCCGAAGTCGAACCACTCCATCGCGTTGCCGAGCGCCGCCGCCTTCACGGCGCGCCGGACGAGCGCGGGGTCGGTGGCGGTGGGCGCGGCGGTGGCACGTGGCGCGGACGCGGGGGTCGTGCGGGACGGGTGAGCGGCGACGGGGGCAGCCGACAATGCTTCGCTCGCCT
Organism: Streptomyces pactum; assembly: GCF_002005225.1. Classification (NCBI taxonomy): domain Bacteria; kingdom Bacillati; phylum Actinomycetota; class Actinomycetes; order Kitasatosporales; family Streptomycetaceae; genus Streptomyces; species Streptomyces pactum. The sequence goes on from NZ_CP019724.1 coordinate 6,005,078, forward strand.
ACCTTTCGACGGGAACTGGGACGCCACGACCCGCACGGCGGCACTGTCGCCGGGCCGGAAGAAACCCGCGACACTCGGCCACGGGCTGAAAAACGACCATAGGCGCTGATGTGCCGTTTACACCCGGTATGCTTTTCGTTGCGCTGTGCACCGAAAAGGCGTACACGCAGGGACGTCCGCAGGCCACGGGACCATCGCCGCCTCCCCGGCCTGTGATCCTTCTCGCTCCCACGAGAGGCGGCCGAACGGCTCCCGCACTATCGTCGTCCGGACAAACGGCCGGCCGGCCGGTAAAAGGCGGGACGAAAAGCGGGCGGCGGTCAGGTCGAACGGGGGTTGCCTGCGTCTCCCCCCGGGGGTGGTGCGAGCCTCATAGGGTTCGCAAGGACAACACATCGCGTACACGGGCGCGATACGAACGGGGCGGGAGGCCGACGAGGCGTGGCGAATGCGGAGCACACCGGGCGACCGGCGGAGGCTTTCGGAACTCCTGCCGTCGACGCGACCAGAGCACGGCTGCGGGTCGCGCGCCTGGGCCTGTGGCTGGTCGCCGCGGTCCTCGCCGTAAGGCAACTGGCCGCGGTCCTCAGCACCCCGAGCGGAGAACGGCTGACGGACCTGGAGACCTGGGTGGGGGAGCGCGGGGTCCTCCACGTGGAGGGGTCCCTCTACGACTCCACGCAGTTCACCGGCACCCCTTTCGTGGGCCTGGTCCTCAAACCGTTCACCCGCGCCGCCGAACAGGCCCTCGGCTGGGGCTGGACCTTCGGCTCGCTGCTGCTCGTCGTGGCCCTCGGCCTGGTCGCCGCCCGCGCCCTGCCGAAGCCGGTGGGCCGCCGTACGGCACTGCTGGCGGCGCCCGTGGCCGTCAGCCTGCTGATGCTGTCGCTGCCGGTGCGCAACGCGCTGTGGCTCGGCCAGACCAGCATCATCCCGGTCCTCCTCGTCCTGCTGGGCTGCTTCGCCGTACGCGGCGCACACGGTGACCGGATCGGCGGCGCGCTGATCGGCGTCGCCGCCGCCTTCCAGCCGACCGTGCTCCTCTTCGTCCCCCTGCTGTGGTTCACCGACCGCGGACGCGCCGCCGTGTCCACCGGCGTGACGTTCCTGGCCTGCACCGCCGTCGCCTGGGCGGCCATGGCGCAGGACTCCTACACCTACTGGGTCCACCACATGGCGGGCGTGGGCCTGGGCGGCGAGGCCGACGACCTCGCCAACCAGTCGCTGCACGGCGCCCTGCTGCGACTCGGGTTCTCCGGGCCCCTGGAGATCGCCCTCTTCCTCCTGCTGGGCGCGGCCGTCGCCGTCCTCGCCCTGCGCCGCGCCGTGCGCTACGCCCGCGACGGCCAGCTCCTGCTCGCGGTCGCCATCACCGGCTGCGCGGCGGTCGTGGTGTCCCCGGCCACCTGGCAGCACCAACTGCTGTGGGTGCTGCCCGCGGTCGTCGGCCGGGTCGGCAGGCGGGCCTCCGACCGGTACGTGTGGCCGGTCGCCGTCGTCCTGGTGATGACGCTGCCCGCGAAGATGATCCTGCCGAACATGGCGGCCCTGTACCCCCTGCGCGACAACGTCGTACTCCTGGCGGCGCTGGCCGCCGCCGTCGCCGTGCCGTTCCTGTCCCGCACGTCGCCGTACTTCGACGCGCCGGTCCCGACGAGCTACGCGCCCCCGGTCCCGGCCCGCTTCAAGCACGTTCCCCTGCTGCCGTTCCTGCGCCGGGTCCTCACCCGCCCCAACCTCCTCCTGGAGCTCCTCCTCATCCGGGTCACCTACGCCGCCTACTCCCAGGTCCGCCTCGCGGCGACCGGCGGCAGCAACTCGGCGGGCCGCGCCCGCGCGGAGGAGCACGGCCGGCAGATCCTCGACCTCGAGCGCTTCCTGCACCTCGACATCGAGCACGCGATCAACCACGCCGTCGTCAACGTCGGCTGGCTCCGTGACTTCTTCGACTTCTACTACACGTCGTTCCACTTCGTCGTACCGCTGGCCGTCCTCGGCGTGCTGTACTGGCGCCGCCCGGTCGACTACCGCTGGGCCCGCGCGTCCCTCGGCTTCACCACGCTGCTGGCCCTGGTCGGCTTCTGGCTCTACCCGCTGGCGCCGCCGCGTCTGATGCCGGGGCACGGGATCATCGACACGGTCCACGGTGTGCAGGACTTCTCGAAGCCGGACTACGGCACGCTGACGCACCTCACCAACCAGTACGCGGCGATGCCGTCGCTGCACTTCGGCTGGTCGCTGTGGTGCGGGCTGGCGATCGCGCTCATCGCTCCGAAGGTGTGGATGAAGGCCCTCGGCCTCCTCCACCCCCTGTTCACCCTCGCGGCGATCGTGGCGACCGGCAACCACTGGATCCTGGACGCGGTGGGCGGCGCGGCGGTGGTCGTCGCGGGCTTCGGCCTGGCGTACGTGTTCCAGGGCCCGAGGGCCCGCGTGGTCACGGCGACCGCGGCGAAGGAGACCACCGCGGCGAAGGAGACCAGCGCGGCGAAGGAGGCCTCCGCGGCCAAGGAGCCGGCGTCCGCCGCGAACGCCATCCCCGCCCCCGCCCCGCCCCCGGCCAAGGACACCGCCCCGCCCGCCGAGGGGCTCAGCAGCGATCCTCCGGCCCCGGCGAAGGACCGTACCGGGAGCTGAGCCGGTACTCGCCCGGCGCCTTGACGGTCAGGCGGGTGAACTCGCCTTCCCGGGCGAGGCACCCGCCGTCGGTGCGCAGCCACGGCGACCAGGCGACCCGTACGGTCACCCGGCCGGGCCGGTCCACGCGGAGCACCAGATCGGCGCTGGTGGACGTCACGACGGTGCCGGGCTCGGAGACGAGCGGTACGGCGTCCCGCACCCGGTACACCCGCCAGTGCTCGTCCTGCCAGACGGGCTCCAGCCACTCGGGCCGCAGGTCCGCATTGCGTACGAGCGCCGCCTCGGCCTCGGCGGGACCGTCGGGCTTGCCGAGCGGAAGCACCACGAAACCGACCGCCCAGCGGTCCAGCCAGTCCCGGTAGGCGGCCGCGGAGAAGGTGCCGTCGTAGAAGAGGCGGGCGCGTTCCACGTCGAGCTGCCGGTTCCAGCCGCGGGCCATGTTGACGTGCGGCGCGAGTGCGGCCGCCTCGCGGTGGTTGCGGGCCGGCACGACCTCCACCCGCGTCCGGTCGGCCCCGAGTCCGTCGAGCGCCCGTACGACACCGTCCGTCTCGGCGGCCCAGGCGGGCACCACGGTGTACTCCTTCAGGTCGTCGGCGGTCTTCTTTCCCATCCACCCGACGGAGAAGACGAGGGCGACGATCAGCAGATCGCGCGCGATCCGCCGCGGCCGGTCCCCGGCGAGCAGCGCCGCGAGCAGCACAGGGGGCGCGAAGTACTCCGCGAACCGCTCGACGTTCGTGCCGACGGGGGAGGCGATGAGATACGTCAGCACGGTCCCGGCCGCGTACACGGCCCCGCTCCACCGGGCGACCCGCCAGTGGCGCGGGGCCAGCGCGGTGACGGCGAGGCCGAGCACGGCCGGCGGCCATATTCGGGCCGCCGGCATCGGCTGCTCCCCGGTGAAGGGGAACAGCACCGTGGTCAGCCCGACCACCGCGGCGGGGGGTACGAGGAGCACGAGGGCGCGCCCCCAGTCCCGTACGAGCAGGAACGCGGCGCCCACGACGGCCAGGTACAACCCGGCCACCGGCGACGCCATGGTGGCCAGGGCGGCGTACCCGGCGGCGAGGACGAGCCGCCGCTCCCGGACCAGGTACACACACGCGGCCAGCCCGAAGGCGAGGCCGAGCGCGAAGGTCGTACGGCCCGAGGCGACGTTGCACCACAGGGCGAGGGAGGCGAGCAGGGCGACCCACAGCGGCCGGCGCACGCCGGTCCGTGTGATCAGCACGGCCGCCAGCCAGGCGGCGGCCAGCCCGGACACCGCGGTGACCGTGCGCACGCCGAGCGCGGCCATCAGGTACGGCGAGATCACGCTGTAGTTGGCGGTGTGCGCCCCGCCGTACCAGAACAGCCCGTAGGCCGAGGCGCCGTGCCGCGAGGCGAAGTCGGCCCATGCCTCCTGTGCGGCCAGGTCGCCCCCGCCGGTGGCGAGAAACACCCACCACACCGCGTACAGCGGGATGGTGGGCAGCGTGGCGAGCAGGGGCACGCGATGCCTGCGCCCGAAGGCACGCAGGGCGTCGCCCGGGCGTCTGACCCGTTGCCGTTCGGGGCGGAGGACGGTCGTCGGTGCGGCAGGGACCACGGTCGGGGTTTCCGTTCGGCGTCATCGGGGTGCACGGCGGGGGCACGTGCGAAGACGATAATTCGAACAGAAACGTTGACCGGTTCCCGGCCGGATCACTCAGGCCCGGCAGCCCGGCGGCGGGTGCCGACGAACCCGGCCGGGGTGAGCGCGCCCGGGTGAGCTCCGTGCGGGGCGGTCCGCCGGGCATCCCCCGCCCCGGGAGCGGGGGATGCCCGGTGATCACACCGCGGCGGTGTGCCCGGTGACCGGGCAGGCGCCGGCCGTCGCCGTCGCCGTCGCCGCTGCCGTCGCCGTCGCCGTGCCGAAGGCGGCGGTCCTGGCGGTGGGTGCCGTTCCGCCGATCTGCTGGAGGATCTCGTCGGAGAGCAGGTCCTCCTTGCCCTTGAGCGCGTCGGCGACCTTGAGGTCGGTGTTGAAGACCATCTCGGCGGCGACGTTGTCCTGGACGATGCGGGCCAGGTTGTCCAGGGCGACGAAGACCGGGTCCGAGGGGGTCTCCACGGTCGGCAGGTCGATGAGGTGGGTGTCCACCTTCGCCTGGTTCATGGTGCGCCGGATGATGACGGACGCCTGGTTCAGCTCGGCCGTGGTCCAGATCGAGAGCACCGTGACGTACAGGTTGCTCCACGCCTGTTCACCGATCAGCGCGCGCCACCGCTTCATCAGGCCCTCGATGCCGGTGATCTGGGCGGTGGCGGCGAAGGTCATGTTGACGCGGATGGACGGGTAGACGGTTGCGGCGAAGCGGTTGAACGACACCATGTCGAACGACTGGGCCGCGACGGACGCGTCGATGAACTTGACCGCCTCGCTCAGGATCTTGTCGCAGGAGTTCTCCAGGTCGAGGGGGAGATTCGCGGTGCCGAGCTTGGTGTGCGCCGTCTGGAGCGTGGTCTTGAAGGCGTTCAGCGGGGTGATCCAGCCCTTGTCGCCCGGCGCCTTGGTGACGACCATGTCCAGGTCGTGCGGGTCGATGCGGTCCGCGTTGGGGATGTTGGGGACCTGGTCGCCGAGGTAGGCGGCGAGTACCGAGAAGAGGCCCAGGGGGACGTGGGCGATCGACTTGGCCAGTTCGAAGTACTCCGGGACCGGGTCGACGGTCTCGACCTGCTTGCCGCCGTTGACGAGGGTGAAGCGTCCGCCGACCGCGTTGTTCGAGACGACGATGACCGGACTGAGCTGCGTCGTCAGTTCGCTCTTGAGGGTCGCGTAGTTCGCGCGCATCCTGGTGTTGACGGCGCGTATCGCGTCGCGTGCGGCCTTCTCGTCGGTCGCGGTGATCCCCGCGGTGGCCGCCGAGGCGGTGGAGGCCGACTGGCCGGTGAAGAGAGTCGCCGCCCCGACGGCCGACGCGGTACCCAGAAATCCTCTACGTGTTGCCATGCCCCGTCTTTCCGCTTTCTTCGGTGAGTGAAAGTGCCTTATGGCGATGTGGGGGGGGAACAGCGTGGGGGGAGTTCGGGTGGGGGGATTTCAGGGTGGGGGGAGGGGAGGGCTCAGGTCAGGGACTTCTGCGACGGGACCACGACCCCGTAGAGGTCCTGGACCGTGGCGAGAGCGGCCTCGTGGACCTGCTGTGCGGGAACGCCGTCCGGGTCGCCCTCGAGGGGCAGCGGCCGGGTCGCGGAGGCGTCGGCGACCACGGTCGGCGCGTTGCCGTTGAGGAACGCGCCCTGGGCGGTGAAGAGGGTGCACATGTTGGTCATGAACCCGGCGACGATGACGTTCTTGTTGCCGGCCTCCTTGACCTTCTCGGCGAGGTCGGTGCCGTGGAAGGCGTTGGGGACGCTCTTCTCGACGACGGGCTCGCCCTTGGCCGGCTTGAGCGCCGGGATGATCCGGCCCGCCCTCGACTTCAGGTCGTAGCCCTTGTCGACGATGTGGATGACCGGCGTACCCGCCTCGCGGGCCCGCGTCAGCAGGGCTTCGGCGTTGTCCACCGCCGGCTTCCAGCCGTCGAGTTCCATCACACCGTCGGTGTAGGTGTTCTGGTAGTCGACGAGGATGAGCGTGGCGTCGGAGAGCGTGGCCGGGGTCTCGTCCAGGCCGTTGAGCTTCCGCAGCGTGGTCGTGTCCTTCGCGACGTTCTTCTCCGCGGTGGCGGTGGCGGAGGCCGACGACTTCTCGTCGGACGTGGCGGCCTGCGGACTTCCGCCGCACGCGGTGGCGGTGACCGAGAGGGCGGCGGCGGCGCCGAGGGCGACGGCGGGGCGGAGCAGCTTCATCAGGAGATCTCCTTCTGCGACGGAACGACGACCCCGTACAGGTCGGCGATGGTGGCGAGGGCGCTGTAGTGCACCTGGCGGGCGTCCAGTTCGGTGTCCGCGACCGGCAGCGCGCGGGTGGCACAGGCGTCGGCCACGACGGTGGGGCGGTTGCCGCGCAGGAAGGCACCCTGGGCGGTGAAGGCCACGCACATGTGCGTCATGAATCCGGCGATGACGAGGTCGGCGTTGCCCGCGGCGTCGACGTGCCCGTCCAGGTCCGTGCCGACGAACGCGTTCGGCACCTTCTTGACGACGACGGGCTCGCCGTCGACCGGTGCGACGCTCGGGTGGATGGCGCCGATCTCGGTCCGGATGTCGTAAGGCGTGCCCTCTCCGCCGTCGTTGACGACGTGGACGACCTTCGTGCCCTCCTGGCGGGCCCGCGCCAGCAGTCGGGCGCCGGCGTCGAGTGCGGCCCGCCAGCCGTCGAGTTCCATCACGCCGGTCGTGTAGGTGTTCTGGTAGTCGACGAGGACCAGGGTGGAGGCGGCGAGCTTCGCGGGGGTGTCGTCGAAGCCGTTGAGCCTGCGCAGCGTCGTTCTGGGCATGGGAGACCGCCTGCATTCGCTTGTCGGGGAAGGCAGTTCACCGGTGCGGTGACCTGCGCTCATGACGCTATGGCCCACCGGTCCGTGTCGGCAATGTCATCTAACATGCAGTTACCGACATGGCTGTTGCCGAGTATGGGGGGCCACTTGAGCACCGTCGGACGACTGATCGTCATCGTCCTCTTCGCAGGCGTCGACCTGCTCGACGTCACCGGACCACCGGAGGTCTTCTCCCTCGCGCGGCGCGAGACGGACGAGGCGGCGGGCTACGACGTGGTCCTCGCCGCCGAGACCATGGAACCGGTCACCACCGGCGCCGGGGTCCGCGTCCTGCCCGACGCCACCTTCGACGAACTGTCGGCGCGGAGCATCGACACCCTGATCGTGCCCGGCGCCGTCGAGGTGGACGACCAGCGCCGCGTGCACCCCCTCACCGACTCCGCCGTGGTGGAGCGGGTGAGGCAACTCGCCGGACGGACCCGGCGGGTCACGTCCGTCTGCGTCGGGGCGCACATCCTCGCCGCCGCCGGGCTCCTCGACGGCAAGCGCGCCACCACCCACTGGTCGACCGCGCGCCGGCTCGCCGCCGAGCACCCGGCCGTCGAGGTCGACGCCGACCCGATCTTCATCCGCGAGGGCGATGTCTGGACCGGCGCCGGAATCAGCGCCTGCCTCGACCTGTCGCTCGCCCTCATCGCCGACGACCTCGGCGAGGCGGTCGCGCTGCGCGTCGCGCGGCAACTCGTGATGTACCTGAAACGGCCGAGCGGGCAGAGCCAGTTCAGCGTCCCCCTGGAGCAGATCTCCACGACCCGGCGCATCGAGGATCTGCGCCACCACGTCATGCGCAACATCGCCGGGCCCCTCACCGTCGCCGACCTCGCCGCGTGCGCCCACGTCAGCGACCGGCAGCTCACCCGGATCTTCAAGACCGAACTCGGCACGACCCCGCACGCCTACATCGAGTCGGCCCGCGTCGAGGTGGCCCGCCACCAGCTCGAATCCACCGACGCCACCCTGGAACGGGTCGCGTCCACGTGCGGGTTCGGCACCGTCGACACCCTGGTCAGGGCGTTCCGCCGCCGGCTCGACACCACGCCGACCGAGTACCGGCGCCGTTTCCGGACCGTCCCCGGCGGTCAGAGCTGACGCGGCCCGGCAGGGTGCCCACTCATCGACGGGCCGCGCCCGGGACGGCGGGCGCCTGAAGGCTGAGGGAGTGGTCGACACACGTGAGCACTTCGCCTCCCGCTGTCCTCGCGGCGCTCATCCGAGCGCGCGGGAGACATTTGCCCTCCAAGTGTTCACGGTCCGCGGCACTGGCCCACCGCCGGAAGCAGCCGACATGCGCCCGCGCTGCCCCCGGCGGACGCGGGCGCGGCCGGGGCACGGGCCGCATGTTCGGTCCGTCGGCCACGAGCCCGCTGCGTAGGTGAGGCCCGTCACGTGGGGCGGCTCACCTCGTCGGCCTTCTCGAACGTGACCGGGGTCTCGAAGGCCGCCCGGCGGGTGGCGCGGCGCAGCGCCTTGAGGACCGGGGTGCCGAGCGCGAGGGTCAGCACGACCGTCACGGCGGCGCGGCCGGCGTCCCAGCCGAGGGACGTGGTCAGGCAGTAGGCGGCGAAGCGGGCCAGGTTGTCGGGGATCGACGCGTCCGGGTCGAAGGCGATGTTCGAGGCGAGCGTGTTCATGAAGGTCCAGCCCGCCAGGTTCATCACCGTGCCGTAGGCGAACGCGGCCAGGAAGCCGTACGCGGCCAGCAGGAGCAGCTCCGCGCGGCCGCGCAGCCGGTCGGGGAAGGGCAGCAGACCCGCCCCCATCGTGAACCAGCCCATCGACAGCATCTGGAACGGCATCCAGGGCCCGACCCCGCCCGTGAGCAGCGCGGACGCGAACATCGTGACGGAGCCGAGGACGAACCCGAAGCCGGGGCCGAGGACCCTGCCGCTGAGGACCATGAGGAAGAACATCGGCTCCAGGCCGGCGGTGCCCGCACCGATGGGACGCAGCGCCGCGCCCACCGCCGCCAGGACACCGAGCATCGCCACCGCCTTGGGGCCGAGGCCCGACTCCGAGATCGTCGCCGCCACCACGGCCACCAGCAGCACCAGCAGGCCCGCGAACAGCCACGGCGCGTCCTGGGCGTGCGCGTTCAGCGAGGCGTCCGGCGGAGCCAGGAAGGGCCAGCCGAAGCCCGCCACGCCCACCGCGCTGACCAGGAGGAGAGCGGCGACGGAACGGGGGCCGAGGCGGACCGCCCGGGCCTGTCGCTGGACGGGGCCGGAGCTCTCGCCGGGGGGCGCGCCGGTCATGCCAGCGCCTCCCGCACCTGCGCGACCGTCAGCCACTTGCGGGGGGCCAGCACCTTGGCGACCTGCGGTGCGAAGGACGGCGAGGCCACCACCACGTCCGCCGCCGGACCGTCGGCGATCACCTCGCCCTCGGCGAGCAGCACGACCCGGTGGGCCAGCTCGGCGGCCAGCTCCACGTCGTGCGTGGCCAGCACGATCGCGTGCCCCTCGGCGGCCAGCCCGCGCAGGATGCCCGCCAGCCGGGCCTTCGCCGCGTAGTCCAGGCCGCGCGTCGGCTCGTCCAGGAGGAGCAGCGGCGGGCGGGCCGTCAGGACGACGGACAGGGCGAGCGTGAGCCGCTGGCCCTCGGACAGGTCGCGGGGGTGGGTGTCGTCGGTGACGCCGGGGAGCAGCTCGGTCAGCAGGGTCCGGCAGGTGCCGGGGGCCGCGTCCGCGTCCCGGTCGGCGGCCGCGCACTCGGCGGCGACGGTGTCGGCGTACAGCAGGTCGCGCGGCTCCTGCGGGACCAGGCCGACCCGGCGCACCAGGTCGCGGGGGGCCGTGCGGTGCGGTACGGCGTCGCCGGCCCGGACCGAACCGGCGGACGGTTCGACGAGGCCGACGAGGGCGGAGAGCAGCGTGGACTTCCCGGCGCCGTTGCGGCCCATCAGGGCGACCGTCTCGCCGGGGGAGACGGTCAGGGCGACGTCGCGCAGCGCCTGGACGCGCTCGCGCCGGACGGTGAGGGAGCGGACCTCGGCGGCGTACGGGGCGGGGGTGGCGGCCGTCTCCGGGGACTTCCCGCGCCGCCGCCAACGGGAGGAGACGGGCCGCGGGGCGGGCAGGGGCGGGAGCGCCGCGGCCCGCGGCGTGTGGTCCGGGATCTCCCGGTCGGCCAGCCGGTCCCGCAGCGGGGCGGCGCGGCGGCGGGCGTCGCGGACCGTCAGCGGCAGCGGGGACCAGCCCGCCAGCCTGCCCAGGCCCACCACCGGCGGGTACACCGGGGACACGGCCATCACCTTCGCCGGGGGTCCGAGGAGCGGCGCCGCGCCGGGGGACGGGAGCAGGACGACCTGGTCGGCGTACTGGATGACGCGTTCGAGGCGGTGCTCGGCCAGCAGGACCGTCGTACCGAGGTCGTGGACGAGGCGCTGGAGGACGGCCAGCACCTCCTCCGCGGCGGCGGGGTCGAGCGCGGAGGTCGGTTCGTCCAGAACCAGTACCTCGGGGTGCGGGGTGAGGACCGAGCCGATCGCGACCCGCTGCCGCTGGCCGCCGGAGAGGGTGGCGATGGGGCGGGCGCGCAGGTCGGACAGGCCCAGCAGGTCGAGGGTCTCCTCGACACGGCGGCGCATCACGTCCGGGGCCAGGCCCAGCGACTCCATGCCGTAGGCGAGCTCGTCCTCGACGGTGTCCGTCACGAAGTGCGAGAGCGGGTCCTGGCCGACCGTGCCGACGACGTCGGCGAGTTCGCGCGGCTTGTGGGTGCGGGTGTCGCGTCCCGCAACGGTGACCCGGCCGCTCAGCGTGCCGCCGGTGAAGTGCGGCACGAGACCGCCGACCGCGCCGAGGACAGTGGACTTGCCGACGCCCGACGGGCCGGCCAGCAGGACGAGTTCGCCCTCGGGGACCTCGAAGTCGATGCCCCGGACGGTGGGTCCGGTCGCTCCGTCGTACGTCACGGAGACATTCTCGAAGCGGATCACGACGACTCCTTGGCGGGGGCAGGGGCAGGGGCAGGGGCGGGGGCGGGGGCCGGGACGGACACGCGGTGGGGGGCCGGGGCGACGAACGCCGGGAGCAGGCCGATCAGTACGGCCGCCGCCGGCCACAGCGGGAGGCCGGGGGCGACCAGCGGGACGACGCCCGGACGCAGCGCCGCCGGGTAGCGGGCGGCGGCGAGGAACAGCAGCGCCGCGACCGCCGCGCCGGAGGCGGAGACCAGCCAGGCGCGGGCGTCCCAGCGGTCCGGCCGGTAGCGGGTGCGGACCGTCCGGCGGCCGCCGAGCCACAGCCCCGCGAGCGCGGCGGCGACGCCGGCCAGCAGGACGGGGACGCCGTACGTGCCGCCGGCGGCGGTCAGCAGCCCGTACGTCCCCGCGCAGACGCCGAGCAGGCCGCCCAGGGTGAGTGCGGCGGTGGTACGGCGTACGGGGGCGGAAACCTGCGCGGTACGGCCGTAGCCGCGGGCGTCCATCGCTGCGGCGAGGGCGACCGAACGCTCCAGGGCGCCCTCCAGCACCGGGAGCCCGACCTGGAGCAGGCCCCGTACGCCCTTGTCGGGGCGGCCGCGCAGACGGCGGGCGGCGCGCAGGCGCTGGACGTCCGCGATGAGGTTCGGCGCGAAGGTGAGGGCGACGACGACGGCCACGCCCATCTCGTAGAGGGCGCCGGGGAGGGACTTGAGGAGGCGGGACGGGTTGGCGAGGGCGTTCGCGGCGCCCACGCAGATCAGGAGGGTGGCCAGCTTCATCGCGTCGTACAGGGCGAAGGTGAGGCCCTCGGCGGTGACCCGGCCGCCCAGGCGGATGCCCTGTGCCCAGTCGGGGAGGGGGACTTCGGGCAGGGTGACGAGGGTGTGGGTGCCGGGGATGGGGGAGCCGAGGACCGTGGTGAAGAGGAGGCGGATGAGGATCACGGCGAGGGCGAGTTTGACGAAGGCGCCGTAGGAGCGCGACCAGGGGGCGTGGGAGCGGCGCGAGACGACGACGTAGGCGGAGACGGCTATGAGGAGGGCGAGGAGGAGGGGGTTGGTGGTGCGGGTGGCGGCGGTGCCCAGGGCCAGCGCCCAGAGCCACCAGGCGCCGGGGTGCAGTGCCTCGGGGCGGTGGCGGGGGGCGGGGAGGCGGGTGGCCGCCTGTGCGGTGCGGGTGCTTCGCCGGTCGTGGCGGGTGGGGGTGCCCGCACGCGCCGCCGGGGATTCCCCCGAGGGGGGTTCCCCGGCGCCCACCCGTGCCGCTGCGGCGGCGCTACGGCCCGCGGGCCGCGGGACCGCGGGCCCGGTGCTCGCATGCCGCTTGTCCGCAGGGTCAGTCGGTGGCATTCCCGCGCCGCCTCGCCTGCCAGGTCGCCGCTCCGGCCAGGGCCGCCACGATGGCGATGCCCGCGTAGAGGCCGACCGAGGGGCCGTCGTCGTCCGACGAGTCCTTCCGGTCCGGGGCCGCGCCGGGCGTCGTCGGAACCTCCTTCTGCGCGACCTGCTCCCCGCACCCCGTCTCCGGGTAGCCCGCGATGCCGCACAGCAGGGCGTTGGTGTCGTAGCGCAGCGGGTCCGCCACGGCGGCCAGGGCGTCGGCCGTCGTCGCGTCGGGGGAGACCCGGGCGCAGGCCGTGCGCGGGGCCGGCGGGGTCTCGCCGGACGGCGCGTCGGACGCCGTGCCGAAGTCGAGGACCAGGGCGACGCGTTTGCTGCCGTCCTCGGCCGGCGTCTTCGCGCAGATCGACGCGAAGTCCGCGGCGCCGCGCGGCCGGGCCGCGTCGCCCGAGTTCTCGCTCACCGCGAAGCGGAAGCCCTGGACGTCGCCGTCGGAGGGACGGGCCAGGGACGGGCCCTGGGTGGCGTAGACCCAGTTCTCGCCGTCGCGGTCCCAGAAGGACCAGTACCGGTAACCGGCGGCCTGGGCCTGGGCCGCGCTCCCGAGCAGCAGGAACGCGGCCAGGAACAGGAGGACGACGCGGCGGGTCACGGCTGCCGCTTCTTGTTGCGGCCGCTCAGCAGGAAGCCGATGCCGATGCCGAGGACCAGGCAGACGCCGACGAACCACCAGAGGCCGAAGCCGGATTCGTCCTTCTTCTCGTCCTTCTCGTCGGCCTGGTCGCTCGCGGTGGCGGTGTCCCGGGCCTCGGCCCCCTGCGGGCCCGGCCCCGTCGCGTTCAGCTCCGCCACCAGGTCGGTGCCGCCGAAGGCGCGCGGGTCGGTGCCCGTGGCGTGCGCGGCGAAGATCAACTGGGCGTAGGCGGCCGGGCCGCTCCGCTCGGCCCACTTCGCGGCGTTCTTCTCCAGCCAGGCCAGCGGCTCGGCGGCCTTCTCCACGCCGCCCTGCGCGGCGAGCGCGACGACCGCGTCGGCGGTGTTGCCGTAGTCGGGCTGGTCGGCGGAGCCGCCGAGGGCGGACTTGAGGTGGCCGTCCTCGGCGACGGCGTCGGCGAGATGAGCGGCGCCGTTGGCGGCGGCCTGCTCGCGGGTCGGCTTCTCGGCGTCGGTGCACGCGGCGTCGTCGGTCTTCTCGCCGGCCTCGGTGACCAGGCCCTCGCCGAGCGCGCCGAGTACGCCGGCGGCCGTCGCGTCCGCGTTGGCGAGCAGCTTGCCGTCCTCGTCGGGCTGGAAGGCGAAGGCCCCCGATCCCTTGTCCTCGGCGCAGGGGAGGGCGAAGGCCAGCAGGGCGTCGTAGGGGGACTTGCCGTCCTTCCTGACCTGCTCGGGCCCGGTGCCCGTGACGGTCAGGGCACCGATGACGAGGGACGTCGAGTTGGCGTCGCTGGGACCGCCGGGGGTGTAGCCCCAGCCGCCGTCCTTGTTCTGGACGGACTTCAGCCAGGTGAGGGCGGACTCGACGACGTCGCCGCGCCCGCCGACGGCCCACAGCGCCTGGACCGCGGCGGCCGTGTTGTTGGTGTCGGCCATGGTCTTGGCGTCGCACGCCTTGGACGGGTCGGCGCGGAAGGGGGCGAAGGCGCCGTTGTCGCACTGCTGCCCGGTGAGCCAGTCCACGGCCTTCGACGACGGGACCACGCCCACCGTCTTCTGCGCGAGCAGCGCGAGGGACTGGCGCCAGACGCCGTCGTACCGGGGGTCGGCGGTGCCGTACAGCCCGGAGGGCTCGGACGGGGCGGACGCGGACGGGGCGGACGACGGATCGGCGGCGGCCGCGGGCGCGGCGGCGGCGCCGATCACGGCTATGGCGGCGAGTGCCGCGGCGCTGCTGCGACGGCGGACGTTCATGATCGACGGGTGCCTTTCCCTGCGCGGGGCCGGGCAGCACGGGCACCCCCGGGCGGCTCGGCCCCGTATGCCTCGACGGTGCCCGTGCGCCGGCGGGTGCCGGGCACGTGAGCCGGTCACGTCCGCGCGGGGCAGTCCGGCTCACCGTTCGCGGGAGTCCTCGAAGGGCCTCGGCGGACGGCTCACGGTTGCGGGTCAGCGCCGGAATTGCACCGGCTTCCCCCCGTACGGGTGTGATGACGACGCCGCCACTTTACCCGGAGGCGTCGGGGCCGGACCGGGGCGCCCGCCCGTGCCCCCCGGCCTCCGTCAGGTCGATCAGCCGGCACACCGTCTCGATGTCCACCCGTACCTGGGCGAGGGAGGCGCGGCCGGAGAGCCAGGTGATCAGGGTCGAGAGCCAGGTGTGCTCGATGACGCGGACCGCGGAGAGCTGCTCGGGGGTGGGGTTGTCCAGACCGCCCATCGCGTCCAGGATGATCGCCGTGGTCTGCCGGGAGACCTGGTCGACCTCCGGCGAGACGCCGCGGTCGGCGAAGGTCAGGGCGCGGGCCATCGCCTCGGCCAGCCGGGGCTCGCGCTGCAGCGCGCCGAAGGCCCGCATCAGGGTCTGCGCCACCCGGTCCGCGGCCGTCTCGCCGGCCGGCGGGCTCTTGCGCAGGGTGCCGTGCAGCCGCTCCAACTGGTCGTGCATGGTGGCGACCAGCAGATGGACCTTGGACGGGAAGTAGCGGTACAGGGTGCCCAGGGCGACCTGCGACGACTCCGCGACCTCGCGCATCTGCACCGCCTCGAAGCCGCCCCGGCAGGCCAGCCGGGCGGTCGCGTGCAGGATGCGGCGGCGGCGCTCCCGCTGCCGTGCGGTGAGGGGCGGGGTGGCGGCGCGGCGCGCGGAACCGGCGGTGCCGGAAGTACCGGAGGCTGCCGTTCCCGGGTTGTCCACCTTGGTCACCTTCTCCCCGTCGCCGTGGCGTGAATCACCTGATCCACTCGTCACAGCGCCCCTACCTGCCGGTAGATTCGGAGCCTCCGAACGATCAAGTTTGAAACTTGTTCTAGATTAACGTCCCGGCGTAGTGTCGCGGGACAGCGCAGTGAGAAGGGGGCCCGGAGTGACCGCTGAGGCCAGTCAGACGGGTCCCCGTCCGGAGCCCGCCGCCGACGGCTTGCGACCGCTCCGCATCGCACTCCTCACCTACAAGGGGAACCCGTTCTGCGGCGGCCAGGGCGTCTACGTCCGCCACCTCTCCCGCGAACTGGCCCGCCTCGGCCACCGGGTCGAGGTCATCGGCGCCCAGCCGTACCCCGTCCTCGACGTGCTCGACGGGGGCCACGGCGAACGGCTGTCCCTCACCGAGCTGCCCAGCCTCGACCTCTACCGCCAGCCCGATCCCTTCCGCACCCCCAAGCGGGGCGAGTACCGCGACTGGATCGACGCGCTGGAGGTCGGCACCATGTGGACCGGCGGCTTCCCCGAACCCCTGACGTTCTCGCTGCGCGCCCGCCGCCATCTGCGCGCCCGGCGCGGCGACTTCGACGTCGTGCACGACAACCAGACCCTCGGCTACGGGCTGCTCGGTGACGTGGGTGCCCCCCTCGTCACCACGATCCACCACCCCATCACCGTCGACCGGCAACTGGAGCTCGACGCCGCCGACGGCCGCAAGCGCCGGTACTCCGTGCGCCGTTGGTACGCCTTCACCCGCATGCAGAAGCGCGTCGCGCGCCGCCTGCCCTCCGTGCTCACCGTCTCCGGCACCTCCCGCCAGGAGATCATCGACCACCTCGGGGTACGGGACGACCGCGTCCACGTCGTGCACATCGGCGCCGACACCGACCTGTTCTCGCCCGACCCGTCGGTGCCGCGGGTGCCGGGCCGGATCGTGACCACGTCCAGCGCGGACGTGCCGCTCAAGGGCCTGGTCTTCCTCGTCGAGGCGCTGGCCAAGGCGCGCACCGAGCACCCCCGGGCCCACCTCGTCGTCGTCGGCAAGCGGCCCGCCGAGGGACCCGTCGCCCAGGCGGTCGAGCGGTACGGCCTCGAAGGCGCCGTCGAGTTCGTCAAGGGCATCTCGGACGCCGAACTGGTCGACCTGGTGCGGTCGGCCGAGGTCGCGTGCGTGCCGTCGCTGTACGAGGGGTTCTCGCTGCCGGCCGCCGAGGCCATGGCGACCGGCACGGCGCTGCTCGCCACGACCGGCGGGGCCGTCCCGGAGGTCGCCGGCCGCGACGGCGAGACCTGCCTGGCGGTGCCGCCGGGTGACGCGGGCGCGCTGGCGGCCGGACTGAACCGGCTGCTCGGCGACCGGGAACTGAGGGCCCGGCTCGGCGCGGCCGGACGCGAGCGCGTGCTGCGGCACTTCACCTGGGCCCGGGCCGCCGAGGGTACGGCCGCCCGCTACCGCGAGGCCATCGGTCCCGCCGCGACCACCCCGAGGACCGTTTCCGCGGCCCCGACCACCAGTGACACCGGCGTCTACCCCGAAAGCAGGGCCACGTGCTGACCGTCGACTTCTCCAGGTTCCCGCTCGCCCCGGGCGACCGCGTACTGGACCTCGGCTGCGGCGCCGGCCGGCACGCGTTCGAGTGCTACCGGCGCGGCGCCCAGGTCGTCGCGCTGGACCGGAACGCCGAGGAGATCCGCGAGGTCGCCCAGTGGTTCGCGGCGATGAAGGAGGCCGGCGAGGCCCCGGCCGGCGCCACCGCCACCGCGATGGAGGGCGACGCGCTGGCCCTGCCCTTCCCGGACGAGTCCTTCGACGTCGTCATCATCTCCGAGGTGATGGAGCACATCCACGACGACAAGGGCGTCCTCGCCGAGATGGTCCGCGTCCTCAGGCCCGGCGGACGCATCGCGATCACCGTGCCGCGCTACGGCCCCGAGAAGGTCTGCTGGACGCTCTCCGACGCCTACCACGAGGTCGAGGGCGGCCACATCCGCATCTACAAGGCCGACCAGCTCCTCGCCCGAATCCGCGAAGCCGGCCTCAAGCCCTACGGCACCCACCACGCGCACGCGCTGCACTCGCCGTACTGGTGGCTGAAGTGCGCGTTCGGCGTCGACAACGACAAGGCGCTGCCGGTACGGGCGTACCACAAGCTGCTGGTCTGGGACATCATGAAGAAGCCGCTGGCGACGCGGGTCGCCGAGCAGGCGCTGAACCCGCTGATCGGCAAGAGCTTCGTGGCCTACGCCACCAAGCCGCACCTGCCGCCGGTGGACGCCGCGTGACGTCGCCCCGCAGTCCTCGCACGCCCCGCACCGAGCACCTCGTCCTGCCCGGTGTCCTCACCGACGCCGAGGCCGCCACCACCGTCCGCGGCATCCTCGCCGAGCAGCGGGAGGACGGCGCCATCCCGTGGTTCCGCGGGCACCACCTCGACCCGTGGGACCACGTCGAGGCGGCGATGGCCCTGGACGCGGCCGGCGAACACGAGGCCGCCGAGCGCGCCTACGAGTGGCTGGCCCGGCACCAGAACCCGGACGGCTCCTGGTACGCCGCCTACGCCGACGGCGACTTCGCCGACGTCACCGACCGCGGCCGGGAGACCAACTTCGTCGCCTACGTCGCCGTCGGCGTCTGGCACCACCACCTCGCCACCGGCGACGACCCGTTCCTGGACCGGATGTGGCCCGTCGTCCACGCGGCCGTCGAGTTCGTGCTGCGCCTCCAGCAGCCCGGCGGGCAGATCGGCTGGCGACGCGACGACGACGGCACGGACACCACGGACGCCCTGCTGACCGGCAGTTCGTCCGTCCACCACGCGCTGCGCTGCGCGCTCGCCATCGCCGAGCAGCGCGAAGAGCCGCAGCCCGACTGGGAGTTGGCCGCGGGCGCGCTCAGGCACGCCATCCGCCGCCACCCGGAGCGGTTCCTGGACAAGGGCCGCTACTCGATGGACTGGTACTACCCCGTGCTGGGCGGCGCGCTGACCGGTACGGAGGCCAGGTCCCGCATCGCGGAGAGCTGGGACCGCTTCGTGGTCCCGGACCTCGGCGTGCGCTGCGTCGTCCCCAATCCCTGGGTCACGGGCGGCGAGTCGGCCGAACTCGCCCTCGCACTGTGGGCGGTGGGCGAGTCCGACCACGCCCTGGCGGTCCTCCAGTCGATCCAGCACCTGCGCGACCCCGACAGCGGCCTGTACTGGACGGGCTACGTCTTCGAGGACGACGCGATCTGGCCGCGCGAACTGACCACCTGGACGGCCGGCTCCCTGCTCCTCGCCGTCGCCGCCCTCGGCGGCCACGAGGCCACCTGCCAGGTCTTCTCCGGCGACCGCCTGCCGAGGGGACTGGACCCGGACTGCTGCGTCTGAGCCGTCAGCGGCGGCCGAGGCGGTTGGCGATGGCGTGGCCGACGAACAGGTAGACGACCGCGGCCAGTCCGTAACCGGCGACGACCCGCGCCCACGCCTCGTCGAACGTGAACAGGTCTCGTGACCAGCCGGCCAGCCAGTTGGCCGCGTCGTGGACGAAGCGCACCAGGTCGTTGGCCCGGTTCGCGTCCAACAGGTACATCAGGATCCACAGTCCGAGGATGACGGCCATGATGTCCGCGATCACCGCGACGGCCGTCCCTGCGGAGTTGGAGCCACTGCGACTTCGAGGGGACATGCTTCCCGTCTGGCCCCGAATGCGTGTCTGAAACCTGCGGCGGATGCCTACGGCGGCGGCCCCTCGCCCGGAAGTCCCGGTGGGCGAGGGGCCGTTGACGTTCGGCGGGGCGGGCGCGGTCAGCCGCGCTGGATGCCCGAGGTGTCCTGCAGCACGCCGCGGCGGCCGTCCTGCGTCTGGGCGACCAGGTTGGCGCCGCGCTGCTCGACGGCCAGGTACCAGGTGCCCGGCGCCAGCTCGGCGATCGGCGTGGGGGAGCCGTCCTCCGCGAACAGCGGACGCGGCACCGGCACGGCGAACCAGAACGGCGAGAAGTCCCCGGCCGGCTGGGCCTGCGCCTGCTGCGGCTGCGGGGCCTGCGGCTGCGGCTGACCCGGCTGCGGCTGGCCGCCACCGAAGGACTGCCCCGGATGTCCCGGCTGACCGGGCTGACCGGGCTGGCCCGGCTGGCCGCCGTACGGCTGCTGCTGCGCGCCCGGGTAGCCGTAACCGCCCTGGGGCTGGCCGCCGTAGGGCTGCGGCGCGGCCGGACGGGCGGCCGGGATCAGGGAGCCCTTGAGGGCGGGGACCAGCGGGGTGGCGACGGCCGCGGCGGCCATGACGAGCGTGGCGACGAGCGCGAGGATCAGGCCGATGCCGAGGTCGGGGCCGTCGGAGCTGCCGCCGATGTTGTCGACACCGCTGGCCGGGTCGAGGACGTTGCCGAGCGCGCTCCACGCCGCGAAGACCGTGAACGCGATGCCGAACTGGCCGAGGTCGAGACCCGCGACCTTCTTGGGCTGCGGCAGCCCCCGGGCGACCACGATGAGCGCCGCGCCGATGATGCCCGCCAGAACGACACCGAACACGACCGGGCCGCTGCCCCAAAGGCTGGGGAGCTCGAGCTCGTCGGGGGCGTCTTCGACGGAGTAGAGGCCGAGGAACGACGCGATGAACAGCAACACCGCTGCTCCGATCACCACGCCGTCGCCTCGAGTGAGGGAGCGGATATTCACTTCAGGTCCTTCGTAGGTCGTCTCGTCGTCGGTAGAGGCGTCGCTGTCACCATGTCGCCGTCAGGTTCGGGTCCGGTGCGAAGCGCGGGGGTGGCCCCTCATCGTACGGAGACACTATCGTCCGCACCTCGGGGCTGTCCGCCGGGATCAGCGGGCCGATCGCTACCCGCGCAGGAAACTCACGATTCCCTCAGACATCCCTTGCGCCGCCTTCTGCCGCCAGGCGCCGTCGGTCAGCAACGCCGCGTCCTCGCCGTCGCGCATGTTGCCGCACTCGACGAACACCTTGGGAACGGTCGACAGATTGAGACCGCCCAGGTCCGTGCGCGTGACGAGACCGGTGCCGCCGCCGACGTAGTTGGAGGGCGCGCTGCCCGTGACGCGGACGAAGCTGCCCGCGATGCGCTCGCCGAGTTCGGCGGACGGGGCGACGATGGCGCGGGTGTCGGCCTCGCCGTCGTGCACGGAGCCCGGCAGGATCACGTGGAAGCCGCGGTTGCCGGCCCCCGACCCGTCGGCGTGGATCGAGATCGCGGCGTCTGCCTCCGCCTCGTTGCCGATGCGGGCCCGCTCGTCCACGCAGGGGCCGTACGGACGGTCGTCGTCCTGCGTCAGTTTCACCGTGGCGCCCTGCTCCTCCAGGAGCGTGCGCAGCCGGTGGGCCACGTCCAGGGTGAACTTCGCCTCCGGCCAGCCCGCGTTGGTAGCCGTGCCCGTCGTGTCGCACTCCTTCCAGTGCGTGCCGACGTTCACCTTGCGGTTGATCGCGGAGGCGTGCCGGAAGTTGCCGGGGTTGTGTCCCGGGTCGATGACGACGACCTTGCCCTCGAGGGGGCCGGCCGCCGCGGGCGCGGACTTCGAGGCGGAGGGCTTGGCCGTCGTCGCCGACGGGGAGGTGCCCGCGGGCCTCTTGGCGTCGTCGGTGGGGGACGCGGGACCACTGGAGGACGGCGCCGGCGAGGTCCGCACGCCGCCCGCGCGGTCCGTACCGCCCCCGCCGCCACCGTCGGACGGGCCGCCGACCGCCGCGTACACCCCCCACCCGAGCAGCGCCCCGGGCACCAGCGCGGCGATCGCCACGGTCAGCGGGCGGCGCAGCGGGGAACGGCGGGGCTGGGGTGGATCGAGGTCCGGGCCTGTGTACGACACGCAGCGACTCTAGACCGCGCCCTCAGATCCCCGCGCCCGTTCGCCGCAGGACGCGCAGCGAGTCGGTCACGGAGACCTCGGTGAACGCTCCGGACGCCAGGGCCCTGAGGTACACGCGGTACGGGGCCTGGCCGGTGAACTCGTCGGCCGGGTCCGGGAAGACGTCGTGGATGACCAGCAGGCCGCCGTCGGCGACGTGCGGGGCCCAGCCCTCGTAGTCGGCGTTCGCGTGCTCGTCGGTGTGGCCGCCGTCGACGAACACGAGGCCGAGGGGGGAGTTCCAGACCGCCGCCACCCGGGGTGAGCGGCCGACGAGGGCCACCACGTGCTCCTCCAGCCCGGCCCGGTGGAGGGTGCGGCGGAAGGCGGGGAGGGTGTCCATCACGCCCAGTTCGGGGTCGACCGTCTCCGGGTCGTGGTAGTCCCAGCCCGGCTGCTGCTCCTCGCTGCCCCGGTGGTGGTCGACGGTGAGCGCGGTCACTCCGGCCCGGCGGGCCGCGTCGGCGAGCAGGACCGTGGAGCGCCCGCAGTACGTGCCGACCTCCAGCAGCGGCAGCCCGAGCCCGCCGGCCTCCACCGCCGCGGCGTACAGCGCGAGACCTTCGTGCGCGGGCATGAACCCCTTCGCGGCCTCGAAGGCGGCCAGGGTCTCGGGGGTGGGTGCCGCGGACATGGGGGTCCTTCCGGTGGTGCGGGTGTGCCGGCGCCCCATCGTGCCGTACCCCCTGCCGGGCGTGCGGCAGAGGGTACGGACGGGGCTCTGCCGGGGTGCGGCAGAGGGTACGGACGGGAGGCTCTGCCGGGTGTGCGGCAGGGGGGCGAGGCGGGACGGGCGGGGACGGAGGCTGGGCGGGCGGGGACGGAGACGGGACGGGCGGCGTGCGGGTCAGGCGGAGACCGTCTCGCCCGGCAGGGCCAGGTCCAGGTCGACCGTGTCCTCGCCGCCGGTGTGGGTCGCCGAGTGGGCGAGCGGGCCGTGGCCCGGGGCGCGGGCGGCCAGGACGTACGGGCCCCCGGCGGGGACGGCCAGGGTGTAGCCGCCGTCCTCGGTGGAGAGGGTGGCGCCCGCCTGGCGGCCGTGCCGGTCGATCAGCGTGACCTTGGCGCGCGCGACGGGCGCGCCGTCCGTGGCCAGTACCCGGCCGCGAAATGCGCGGACCGACGCCTCGGTGCCGGGCTCTGCGGCCAGCGCCTGCTCGGCACGGGCCAGGTTCGCGTCCTCCTCGCTGCTCGCGCGCAGTCGCGAGGAGGCCGCCGGGCGGCGGCGGGGGAGGAAGAAGGCCAGCGCCAGGCCGACGGCGACCGCCGCGGTCGCGATCAGGAAGGAGACGCGGAAGCCGTGCATGGTGGGAACGGCGACCCCGCCGACGTCGGTCGCCGTGTTGGCGAGCACCATGCCGATGACGGCGCTCGACACCGACGTGCCGATGGACCGCATCAGGGTGTTCAGGCCGTTGGCGGCGCCCGTCTCCGAGGCCGGGACCGCGCCGACGATCAGCGCGGGCAGCGAGGAGTAGGCGAGGCCGATGCCGGCGCCGAGCAGGACCGAGGTGACGACGGTCTGCCAGGCGGCGCTCATCAGGCCGAGGCCGCCGCCGTAGCCGACCGCGATGATCAGCAGGCCGATGATCAGGGTGGTGCGGGGGCCGTAGCGGGCGGACAGGCGGGCGTACACCGGCGCCGTGAACATCATCGTCAGGCCCAGCGGGGCCACGCACAGGCCCGCGACGACCATGGACTGGCCGAGGCCGTAGCCGGTCTCGGAGGGCAACTGGAGGAGTTGGGGCAGGACCAGGGAGACGACGTAGAAGGCGACGCCGACCATGATCGAGGCGAGGTTGGTGAGCAGCACCTCACGGCGGGCCGTGGTGCGCAGGTCGACCAGCGGGGCCGCGACGCGCAGCTCCATCAGACCCCACAGGAGCAGTACCACCACGGCGGCGGCGAACAGGCCGAGCGTGGTGGGCGACGACCAGCCCCAGTCGCCGCCCTTCGTGACCGGCAGGAGCAGGAGGACCAGGCCGGCCGTCAGGCCGAGCGCGCCCGGCAGGTCGAAGGAGCCCTTGGCGCGCAGCGGGGACTCCGGTACGACGACGAGGGTCAGGACGATGGCGAGGACGCCGAGGCCGGCGGCGCCGTAGAACAGGGCGTGCCAGTCGGTGTGCTGCGCGACCAGGGCCGCCGCGGGCAGCGCCAGGCCGCCGCCGACGCCGATCGAGGAACTCATCAGCGCCATCGCGGAGCCGAGCCGCTCGCGCGGCAGCATGTCGCGCATCAGGCCGATGCCGAGGGGTATCGCGCCCATCGCGAAGCCCTGGAGGGTGCGGCCGACGATCATCGGGACCAGGGCGTCGGTGAACGCGCTGACCAGCGCGCCCACCACCATCACCGACAGGCTGGCGATCAGCATGCGGCGCTTGCCGAACAGGTCGCCGAGCCGGCCCATGATCGGCGTGGCCACGGCTCCGGACAGGAGCGTGGAGGTCAGGACCCAGGTGGCGTTGCCGGGGGTCGTGTCCAGGAGTTGCGGCAGATCCTTGATGACCGGGACGAGCAGGGTCTGCATCACCGCGACGACGATGCCCGCGAAGGCGAGCACCGGGACGGTGGCTCCGCTCGCTTCCCGGGCGGGTTCGTCGGTCGTCGTGTGGGACATTGAGTGAGGCCTCCAGGCCGGAGTCGGCGGATACGGTGCGTGTCGGCGGATACGGTGCGTGATCGAGGTGTGTGCAGTGCGAACCTCGTGCCCCGGGGCAACTATTCCGTTGCTTCGAGTCCCTAACTATTTCTTGACCTTCTCTTGGCCGGGCGGCTACGTCCGCGGACCTACGACGGTCCGGGGACCAAATGCCGATGCAAGGGGCGCACCCGGCTTGAGACCATGACACTCATGCTCGAAGCCGCCGGTACTGCCACCGCCCCTATATCCCCCCGCCGCACGCCGCCCACCTGGCTGGTCGTGGCGCTCGCATGCGCCGGACAGTTCCTGGTCGTGCTCGACGTGTCCGTCGTCAACGTCGCCCTGCCGTCGATGCGGGCCGACCTCGCACTGAGCGCGCAGGGACTCCAGTGGGTGGTCAACGCCTACGCCATCGCCTTCGCCGGCTTCATGCTGCTCGGCGGACGGGCCGGCGACCTGTACGGGCGCAAGCGGATGTTCCTGGTCGGGCTCGGACTGTTCACACTGGCCTCGCTGGGCGGCGGGCTCGCCCAGGAGAGCTGGCAACTGCTGGCCGCGCGGGCCGTGCAGGGGCTGGGGGCGGCGGTGCTCGCCCCCTCGACGCTGACCATCCTGACCGCGGCGGTGCCGGAGGGCGCGGCGCGGGCCCGGGCGATCGCCACCTGGACCGCCGTGGGCGCGGGCGGCGGCGCCGCGGGCGGCCTGGTGGGCGGCGTCCTGGTGGACGGGCTGTCGTGGCGCTGGGTGCTGCTGATCAACGTGCCGGTGGGCGCGGTGGTGCTGGCCGGTGCCCTGCGGTGGCTGACCGAGAGCCGGGCGGGGGAACGACGGCGCCTCGACCTGCCGGGCGCGCTCCTGGTCACCGCCGGTCTGGCCGTCCTGGCCTACGGCATCTCGCAGACCGAGTCCGAGGGGTGGACGGCGGCCGCCACGCTGGTGCCGCTGCTCGCCGGGCTCGGGCTGCTCGCGCTGTTCCTCCTCGTCGAGGCCCGGACGGCGGCGCCGCTGATGCCGCTCGGGCTGCTGCGGCTGCGGTCGGTGGCGTCGGCGAACGTGGCGATGCTGGTGTCCGGCTCGTCGATGTTCGCGATGTGGTTCTTCATGACGCTCTACGCGCAGAACGTACTGGGCTACACCCCGCTGGAGGCCGGTCTCGCCCTGGTGCCCAGCTCACTGGCGGTGGTCCTCGGGTCGAAGGCGGCGCCGCGGTTCATGCCGGTGATCGGGGCCCGGAACGTGGCCGTGCTGGGCACGCTCGTGGCGGCGGTCGGCTTCGGCTGGCAGTCCACGATGACCGCGGACGGCGGGTACCTGACCGCGATCATGATCCCCGGGATCCTGATGATGCTGGGCGCGGGTCTGGCGGCGACTCCGCTGGCGTCGCTGGCCATCTCCGGCGGGGCGGCCGGGGACGCCGGGCTGGTCTCGGGGCTGATCAACACCTCCCGGACGATGGGCGGTTCGCTGGGACTCGCCGTGATGTCGACGATCGCGGCGGCCCGGGCCGGGGGAGAGGACGCCGGGCCCGAGGAACTGACGGACGGGTACGCGCTGGTGTTCCGTACGGCGACGGTGGTGCTGGTCGCCGGGGCGGTGCTGATGCGGGTGTGGCTGCCGGCGGGGGAACGAGCCGGGCGCCGGCCGCGGGAATGACCGCGCCCGATCCACCCCGCGCGCACCGGCTCGCACCACCCGCCCGGCTCAGAGCCCCCCGCGCGCACCGGCTCGCACCCGCCCGGCTCAGAGCCCTCCGCGCGCACCGGCTCGCACCCGCCCGGCTCAGAGCCAGCCCTGGCGCCGGGCCTCGCGGAGCGCCTCGGTGCGGTTGCGGGTGGTGGTCTTGCCGATGGCCGCGGAGAGATAGTTGCGGACCGTGGACTCGGAGAGGTGCAGGGCCGCGGCGATGTCGGCGACGGTCGCGCCGTCCGCCGACGCCCTGAGGACGTCGCACTCACGTGCGGTGAGCGGGCTGGGGCCCGCACTGAGCGCGGCGGCGGCGAGCGCGGGGTCGACGACCGTCTCTCCGTCCAGCACCCGGCGGATCGTGCCGGCCAGCTCCTCCACGGGGCCGTCCTTCACCAGGAAACCGGCGGCGCCGGCCTCCATGGCCCGCCGGAGGTACCCGGGACGGCCGAAGGTGGTCAGGATCAGCACCCGGCAGTCCGGCGTCCGCTCACGCAGCTCGACGGCGGCGTCCAGACCGCTCCGGCCCGGCAGTTCGATGTCGAGGAGGGCGACGTCCGGGCGATGGGTGAGCGCGGCGGCGACGATCTCGTCCCCGGCCGCCACCTGCGCGACCACCTCGATGTCGTCCTCCATCCCGAGCAGCAGCGCGAGCGCGCCGCGCATCATGCCCTGGTCCTCGGCGAGCAGGACGCGGATGAGGCGGGGGCGGGCGGTCTCGTCGGTCACGGCGGAAAGGTTAGGGCCTCAGGTCTGCCCGGGGGGTGCTCCCGCGCCACTGCCTCCCCCACCACCCCCGCCGTCGTCTCCTACGCCCTCCACCGTCCTCCCCCACCACCCCCCGCCGTCGTCTCCCACGCCCTCCACCGTCCTCCCCCACCACCCCCGCCGTCGTCTCCCACGCCCTCCACCGCCCTCTCCTACGCCCCCGCCGCCGTTTCGTCCGCCCCCACCGTCGTCCCCTCCGCCCCCACCGGCAGCTCCGCGGTCACCGCGAAGCCGCCCTGCGGGTCCGCCCCCGCGGTCAGGGAGCCGCCGGCCGCGGCCAGTCGCTCCGTCAGACCGGTCAGGCCCGTGCCCGGGCCCTGGGCGGGGCCGTCGCCGCCCGTGCCGTTGTCCGTGACCGTGAGCCGGACGCGTTCCGCGCTGCCCGACACCGCGATCTCGCACCGGCTCGCCCCGCTGTGCCGTACGACGTTGGTGACCGCCTCCCGCACCACCCATCCCAGCAGCGCCTCGGTCTGCGCGGGCAGCGGCGGACCGGAGAGGTGGACCACCGGTTCCACGTCCGCCGCGGTCAGTGCCGAACGGGCCCGGTCCAGCTCGGTGCCGAGGCTGCCCTCGCGGTAGCCGGTGACCGCCTCGCGGACCTCGGTCAGTGCCTGGCGGCCCACCGCCTCGATGTCGGTGATCTGGGTCAGGGCCGCGTCCAGGTCGCGGGGGGCCAGCCGCCTGGCCGCCTCCGACTTGACCACGATCACGGACAGGGTGTGCCCGAGCAGGTCGTGCAGGTCGCGGGAGAAGCGCAGCCGCTCCTCCGCGACCGCGCGGGTGGCGAGTTCCTCGCGGGCGGCACGCAGTTGCCGTACGGCGTCGGACAGGCTGAGGATCGCGGCCGTCACCATCGTCGACAGGA
The DNA here is from genome assembly GCF_002005225.1 of Streptomyces pactum. Classification (NCBI taxonomy): domain Bacteria; kingdom Bacillati; phylum Actinomycetota; class Actinomycetes; order Kitasatosporales; family Streptomycetaceae; genus Streptomyces; species Streptomyces pactum. The sequence continues at coordinate 6,032,118 of NZ_CP019724.1, forward strand.
ACGTCCCGTAGGCGATGCTCAGACCGCCCCAGCCGTCCTGGAAGCCGGCCACGGCGCCCGCGAGCACCGCCAGCGACCAGCCCCACCGGCCCAGCCACCGGCCGCGCAGCGCCGCACCCGCGGCCAGTCCGAGCAGCGGGAAGAACAGCAGCCAGTTGCCCCCGAACGCCAGGGACAGTCCGCACGTCACCAGGGTCATGACGACGAGGGCCAGGCGGGTGGACGGGGACTCGCGGCTCTTCTCGTGGAAGGAGCGGACGGCCACGTAGATGTAGAGCGAGTTGAAGACGAGCAGGCCGAGGACGCCGATCCAGGGGTTCGAGGTCCGGCCCTGGAAGAGGTGCGCGAGGCTGCCCAGGCCCATCAGCAGCCAGGGCAGGAACCTCAAGCCGGTGGGCGGCGGCTCGATCGGCTCCGGCCGCTCGCAGGCTTCGGACGGCGCGGACGTTCGTGCCGGTTGCCGTGAGAGCCTGTGCAGCCGCCCCAGGGTCCGGGTCATTGGCCGTCGGTTCCCTTCCACTTCCGTTGTCCGTCCGTCTCGCTCAGTTGTTTCCCGCGCTGCGGCGGTAGGCCAGGACGGCGTACGCCCCGAACGCCAGCAACCACGCCGTCAGCACGAGGATCGCGCCCGGGGGCGGGGTGTGCCCCGTGGCGACCGACGTGCCCAGCTCGGCGAAACGGTTGGTCGGGGTGTACGCCGACACCGTGCGCAGCCACTCCGGGAACAGCGCCAGCGGGAACCACAGGCCGCCGAGGACCGACAGGCCCAGGTTGGCCACCATGTTCGCCACGCCCGTGGTCTGCCCGGTCAGTCGGTAACCGTTGCCCAGACCGAGCAGGGTGAAGGGCACCGATCCCAGCCAGAGCAGCAGCGCCAGCGCCGCCCACTGCCAGGCCTCCAGTCGTACGCCGTTGACCAGACCGCCCGCGGCGAGTACGGCCGCGATCGCCGGGAGCACGGTGACCGAGGCGGTCAGTGCGCGGCCCACCACCACCTGGTGCGGCCGCATCGGAGTCACCCTGAGCTGCCGCAGCCAGCCGATCGCCCGGTCCTCGGCGACGCCGCCGCCGGTGTTGAGGGCCGAGCCGACCGCGCCGTAGGCGGCCATGCCGATCATCGAGCCGGTCTTCCAGTCGCCGATGTCGCCGCCTCCGAGGTTGGTGAAGAGGAGGTACATGAGGACGGGCATGGCGATGCCGCCGATGACGAAGCCGGGATCGCGCAGCGTGCGGCGGGTCTCCAGCAGCAGATAGTCCCTCATCGCACCCCTCATCGCACCCCTCATCACACGGTCTCCTTCTTCGCAGGCGTCTTCGCAAGCGTCTCTACCGGTGTCTCCACCGGTGTCTCCCCAGGCGCCGTCTTTGCCGCCGGCGTCGTCAGGGCGAGGAACGCGTCGTCCAGGGACGCCGGGGCGACCTCCAGGCCCCGGATCGCGCCGAGTTCCGCGAGAGCGACGACGGTGGCGTCGGAGTCCTCGGTGCGCAGCAGCGCGCGGTCTCCCCGTATCTCCAGCGCGCGCACGCCGGGCAGCAGCGCCAGGTCCCCGACGGGCCGGCCGGCCAGGTCGAAGGAGACGCGGCTGCCGCCCGCCGCCCGGCGCAGTTCGTCACCCGTGCCGTCCGCGACGATCCGCCCCCGGTCGACGACCAGGATCCGGTCGGCGTGCGCCTCGGCCTCCTCCAGGTAGTGGGTGGAGAAGAGGACCGTGCTGCCGCGCCGGGCGTACGTCCGCATCGACTCCCAGAAGGTGCGCCGGGCCTCCACGTCCAGAGCCGCCGTGGGTTCGTCCAGGACGAGCAGGGCGGGGTTGCCGGCCAGCGCGACCGCGAACCGGACGCGCTGGGTCTGCCCGCCGGACAGCCGGTCCACGCGCCGCCGGGCCAGCTCCGCGATCCCGGCCAGTTCCAGGGCCTGCCCGACGGTCATCGGCGCCGGATAGCGTCCCGCCACGAAGGCGACCAGCTCGCCCACGGTGACCCGGGGGACCGCCCGTGCGTCCTGGAGCATGGCCCCGACCCGGCCCGCCCGTACGGCCTGCTCGGGCGGCCCGCCGAACAGCTCCACGGTGCCCTCGTCGGGCGGGCAGAGGCCGAGCAGCAGCGCGATCGCCGTCGACTTGCCCGCGCCGTTGCGTCCCAGCAGCGCGACCGTCTCGCCGCGCGCGATCCGCAGGTCCACGCCGTCGACGGCGCGTACGTCGCCGTAGACCTTGGTCGCTCCGGCGAGGGAGACGGCGGGAGCGGCGGGAGTGGCGGGGGCGATGGGGTGTGTGGGGTGGGCGGGGGGCGTGGCCGGTGCGTTCGGTGGCATACGGGCGACGTTACGGAGCGGGCGGGGGTGGGCGGCAGGTGCGGTTGTCCGGAGGTTGGCGGGACAAATGTCACGGGCGGGCGGCGTCCCGTACGGTCGTGGCCGTCCGTGACGGTGCTACCGGGAGAGCCATGCCCATCAACGCAGCCGAGGCGCTCGCCGCCGCTCCCCGCGTCCGCGAGATCGCCTGGGACCACAGGGACGTCCTGCTCTACCACCTCGGCATCGGCGCCGGCCTGCCCGCCACCGATCCCCGCGAGCTGCGCTACACCCTCGAGTCCCGGCTGCACGTCCTGCCGAGCTTCGCGACGGTCGCGGGCGGTGGCCCGCCCGGCGTCATCGGCGCCCTGTCCGTGCCCGGCGTCGACGTCGACCTCGCCCACGTCCTGCACGGCGGGCAGTGCCTGCGCCCGTACCGGCCCGTTCCGGTGCGGGGCCGGGCGCGCGCCGCCTCGCGCATCGTCGCCGCGTACGACAAGGGCACGGCGGCCGTCCTCGTCCTGCGCACCGAGGTCACCGACGCGGACGGGCCGCTGTGGACCGACGAGGCCGAGATCTTCGTACGCGGGGAGGGCGGCTGGGGCGGAGAGCGGGGTCCGTCCGGGCGCCCGGCGCCGCCACCCGCCGCGGCACCGGACCATGTGGCCGAGCGGCCCGTACGTGAGGACCAGGCCCTGCTCCATCGGCTCTCCGGCGACTGGAACCCCCTGCACGCCGACCCGGAGTTCGCGGCGCGCGCCGGCTTCGACCGGCCCGTCCTGCACGGGCTGTGCACCTACGGCAGCACCCTCAAGTCGGTCGTCGACACGCTGCTGGACGGTGACGTGACCCGGGTGCGCGAGTACCGCACGCGGTTCGCCGGGGTCGTGTACCCGGGGGAGACCCTGCGGGTGCGCATGTGGCGGTCCGCGGTGCCGGACGGGGGCGGGCCGGTGCGGGACGGCGGTGGGCCGGTGCCGGACGACGGTGGCCTGGTGCGGGGCGGTGGGGACCCGGCGCGGGACGGCGAGGCGCCGGTGCCGGGCGACGGTGGCCCGGTGGGGGGCGGCGGTGGGGCGGTGCGGGTGGCCGTGAGCGCCGTCGAGAGGGGCGACGCCCCGGTCCTCGCCGACACCGTCGTCCGGTACGGGTGACGACACCGTCGTCCGGTACGGGAAACGACAACGGCCCCGTTCGCCGGAGTGGCGTACGGGGCCGGAGTCGCTTGCCTGCCTCCTACTTCGCGTGGCTCGCCACGTGACGTACCGTCAGGCCGCCGTTTCGGACACTTCGGCCGGCTTGCGGTGGCGGCCCCGTGGGGTCGCCGCGCCGTCCTGACTGGAGACCGGTCCTCGGTGCCGGCCGTGGCCGGTGTCGGTCTCGCGAACGTCGGCACCGTCGGCCTGCATCGGCTGGGTCGTGCTGGCGTCGTTCATCGGAAGGAATTCACCCCGTCAACATGATCTTTCCTACAGCCGGGCGAGTGTAACCGGCACACCTCGGCCCGAATCCAGGCGGCCACGCCAACCGGCACTACTTCGTTACAAGCCGTGCCAACGGGGCCTGTTGGAGGGGCACGGGGCGCCGCGGAGCGGGCGTCGCGGTGTCCGTTCCGCCGGGTTCGCCGGGCTCACCCGGAGCCGATTCCTCCGCATCCCACGCGGCCTCCGCCCGCCCACCGCTCGCCTCCGCCCGCCCACCGCTCGCGTCCCGCGCGGCCTCCGCCCGCACGCCGCTCGCGTCGGGCGCGGTCAGCCGAGCCACGCCGCACGGCAGCCGCGGGGTGGAGCACGGCAGACGCAGCTCCCCGTCCGCGGTCCACAGCCCGGCGCCCGTCAGCCACCCCTCCGGCGCGGGAAGGTGACGCACCTGCCGCTCGGCGGGCCGCCACACCCCGACCCAGCTCCCGAACGCGCCGTCCACGCGCAGCGCCACCGCGCAGCGCTCCGGCGTCAGCGCCTGGCCGGGCTGGATCGCGAACGGCGTCACGACGCAGTCCGGCAGCCGCAGGCACTCGGGGAAGCGCACCGGCAGCATGCTGCCCAGCACCCCCCAGCCGAGCCGGTCCTGCCCGGGCGAGGGCGCGTCCGAGCGGAGCAGCACCAGCCCGCTGTCCGGATCGGCCAGCAGTATCCGGTCGTCGCTGTCCGCGGCGATCTGCAGCAGCGGCGACACCTCGCCGTCCCGCTCCAGGTCCACCACGACCGCCTTGGTGCGCCCGCCGGTCTCCCGGTCCACGGCCAGTATCCGGCCCGTGCGGTCCAGCCATACCCCGCCCGAGCAGCGGCCGGGGATCTCGGCGACCCGCTCGGGCCCGAAGGCGCCGCCCGCGACCTGCCACAGCACCGTCGTGCGCGGGCCGACGGCGAGGGCGTACGCCCGCTCGCCGCCCGGGACCGGCGGCAGCAGCCGCAGCCCGGCCGAGTCCGCGGCGCACTCGACCGCACCGAGCGGCAGCTCGCCGGTGCCGGGCTCCGTCGGGTACAGCAGCGCGAAGACGTGCCGTCCGGCCGCGACGCGGTGGACCAGGACCCGCCCGTCGTCCATCGGCTGCACCTCCGTGCCGGGCTCCTCCGGCTGATGGCCGGGCAGCGGCACCGCGTACGGCTCGGGGCCGTCCAGGGTCCAGCGCTCCGGGTACCAGGAGTCTCCGCTCAGGGCGAGGCGGGCCGCGTAGGCGCCCTTCGCGGTGATGGTGCAGCCCGCCCGCGGTGGGCCGCCGTTCCCGGGGTTCGCCGAAGGCTCGATCGCACAGACTGTCATCGTTCGGTCACCTCCAGTGATGAAGCTAGTTTTCGTACGCACGGGCGGGGGGCCGGCCGCCGCACTCATCACACGTACGTGTGTCACAGGAACGATTCACCTGAGGGAACGGTGCGGTGTGTGCTGTGCCGGGGCGGGGCGGCGACGGGGGCCGCGGCGGGTACAACGGCACAGAACAGCCAGGTAGCCTTGCCCTTGTGCCCCGTCTGTCAGAAGTCATCGCCGCGCTGGAGAACCTGTGGCCCGCCGAGCGGGCCGAGTCCTGGGACGCCGTCGGCACCGTCGTGGGTGAGCCCGACCAGGAGGTCTCCCGGGTCCTGTTCGCCGTCGACCCGGTCCAGGAGATCGTCGACGAGGCGGTGAAGCTGGGCGCCGGCCTGCTGGTGACCCACCACCCGCTGTACCTGCGCGGGACGACGACGGTCGCGGCCTCCACCTTCAAGGGCCGCGTGGTGCACACGCTCATCAAGAACGACATCGCGCTGCACGTCGCCCACACCAACGCCGACACCGCCGACCCGGGCGTCTCCGACGCGCTGGCGGGCGCCCTCGACCTCCGCGTCGTGCGCCCCCTGGTGCCGGACCCCCACGACCCCGCGGGCCGCCGCGGCCTGGGCCGGGTCTGCGAACCGGAACACCCGCTGACCGTCCGCGAGCTCGCCGCCCGCGCCGCCGAGCGGCTGCCCGCCACCGCGCAGGGCATCCGCGTCGCCGGCGACCCGGAGGCGACCGTCCGCACGGTCGCCGTCAGCGGCGGCTCCGGCGACGGCCTCTTCGACCACGTACGGGCGGCCGGCGTCGACGCGTTCCTGACCGCGGACCTTCGCCACCACCCGGTGTCCGAGTTCTCCGCGGATCGCGCCCGCGGTCCCCTCGCGCTGCTCGACGCGGCGCACTGGGCCACCGAGTGGCCCTGGTGCGAGCTGGCCGCAGCCCAGCTCGACGAGATTTCCGACCGGCACGGCTGGGACCTCAGGGTCCACGTCTCCAAGACGGTCACCGACCCCTGGACCGCCCACGCGGCGTCCACCCCGACCTCCGACACAATGGGAGCCCCCAACTGAAAGCCGCGCCCGCCGACCAGATCCGACTCCTCGACGTCCAGGGCCTCGACGTGCGGCTCCAGCAGATCGCGCACAAGCGCAGGTCCCTGCCCGAGCACGCCGAGATCGAGTCGCTGACCAAGGACCTCACGCAGTTGCGCGACCTGCTCGTGGCCGCGCAGACCGAGGAGAGCGACTGCGCCCGCGAGCAGACCAAGGCCGAGCAGGACGTGGACCAGGTGCGCCAGCGCGCCACCCGCGACCAGCAGCGCCTGGACTCGGGCGCCGTCACCTCCCCGAAGGACCTGGAGAACCTCCAGCGCGAGATCGCCTCCCTCGCCAAGCGCCAGGGCGACCTCGAGGACGTCGTCCTGGAGGTGATGGAGCGCCGCGAGTCCGCGCAGGAGCGGGTCGCCGAGCTGACCGAGCGGGTCGGTTCCGTGCAGGGGAAGATCGACGACGCCGCCGGGCGCCGGGACGCGGCCGTGGAGGAGCTGGACGGCGAGGCGGCCTCGGTCACCAAGGAGCGCGAGGTCATCGTGGGCTCGGTCCCCGGCGATCTGCTGAAGCTCTACGACAAGCTGCGCGAGCAGCAGGGCGGCGTCGGCGCGGCCAAGCTGTACCAGCGCAGTTGCCAGGGGTGCCGCCAGGAGCTGGCGATCACCGAGCTGAGCGAGATCCGCTCGGCGGCGCCCGACACGGTCGTACGCTGCGAGAACTGCCGCCGCATCCTGGTGCGCACGGCCGACTCCGGGCTGTAGGGCCGGTTCGATGGCAGCTTCGGCGGGGGCCCCGGCGGGAGCTTCGGCGGCCGGGCGGGCACGGAGGTTCGTCGTCGAGGCCGACGGCGGGTCACGGGGCAACCCGGGGCCCGCGGGCTACGGGGCGGTGGTGCTGGACGCGGCGACGGGGCAGACCCTCGCCGAGGCCGCCGAGTACCTCGGGGTCGTCACGAACAACGTGGCCGAGTACCGGGGCCTGCTGGCCGGCCTGCGCGCGGCCAGGGAACTGGACCCGGACGCGACCGTCCACGTCCGCATGGACTCCAAGCTCGTCGTCGAGCAGATGTCGGGCCGCTGGAAGATCAAGCACCCGGACATGAAGCCGCTGGCGGCCGAGGCGGCGCGCGTCTTCCCTCCGGGGCGGGTGACGTACGAGTGGATCCCCCGCGCGAGCAACAAGCACGCCGACCGCCTGGCCAACGAGGCGATGGACGCGGGGGCGCGCGGCGAGCAGTGGTCGCCGTCCCGGTCGACGGCGGAACTGGACGCGGGGGGCGCCCGGGCTGCCGCTGCCACTGACGTGGGCGCGGAGGCCGCCGACGCCGCCGCCGCCGTCGAGCGTGGCGCGGGTGCGGGCGCAGATGTGGATGCAGGCGCGGGTCCGGGGGCGCGTGCCGGTTCCGGCGCGGATGCCGGCGCCGGGGCCGGTGCTGACGCGGGTGCCTCTGTGGGTGAGCGCGTCACCCGGGCGGCCCGGACCGACGCCGGGACGGCCACCGACGACACCGGCGCCTCCGCTGCCGACGCCTCCGCTGTCGGCCCCTCCGTTGCCGGCGCCTCCATTACCGGCGCCTCCGCTGCCGGCGCCTCCGCTGCCGGCGCCGAGGTCTCGGCCGTCGCCGACGTGCGGGCCGCCAGGACCGTCGCCTCCCCCGGCTGGGGACCGCCCGACATGGGCGCCCCCGCCACCTTCGTACTGCTCCGGCACGGGGAGACGCCCCTGACGCCGCAGAAGCGGTTCTCCGGGAGCGGCGGCAGCGATCCGTCCCTGTCGGCCGTCGGCCGGGAGCAGGCCGAGAGGGCCGCCGCGAGCCTGGCCCGGCGCGGCACGATCCAGGCGGTCGTCGCCTCGCCCCTGGCCCGCACCCGCGAGACCGCCGGCATCGTCGCCGCCCGCCTCGGCCTGCCGGTGACGGTCGAGGAGGGCCTGCGGGAGACCGACTTCGGGGCCTGGGAGGGACTGACCTTCGGCGAGGCGCGCGAGCGGTACCCCGACGACCTGGACGCCTGGCTGTCCTCCCCGGACGCGGAGCCGACCGGCGGCGGCGAGAGCTTCGCGGCGACCGGGGCGCGGGTCGCCGCCACCCGCGACCGACTGGTCGCGGCCTACGCGGGCCGCACGGTGCTGCTGGTCTCCCATGTGACGCCGATCAAGACGTTCGTACGGCTCGCCCTGGGCGCCCCGCCCGAGTCGCTGTTCCGCATGGAACTGTCGGCGGCGTCGCTGTCGGCGGTGGCGTACTACGCGGACGGCGGCGCCAGCGTGCGGCTGTTCAACGACACGTCCCACCTGCGCTGAGCCCTGCGGCCTCCCGGGCGAGCCGCTCCACGCGCTCCCAGTCCCGGCCGGCCACCGCGTCCTTCGGGATCATCCAACTGCCCCCGACGCAGCCGACGTTGGGCAGTGCCAGGTACTCCGGCGCCGAGGCCGGCCCGATGCCGCCGGTCGGGCAGAAGCGGGCCTGTGGCAGCGGGGCGGCGAGCGCCTTGAGGTAGGTGGTGCCGCCCGCGGCCTCGGCCGGGAAGAACTTCATCTCCCGCACCCCGCGCTCCAGCAGCGCCACCACCTCCGAGGTGGTCGACACCCCCGGCAGGAACGGCACCCCGGACCCCCGCATCGCCGCCAGCAGCACGTCGGTCCACCCGGGGCTCACCAGGAACCGCGCCCCGGCCCGCACGACGTCCTCCACCTGGCCCGGCGTGATGACCGTGCCCGCGCCGACGACCGCGCCCGGCACCTCACCGGCGATCGCGCGGATCGCGTCGACCGCGACCGGCGTCCGCAACGTCACCTCGATCGCGGGCAGCCCGCCGGCGACGAGCGCCCGGGCGAGCGGCACGGCGTCGCCGAGGTCGTCGACGACCACGACGGGAACGACGGGCGCGAGATCCAGCACCGACGGTGTCGACGGCGTCGAGGCGTGCGGGGAGGAGGGCAGCGGTGAGGTCATGACCTCATCGTGCCGTCGGCAAGCATTCTGTGCAATCGTCGTTGCGACCTGCGCAACGGGTGATGCGACGAGGGCTCAGTGGACCTCCGCCACCAGCACGTCCAGCGACCACGGCTTCCCGGCCCCGGCGGGCGCCTCCGCCTCCACCTCGTACCCCAGGTCCCGCAGCGCCTCCACCAGCTCCGCAGGCCCCTCGGGCGCGGTCCCGGACGCCAGCAGGCTCCGCACGATCCGCCCCTTGGTCGCCTTGTTGAAGTGGCTGACCACCTTCCGGGTCGGCGCGTGCAGCACCCGCACGGTCGCCGTCCGCCCGGCGACCTCCCCCTTCGGCCGCCACGCCGCCGCGTACGCCGACGAGCGCAGGTCCAGCACCAGCCGGTCCCCGGCCGCCTCGGGCAGCACCTCGGCCATCGGCGCCCGCCAGTAGGCGCCCAGCGCCCCGAGCCCGGGGAGCTTGACGCCCATCGAGCACCGGTAGGAGGGAATCCGGTCGGTCACCCGCACCGCGCCCCACAGCCCGGAGAACACCAGCAGCGAACGGGCGGCCCGCTTCCCGGCAGCCGGTTCCAGCGAGGCCAGGTCCAGGGCGTCGTACAGCACACCGGTGTAGATCTCCCCGGCCGGGCGGGCCCCCGCCGTCCGCAGCTCCGCGTTCTTGGCCACCTCGCCGCGCAGCCCCTCGCTCAGCCCGAGCACCTCGCGCGCCTTCTCCTCGTCGCCGGCGCACAGCTCGGCCAGCTCGCCGAGGACGGTCTCCCGGGCGGGGGTCAGCCCCGGCAGGGACAGCGACTCCGGCTTCAGCGGGGCGCCCCGGCCGGACGCGGCCTTCCCCTCGGACGGCGGCAGCAGGACAAGCACACGTACTCCTTCACTCCGAGCTCCTGGGCTCCTGGGCTCCTGGGCTCCTGGGCTCCTGGGCTCCAGGTCAGGGTACGGCGTGCCCCTCCCGCGCCCGCTCGACGGCCCGTACGAGACCGCCGGGGCCGTCGGCGTGGCAGCGCACGGCGCGGACCTCGCGCCCCCGCCCTATTCCCGAGGGGCTCGGCTCTGGCGACGGCGGGCGCGGGAGCGAGGCGGGGCGCACGCCCGGTACCATGGTCGATACGGCAGACGAGCCGGGCGGGCGGCCGCGTGGAGTCCCTTACGGGGCTTCCCGAGGAACGTCCGGGCTCCACAGGGCAGGGTGATGGCTAACGGCCACCCGGGGTGACCCGCGGGACAGTGCCACAGAAAGCAGACCGCCCGGCGCTTCGGCGTCGGGTAAGGGTGAAACGGTGGTGTAAGAGACCACCAGTGCCCAGGGCGACCTGGGCAGCTAGGTAAACCCCACCCGGAGCAAGGTCAAGAGGAGACGCCTTCTCGGAAGAGAGGGTGTCTCTGCGCGGACGTTCGAGGGCTGCCCGCCCGAGTCCGCGGGTAGACCGCTGGAGGCCGGTGGCAACGCCGGTCCTAGATGGATGGCCGTCGCCGGCGGGCCCGCGAGGACCCGCCGGAACAGAACCCGGCGTACAGCCCGACTCGTCTGCCGCTCCCCGCGGTCCGCTGTCACGAAATCTCCACGATCAGCGGCATTCCCACACCCGGGCGTCCCCGCCGTCACGAGGGCCGGAGCGCGAACAGGCTTCGCCGTGCGTATAGTTGGCCGAAAATCGACAGCTCGTGCGGATGAGGAAGCCGGTGCACCCCAAGCGGTCGAGGCGATCTGACGCCGCGTCAGTGCGGTTCCCGCCCGCGATCCCGCCCTCCGGCGGTTCCCGCTCGGCGTCGTCCCGGCTACCACAGCGGGACGTGCGAGCGACGGGTTCACGACGAACTCGGATTGCTGACGGACTATGCAACAAGCGGGGCCTTCTCGCACATCAGGGTGATTAGCATGAGCCCTACGTGGTCGGAAGATCGCCCTCCTGTTGGTTGACCTCTTTCCCGGCCCGCGGCTGCCGTTGTGCCGCCGCCCCTGATTCCCCTGCTCTCACGGACCGAGGGACCGCTCCATGCCAGTGCCTGCTTCGCCCAGCCAGCACCAACCGGTGGGGGCGCCGCGCACCTCGTTCGCCGTCCGGTCCGCCGTGCTGGTGACGAGCGCCGTCGCCGGCGGCGCGGCGGTCGCCCTGGCACCGTCCGGCGCCTCCACGTGGACCCTGGCCGTGGTGGTGGCCGCGTGGGTGTGCGTGGCCGTCACCGTCCTCGTCGACCACCGGCTCGTCCACGGGGCCCGCCGCGCGGCCGCCGAGCGGGAGTCGGAGAACAGCCGGCTCAAGGCGGAAGGGGCCCGGCTGTCGGCCGAGATCTCACACCTGGCCGGTGTGACGCTGCCGGCCGTGGCCCGGCGGCTGCGGGAGGGCGCGAGCGCGGCCGAGGTGCTGGGCAGCGTGCCACCGCCGTCCGACCCGCAACTGCGGCGGATCGCGCACACGTTCGCCGCCACCGTCGAGGAGGACGTGCGGCGGACGGCCGCCCTGGACGGCGAATACCGCACGATGCGCAACGAAGTGGACCAGGCGGCGGCCGAGTACGAGCACTTCGTGAAGGAGGCGCTGCCCGCCGCCGTCGCCCGGCTGCGCGACGGCCGGTCCGTCGGCACCGTGCTCGCCGAAGCCGACCTGCCCCGGCTGCCGGCGCTGCGTGTCCCGGCCGAATCCTTCATCCGCGAGCTGGCCCACAGTGAGCGGCGCGCCGCCGCGGCACAGGCCGCCTCCGCCAAGGCGCTCAGCCGCGTCCAGGCCAAGGCCGTGCGGATGCTCGCCGACCTGCGGGAGATGCAGGAGCGGCACGGCGAGGAGGTCTTCGGAGACCTGCTGAAGCTGGACCACAGCACCTCCCAACTCGGCCTGATGACCGACCGGCTGGCGCTGCTCATGGGCGGCCGGTCCAGCCGCGCCTGGAACAAGCCGATCGTGATGGAGAGCATCCTGCGCGGTGCCGCCGGCCGCATCGCCGCCTACCAGCGGGTGCGCCTGCACTGCTCCACCCGCGCCGCGGTCTCCGGCTTCGCCGCCGAGGGCGTGATGCACCTGCTCGCCGAGCTGATGGACAACGCCGCGAACTTCTCCCCGCCCATCGACGAGGTGCACGTCTACGTCGAGGACCGCAGCGCCGGCATCGTCGTCACCATCGAGGACAGCGGCCTGAAGATGGCCGACGCGGCGATGCGCCGCGCCGAGGAGGCCGTGACCGGCCGCGTCACCGACCTCGCGTCACTTCAGGGCACCCGGCTCGGCCTGGCCGTGGTGGGGCGGCTCGCGGCGAAGTACGGCATCAGCGTCAACTACCGCCCCTCCTCCCGCGGCGGCACCGGCGTCGTCGTCCTGCTGCCCCTGGACCTGCTCGCCCAGCAGCGCGACACGGTCCCGCACGAGACGGCCCCCCGGTCCGACGCGATGCCCGCCGCGCTCGCACCCGCCCCGGCCCCGCTGCCCGACACCACCGCCCGCCCCGCGGCCGCGGCGCTGCCCCCGGCCCCCGGGGACCCCGCCGCACGGCCCGGACCGCCCGACGACACCGTCCGCCCCGCGGCCGCGGCGCTGCCCCCGGCCACCGCGCACCCCGCGCGGCCCGAAGGGCCCGACCACGGACGGCACCGGCGGCCCGACGGCACCACGCCGAACGGTCTGCCGGTCCGGGCCCCCGGCCGCACCATGGCCGAGGCGGAGCGCGATCGCGAACAGCGTCAGTCGGCGTCCGGGCAGGCCGGTGACGCACCGGCGACGCGGCGCCAGGCACGCGACGCGGGTTCGCGGTTCGGCGCCTTCCACCGCGCACGGCAGTCCGGGGACGGCACCACCGGACCGGGTGCCCGGCCCGGGTCACAGCCGCCCGCGGCTCCGTAGTCCCACCCCTTCCCGTACGGGGCGGGTCCCCTCTCCCCGTACGGCGTGGGCCCCCTCGCCCCGTACGGCGTCCGGGGCGACGGCGCCCCGTCCCGCTCGAGCTCGTGAGATAGGAGGAACGGGCCGGTGACCGGTCAGCCGGACACCACCGTCCCATCACCCATCATGCAGACCACCGACAACAGCCTCACCTGGCTCCTGCAGGGCCTCTTGGAACAGACCCCCGGCGCACGTCACGCCCTGGTCCTGTCCCGGGACGGCCTCAAGCTCTGCTGGAGCGAGCACCTGACGCTCGACCGGGCCGACCAGCTCTCGGCGATCTGCTCCGGCATCCAGGCCCTCGCCCAAGGGGCCTCCATGGAGTTCGGCGACGGCACCGGCGGCGTCCGGCAGTCGATGACCGAGTTCCACGGCGGCCTGCTGTTCATCGTGGAGGCCGGCGAGGGGGCGCACCTCGCCGTCGTCGCCGAGGAGGACGCCGACCCCGGAGTGATCGGCCACCAGATGACGGAGCTGGTCGAGCAGCTCGGCGAGCACCTGCGGGCCGAGCCGCGGGACCAGGCCAGGGGAAGCGGCACCTCGTGATGCGCAAACCCGTCGACACGGGTGATCCGGACCGGCTCTACACCGTCACCGGTGGTCGGAGCCGTGCCGACGAGTCCTTCGACCTGGTCACCCTCATCGTCAGCGAGAGCGGGCCCGTACCGGGGATGCAGTCGGAGCACGCCCGGATCCTGGAGCTGTGCCGGCACCCCACCGCCGTCGTCGAGATCGCCGCGGAACTCATGCTGCCCGTCATGGTGGTGCGGATCCTGCTCGGCGACCTGCAGGACACGGGCCGCATCACCGCCCGCCATCCGCGCGCGGCGCGGTCCGTCGCCTCCCTGCCTGATTCCGCCCTACTCCAAGAGGTGCTCCATGGGCTCCGCAACCTCTGAGCTGCCCTCCCACCGCACACCGCTGAACGACACCGCGGAGACCGGTCTCAAGATCGTCGTCGTGGGCGGATTCGGCGTCGGCAAGACGACCCTGGTCCGCTCCGTGAGCGAGATCCGGCCACTCAACACCGAGGAGGTGATGACCCAGGCCGGCGTGGGCGTCGACGAGACCAGCGCGGTGGCGGCGAAGACCACCACGACGGTCGCCTTCGACTTCGGGCGGATCAGCCTCAACGACCGCATGGTGCTGTACTTGTTCGGAGCGCCCGGCCAGGAGCGCTTCTGGTTCCTGTGGGACAGGCTGTTCTCGGGAACACTGGGCGCCGTGGTCCTCGTGGACACCCGCCGGATGGACGACTCCTGGTACGCGATCGACAGGCTGGAGCACCACCGCACGCCCTTCGTGGTGGCCGTGAACCGGTTCGACGAGGACACCGACCGGTACTCCCTGGACGAGATACGCCAGGCACTCGCCCTGCCCGCCCACGTGCCGATGGTCGACTGCGACGCACGGGTCCGGCACTCCGGCAAGGACGTGCTGATCACCCTCGTGAACCACCTTCACGACATGGCCATCGCCGAGGAGACGACACTGTGACCGACCCAGGCGGCCCCTACGCGCACCCGGCGCCCGCGGGGTGCCCCGCGCACTCCGGCGCGGTGCGCCTGACGGGGCTCGAGTACCAGCAGACGCCGGCGCAGCTCTACCGCGCGCTGCGCCGGGACCACGGCCCCGTCGCGCCCGTGGTGCTCGACGGCGGCATCCCGGCCTGGCTGGTGCTGGGCTACTCCGAGCTCACGTACGTGACCAGCCATGACGAGCTGTTCGCGCGGGACTCGCGGCGCTGGCACCAGTGGGAGAACATCCCGCCGGACTGGCCGCTGCTGCCCTTCGTCGGGTACCAGCCGTCGGTGCTGTTCGCCGAGGGCGAGGAGCACCGGCGGCGGGCCGGGGTGATCACCGAGGCGCTGGAGGCGGTCGACCAGTTCGAGCTGGCCCACGACTGCCTGCTGATCGCCGACGACCTCATCGCCCGGTTCGCCGGCAGCGGCCGGGCGGAGCTGATGGCCGACTACGCGCACGCCCTGCCCATGCGCACCGTGGTGCAACTGTGCGGGATGCCGACCTCGGGCGAGGACACCCGCCGGCTCGTCGACGACCTGCGGATCTCCCTGGACGCGGGGGAGGGCGACGACCCGGTGGCGGCGTACGGGCGCGTGGGCGAGCGGCTGCGGCAGTTGGTGAAGGACAAGCGGGCCGACCCCGGCCCGGACATCACCTCGCGCATGCTGACGCACCCGGCCGGTCTGACGGACGAGGAGATCGTCCAGGACCTGACCTCCGTCATCGCGGCGGCGCAGCAGCCGACGGCGAACTGGATCTGCAACACGCTGCGCCTGCTGCTGACGGACGAGCGGTTCGCCGTGAACGTGTCGGGCGGCCGGCTCAGCGTGGGCGAGGCGCTCAACGAGGTGCTGTGGCTGGACACGCCGACGCAGAACTTCATCGGGCGGTGGGCGGCACGGGACGTCCAGTTGGGCGGCCGGCAGATCCGGGCCGGCGACTGCCTGGTGCTGGGGCTGGCCGCCGCCAACACCGACCCGCAGATCTGGCCGGAGGGGCACGTGGGCGCGGAGAACGCCGCGCACCTGTCGTTCAGCAACGGTGAGCACCGCTGCCCGTACCCGGCTCCGCTGCTGGCGGACGTGATGGCGCGGACGGCGGTCGAGACGCTGCTGGACCGGCTGCCCGACCTGGTGCTGGCGGTGGATCCGGAGGAACTGACCTGGCGGCCGTCGATCTGGATGCGAGGGCTGTCGGCGCTTCCGGTGCGGTTCACACCGGTGGTGCAGTAGCGCGGGTCTCCCGTCCCTGACCGCGGGCCCGCGGAAGCCCGGGTCGATAGTTGTGGGCCCGCGGGTACCCGGGCCGAGAGCCGTGGCCCGCGGGTACCCGGGCCCACGACCATGGGCCCGGGTACCGAGCCGTAGCGACCGGCGCGGACCGGCCGGCGCGGCAGGCGCGTACCGCCAGGCGCGGCAGGCGCGCACCGGCCGGCGGCAGGCGCGTACCGCTGGGCGCGGCAGGCGCGGACCGGTCGGCTCGCACCGGCCGGCGGCAGGCGCGTACCGCTGGGCGCGGTCGGCGGGGACCCGGCAGGCGCGTACCGGCTGGCGGCAGGCGCGTACCGGCAAGCGCGTACCGCTGGCGCGGCAGGCGCGGACCGGTCGGCTCGCACCGGCCGGCGGCAGGCGCGTACCGCTGGGCGCGGCAGGCGCGGACCGGCAGGCGCGCACCGGTCGGCGGCAGGCGCGTACCGCTGGGCGCGGTCGGCGCGGACCGGCAGGCGCGCACCGGCCGGTGCGAGTCAGCCGCTCACGGGGGTGAACCGCACCGGGAGGCTCTGCGGTCCGCGGGTGAACACGCCCTGCTCGGCCGGCTCGAAGCCGTCGGCGAGGCGCACGTCCGGCATGGCGTCGAGGAGCTGGCCGACGCCGATCTCCACCTCGGCCTTGGCCAGCAGCGCGCCGACGCAGAAGTGCCGGCCGAGCGCGAACGCGAGATGGTCGGCGGCGGCGGAGAAGGCGGTCGTGGTGGTGAGGTCGTCGCGGAAGACGTCGAAGCGGTCGGGATCGCGGTAGCGGCTCTCGTCGCGGTTGGCGGCGCCTATCAGACAGGTGACGGTGGCGCCCGCGGGCACGGTGCCGCCGCTGAGGGCCACCTCCGTCGCGGACTGCCGCATGATCATGTGAACGGGCGGGGTGAACCGCAGGGTCTCGGCGAGGGCGCGCGGGATCAGCGAGCGGTCCGCGCGGACGGCGGCGAGCTGGTCGGGGTGGAGCAGCAGGTTCGCGAAGATGCCGGCGATGGCCTTGTCGGTGGTCTCGCCGCCGGCGGCGAGCAGCAGGCTGCAGAACGCCTTGATGTCCTCGTCGCTCATCCGCACCCCGTCGACCTCGGCGGCGCACAGCGCGGACAGCAGGTCGTCGCCCGGATTCTCGCGGCGCTCCCGGATGATCGGCAGCATGTACTCGGCGAACTCCACCCGGGTCCGCTCGCCGGCCGCCGTCACCTCGGCGTCGCCCGAGAGGTTCCCGAGGAAGGCGATGACGGCCGTGTACCACTGGTGGAAGCGCGTGTGGTCGGCCTTGTCCAGGCCCAGCATGTCGGCGATGACGTTGACCGGGAAGCGGGTGGCGTAGTCGGTGACCAGGTCGGCGGAGCCGGTGTGACGGAAGGCGTCGATCAGCTCGCGGGAGTTGTGCTCGATGACGGGCAGGAACTTCCGCTCCAGGTCGCTGCCGCGGAAGGCGGGCGCGACGAGGGCCCGGCGCACGGCGTGTTCCCGCCCGCTGAGCTGGAGGATCGTCTTGCCGTGCACGGGTTCGAGCTGCCAGGCGTAGTTGTCGGTGGTGAACTCGCCGGCCTTGTCCTTGAAGACGCGCTCGACGTCCTCGTAGCGCGACACGATGTAACTCCGCGTCGCCTCGTGCCAGATGAGGGGCGCGGTGTCCCGCATCACCCGGTAGGCGGGATAGGGGTCGGCGGCGAACTCGGGCGAGAGGATGTCGGGCACCTGCTGGGCGGTGGACATGGGGCTCCCTGTGATCGGGAAATCGCTTACCGCACAAGGTTATTGATCAACTATCGGTTGCGACAGAGCGCCCGGAGGCCGACTGCGCCGGGAGCGGCATCGGCCGAAAACCGCCCCTCACCGGTGCTGTTCGTGCCGAAGGCCGCGACGCCCCGGAAGGCGCGGCGGTGAGGGGGGTGCGGGCGCGCGAGCCGGGAACAGGATTCGGCGTACGGCCCGGCTCGTCAGCCGCTCCCGGTTCGCGGACGCGCCCGCCGTCAGATCTGCGGATCCACCGAACGCAGCAGTTCCAGCAGCCCCTGAGCCGGGACCAGTTGATCATCGGTCACCGGGTCCGGACTGAAGTGCATCAGGTCGTTGCGGAAGTTGCGGCAGTCCTCCAGCGCCGTCAGGAAGTGCTCCTGGTCGATGCCCCAACCCAGCGCGGCCCAGTTCTCCGGCACTTTGAGCAGATGCTTGTACGCCCCGAACGTGAGGTTGGCGGCGGAATGGACCTGGGCGGCGCGTCCGCGCGGGACGGTCGCCTTGATGCGGTCGAGCGGAATACACCGGTCCACCACACGGCGCAGGCGCTGCTCGATCTCCTCGATCAGGACGAACGGACGTACGCGCGTGCCGAACTGCACCGTGAGGTCGGAGGCGGTGATCAGCCCGCAGACCTTGTGGTCGGGGTCGCGGACGACGACGTACCCGGACTGCTGGATGGCCCCGATCCAGTCGAGCAGGTCGTCCGAGCCGTTCGCCTCCTGCCCCCGCACGGTCGCGGCGTGCAGACCGGGCGCGGGATCCGCCATCCGGGCGCGCCCGATCGACTCCCAGCTCACGACGCCCCGCAGCCGTCCGTCCGCGTCGAGTACGGGAAGCTGGCTGTAGCCGCGCAGCACCATGAGCGTCGTGGCGGTGCCGAGGCTGTCCCCGACGCGTACGCACTCGGGCATCCGGTTCGCCGACTCGAGGTTGCTGACCCGGTAGGCGATGGCCTGTGTCTCGTCGTCCTCGTCGGGCAGCCCGCCGGTGAGCCCGGCCGAGGCGGCGGGGGGCGCCGACCCGAATGAGGCGTCCCGATCGCCGAGGGCCTGCGCCGCCCTCAGTCCCGTGCCGACGAGCCGGCTGACCGCGCTCGTTCCCGATTCGTCCGGCTCCGCGCCTCCCGCCAGCACCGCGATCCGGCTGTCCAGCGTGCCTTCGGTGAAGGGCGGGACGGTGACCAGGCCCCGCGCCTCCAGGTCGTTCTTGATCTGCTCGGTGGACGCCGGGTGACGCCGCTGGACACCCCATACGGCGAGGAAGTCCCGGATGGACAGGGTGAGCGGTTCCGCGTCGCCGCGCCTGCGCACCTCCTCGTACAGCTTCGCGGGCTCGGTGAGGGTCGCGGCGAACTCGTCGGCGTCGGGCCGCCCCGGGTCGGGCTTGCCCTCGGCGAGCGCGGCCACGCGGTCCGCCGCGCCGAACCTGCTGATCTCGAAGACGGTCAGCAGGGAGCCCAGGCTGTCCAGCAGGTCCGACTGGATCTCGCGCCGGTCGAGGTCCTCGACCAGCCACTCCACCCGTCGGATGTGCCGCGTGCCCTCGGCGGCCCCGGCCCGGTACTCGTAGCCGCCCGTCACCCGGCCGATGGCCACCCGCGAGGACTTCAGGGGCAGCACGACGAGATCGCCGGACTGGATCTCGTGGACGAAACGGTAGAGCTGACCGGTCCAGTTCCCGATCGTGTACGGACCTTCGTCGGGGTAGGCGGCGGCCACGGCCGCCCTGACGTCGCCGCGCGTGGCGGAGTCGGCGAGATCGCCCCTCGTGAGCCTGTCCCACCCGACGACGAGAACACCCTCGTCCAGGGCCGACCGCTCGCGCTCCCCGTTCTCTCCCGCACGCACCACCCAGGCCCGCATACCGCTCCTCCCCGTACGCACACGGCACATGATCAGGTGCCGCGACCCTATAGCAGCGCCGGCCAACGGCCAGCGCAGTCACCTCACTTCGGGTCGTCCGGGTGGTGCTTCTCAGCCGTCCGTGTGCGTTTCGCCACAGCCCGTAGACTGGCCGACGGCAGTGTGGCCGAGGTGAAGGCCGTGACGAGAGCGTGGGGGTACGGGAGCGCCGATGGAGCCGCTGGACACCGAGGCCGACCCGCGTGTGGTGGGTCCGTTCGAACTGCTCGCCCGGCTCGGTGCGGGCGGCATGGGCGTCGCCTATCTGGCGCGCAGGATCCCCCTGGAGGGCCTCCCCGACGAGATGGCCGCGGCCTACCGCCTGGTCGAGCCCGATCACGACCAGGAGGCCGATCCGGCCGGCCTCGTGGTGGTCAAGATGATCCTGCCGCGGCTGCTGGACCACCAGCCGCAGGCCCGTGAGCGGTTCGCGCGTGAGGTCGACGCCGTCCGCTCGGTCGTCAGCGACCGGGTTCCGGCGCTGCGCGGGGCGGATCCGGAGGCCGCCGAGCCGTGGTTCGCCATGGACTACGTCGCGGGTCCCTCCCTGCAGGTTCTGGTGAAGGAGTCCGGTCCGCTCGGCGTCGGACCGTACGCGGCGCTCGGGCTGGCCCTGGTGGACGCCCTGCGCGCCATCCACGGGACGAAGCTGCTGCACCGCGACCTCAAGCCCAGCAACGTCGTGCTCGGCCCGGACGGCCCGGTGGTGCTGGACTTCGGCCTGGCGGTGCTGTCCGAACGGCAGTCCAGCCAGGCGCTCACCCGGACCGGCGACCTCATGGGCACGCGCCCCTACATGCCCGTCGAGCAGCTCAGGGACACCAAGCACGTCGAGGAACCCGCCGATGTGTACGCCCTCGGAGCCACTCTCTTCTTCGCGCTGACGGGCAGGCCGCCGTATCCCGTCATGCCGCTGATGTCGCCGCCCAAGTGGGACGGCGTCGATCTGGCCTTCCTTCCGCTGCTGGCCCAGGTGCTCGTCGCCAGTCCCTCCCAGCGGCCGGATCTCGACGGTGTACAGGAGAGCCTGTTCACCTTGCTCGCCGACGCCGGTCTGACGCTTGAAGCCGCCACGGCCCAGCTCCAGGCCCGCGTCGCCGAGGCGGGGCTCACCCCGGAGCTGCCGCGGCGGGCCCTCGCCGACCACGCGGACCCCGCCGTCCGGGAGCTCGCGCAGCACGCCGTCGACAGGGGGGACGCGCCGGACGCGCCCTGGGCGGAGGACGACCCCGGCTTCTACGGCATCGTGGACACGGACGAGATCGAGTGGGCCGCGGACGCCACCGACGGCCCGGACGCACCCGGCGGTCATCCGCCGACGCTCGTCGACCCCGACCCGGCCCCGCCCGTGGCACCGGCACCGCAGGCCGGGCCCTCCGGCGTCCCGGGGCCCGCCCCCACGAGCTACCCGCTCCCGCCGCCGCGCCCCCGCGACGCCACGCAGGAGCCGGCCGCCACCGCTTCGAGTGCCTCGCAGTCCGCTCCCCGGGCCGCGCGGAACGTCGCGGCCCGCATCCGCGAGCGGTACGCGCACCGCGGGGAACTGTGAGCGCGGGCCGACCGGTGATCACGGGCCGGCCGGCCCGGGCGGGGACCGCGTAGCGACAGCGGGCCCGCCCACCCGGTCGCAACCGCCCGCCCGGCCACGACCACCCGCCCCGCCTCAGCCGCCCGTCCGGCCACGACCGCCCGCCCCGCCTCAGCCGCCCGCCCCGCCCCGCCACCCGCCCCGCCTCAGCCGCCCGCCCGGCCACGACCACCCGCCCCGCCTCAGCCGCCCGCCCGGCCAACGACCGCCCGCCTGGCCACGAACACCCGCCCCGCCTCAGCCGCCCGCCCGGCCAACGACCGCCCGCCTGGCCACGACCACCCGCCCCCGCCCCAGCCGCCCGTCCCGCCCCAGCCGCCCGCCCGGCCACGACCACCCGCCCGGCCCCAGCCGCCCGCCCGGCCCCAGCCGCCCGCCCGAACCCGCACGCGGCCGTCCGTCACCCACCACCACGGCGCTACTCTCGACCACGCCCCGTACGACCCGGAAGGACCCCTTCATGCCTGCACCCGACGGACCGCCGCCCGCCGGCACGGTGATCGAGGTACGGGACGAGGAGTGGATGGTCCGCAACAGCAGGCAGGTACGCCCCGGCGAGTTCCTGATCGAGGCCGTCGGCGCCTCCGACCTCGTACGCGGACAGGAAGCCCGGTTCCTCGCCCCCACGATGGACCGGCCCCGCGTCCTGCGCCCCGAGAACACCAGGCTCATCCCCGACGGCTCGCCCCATTTCCGCCGCAGCCGCCTCTTCCTGGAGGCCGTGCTGCGCAAGACGCCCCTGCCCCAGCGGGAGCGGCGCCTGGCGTTGACCGACGGGTTCCTCCTGGACCGCATGGACTACCAGTTGCGCCCCGCGGAGAAGGCGCTGGCGAACCCGCTGCGGCCCCGGCTGCTGATCGGCGACGTGGTCGGCCTCGGCAAGACCCTGGAGATCGGGGTGCTGCTCGGCGAACTGATCCGGCGCGGCCGGGGCGAGCGCATCCTCGTCGTCACACCCGCGCCCGTCCTCGAACAGTTCCAGCACGAGATGTGGACGCGGTTCTCCCTGCCGCTGGTCCGGCTCGACAGCGCGGGCATCGCCCGGATCGAGCGGAAGATCCCCGCGGGCCGCAACCCGTTCACGTACTACAAGCGCGTGATCATCTCCATGGACACGCTCAAGAACCCCAGGCGCTACCGGCCGTGGCTGGAGCACATCCACTGGGACGCGGTCGTCATCGACGAGTCCCACAACCTGATCAACCAGGGCAGCGACCGCCGTGCCCTCGCCGATCTCCTCGCCGAACGCACCGACGCGCTGATCCTGGCGAGCGCCACCCCGCACAACGGCGAGATGCCCGCCTTCACCGGTCTGATCCGCCTCCTCGACCCCATGGCGGTCGAGGACCCGAGCCGTCCGAGGGCGGAGGAGCTGGAACACCTCATGCTGCGCCGCACCAAGGTCAGCGCCGAGGTCGCGGAGCAGCTCAAGGACCACTGGGCGCCGCGCGGCGGCTCCCACCCCGTGCGGTGCCGGGCGAACGCCCTGGAGGAGGAGGTCTTCCAGGAGCTGGCCGAGCACTGGCTGAAGCAGCGCGAACGGCAGGCACAGGCGGAGGACCGGCTCTTCCCGTACGTCCTGCTCAAGTCCTTCCTGTCCTCGCACCGCGCCCTGTTCGCCACGGTCCGTCAGCGGCTGACCCGGACCGGACACGTGCTCCCCGAGCGGCACCGCGTCACCGACGAGCCGCCGGCCGGCGTCGCCCCGAGCACACCCGAGGCCGCCTCCCTGCTGCGCCTACTGGAGCTGGCGCGGGCGATCGAGCGCGCGGGCGCCGGGGACGGCGTGCCGGCCGCCGCCTCCAAGCTGGCGGGGCTGGTCGACGAACTGCGCCGCATCGGCGTGAGGGCGGGCAGCCCCACCCGCGCGGTCGTCTTCTCCGAGCGCCGCGAGACCCTCGACTGGCTGGGCGAGGTGCTCCCGCCCCTGCTCGGCTGGCAGGCCGAGGACGACGCGCGGGCCGCGGTCAAGGTCATGTACAGCGGCGCCGGCATCTCCGACCGGGTGCAGATGGAGTACGTCGACGAGTTCGCCCGCGCGGGCAGCGACGTGCGGCTGCTCCTCACCGGCGACGGCGCCTCCGAGGGCGTCAACCTGCACCGGCAGTGTCACCATCTCATCCACTGGGACCTGCCCTGGAGCCTGATCAGGGTCGAGCAGCGCAACGGCCGCATCGACCGGTACGGGCAGACCAGGCCGCCGCAGTTCCGCGCGATGATCCTCGAGTCGGCGGTCGAGGGCGCGCTGGACGACACGGACATCGCCGAGAAGGTCCTCGCCCGCGAGGAACGGGTGCACGCGGTCCTCGGCGCCGTGGAGGCGGCGACGAAGGACAACGACGGCGACAAGGAGGAGAAGCGTGTCATGGAGGCGCTCTTCCGGGGAGAGGCACCCCGGCCGGCCGTGGACGGGCTGCAGACCGTCTCCGCGGACTCCCTCGGCGCCCTGGACTCCCTGGACGACGGGTTCACCGCGGATCTGCCGCTCGCCCAGCGGCTGAACGCCGAGTTCGGTACGGGCACGGACCCGTACGACGACGAGTCGGACTTCGACTTCGGCTTCGACTTCGACGACACCCCGGACACCCCCGGCACCCCCGGCGCCCCGGAGCCGGGCCCCGGCGCCCCGGCCGGGAGCACCGCGGGCAACGGCCACGGCCACGCCCCGGTCCGGGTCGTCGAGGAACTGCGCCTGTTCACGGACCGCCGCGACTACGTCCTCGCCGGCCTGGAGGAGCTCGCCGACCTGGAGGCGTTCCGCCTGGA
This sequence comes from Streptomyces pactum, assembly GCF_002005225.1. Classification (NCBI taxonomy): domain Bacteria; kingdom Bacillati; phylum Actinomycetota; class Actinomycetes; order Kitasatosporales; family Streptomycetaceae; genus Streptomyces; species Streptomyces pactum. The sequence continues at coordinate 6,055,813 of NZ_CP019724.1, forward strand.
CACCACCGTGCAGGGCACCGACCTCAGCTTCGACACCCCCGAGGACCTCGCCGACCGGCTCGACGTGCTGCCCGCCGGCTACCTGCGCGACCACGGCATCACGCGCCGTATGAAGCTCACCTTCAGCCGCGAGGACGCGGCCGACTCCCTGCGCCGGGCCAGGGAGGACGCGGACTCCGTGTCGCTGTGGCCGGACGCCCACTACGTCGGCGAGCTGCACCCCGTCCTGGAGTGGATCACCGACAAGGTCCTCGTCCAACTGGGCCGTCAGCAGGCCCTCGTCGTCCAGGTGGACCGCGCCCGCGTACCGGAGCCGGTCTTCCTCACCCAGGGCGTCTGGTCCAACCGGGACGGCCGCCCGACGGTCGTGGCCTGGCTGGCCGTCGACCGGCTGGGCCGGGCCGGAGCGGAGCCCCGGGTCCGGGAACTGACCCGGCCCCTGCTCGCCGAACTCGGCCTGGGCCCCGCCATGCCGGACCACTTCGCCGAGGGTGACCCGGCCGCGCTCCAGCAGTACGTCGGGGCCGCCGTCGCCGCCACCCGCCGCGAGATGGACCGGCGACGGCAGGAGGCGGAGGAGCACATCGACCGTCCGCTGCGCGAGTACGAGACGAGGGTCGGCCACTGGCGGGAGCAGAAGCTGCCCGGCTTCACCGGCGGACACACCGCCCGGGAGCGGGCCGCCGAGAACCTGGAGAAGGCCGCGGCCCGGCTGCGCACGGCCGGCGACCCGATGGTGCGGGTCCTCGCCGTCCTGGAGCCGAGCGCATGACCGCCCGCCCTTCGAATCCCGTGCACGCACAGCATCCGATGCGTGCGGTGCACCCCGCGAATCCCGTGCATCCCGTCCCTGAAGCGAGCCGGCAGGAGCAGCAAGCGTGAAGTTCGACGCTCTGGTCAACGAGGGTGAGTACTTCCCGTCCTTCTACCTGGACGAGATCCTGCCCAAGCAACTGAAGACCGGCCGCCTGAAGGAGTGGGCGGCCGAGGAGCGCCACGGCCGCCCCACGCCCCGGCAGGGGCTGCGGGACCTCACCGCGCCCTACCTGGACGTCCGGCTCGGTGTGGGCGGCGAGGCGGAGAAGTACAACGTCCTGCCCGACCCGGAGGCCGTCACCGCCCAGCGGACGGCGACCGAGGCGCTGAAGACCCACACCGGCACGGACGAGCCGCCCGCCTTCCGGCCGCAGCCCGCCCCGCGCGCGTACGGCGACAGCCCGGAGGAGGAGTGGCGCGCGGGCCTGCACGCCTGGCACGTCCGCGTCCTCGAGGCCCTCGGCTTCACCCCCCGCCCCGGCCACCTCACCGTCCACGGCGCCGCCGGTCCCGTAGCGGTGCCCGTGGCCCACAGCGAGCCCGGTGTCGCCGTCCTGGCCGGCGGCTTCGCCGACGACATCGCGGACACGCGCGGCGACGGCTCCGCCAACCGCCTGCCGGTGCCCGTCCGCGTGGCTTCCGGCAAGACCCTCACCACGGTCACCGACCTCGCCGCCTGGCTGCTCGCCGCCGACAACGCCCCCCGCTACGCGCTCCTCCTCTTCGGCGGCGTCATGGTCCTCGCCGACCGCGAGAACTACGCGCGCGGACGCCATCTCGCGGTCAGCCTGGAGGTCGCCCTGCCCCGCAAGGGTCTCAAGGGCGCGAGCGCCGGCGAACTGGACGTGATCGCCGCCCTGTTCGGCGCACCGTCCCTGCGTCCGGCCGAGGACGGCGGGGACGACGACGTCTCCCGCCTGGTGGCCGAGTCCCGCGACCACTCCGTGGGCGTCACCAACGACCTGCGCGAGGGGCTGAAGGCGTCGGTCCAGCTCATCGCCAACGAGGTCCTGGAACTCGCGGCGATGCGGGGCGTCACCCACGACGACCTCCCCGAGTGGCTGCCCGGCCCACTCGCCGAGCGCGGCGCGCTCCCGCACCTCCTCACCAAGGAGTCCCTGCGCTACCTGTACCGCATCCTCTTCCTCCTCTACGCCGAGGCCCGCCCCGAGCTGGACATCCTCCCGATGAGGAGCGAGGAGTACGTCCAGGGTTACAGCGTCGCCCGCCTGCGCGAACTCGCCGTCCAGGAGAAGCTGTCCAGCACCTCCCGCGACCGCCACCACTTCCACGACTCCCTCGCCCTGCTCTTCGAGAAGGTCTTCACCGGCCACCCGGTGGCGGACACGATCACCTCCCGGGAGGCGGTTGTACCGGGCGCGGGCGAGGCAGTACACGACGACGCGGCGGCGGGGCTGTCCGAGGACGACGGCTACGAGGGCGTACGCATCGAGGCCCTCAAGTCCCGCCTCTTCGACCCGGCCTCCATAAAGCTCGTCGACCAGGTGATCACCCACCCCGACGACGTCGACCCCGACGGCATGGCCCGCGACGGCGCCCGCCGCCTCGACCTGCGCCTGCGCAACAAGGTCCTGCACCAGGTGCTGCGCAACCTGACCGTCGTCGAGGGCAAGGGGCGCGGCGGACGCGGCGGCTTCATCTCGTACGCCAACCTCAGCATCAACCACCTCGGCGCGGTGTACGAGGGCCTGATGTCGTACACCGGTTTCATCGCCGACGAGCCGCTGTACGAGGTCGCCAAGGGCGGTGACCCGAGCGGCGGTTCCTGGCTGATCCGGGCGAGCCAGGTCCGCTCCGGCCGCTATCCGGACGGCCCCGACGACAGCGTCTTCGTCGCCACGGAGCTGAACCCCCAGACCAACGAGCGTGTACCGGTCCCGCGCAAGGTCGGCACCTACGTGTACCGCCTCGCCGGCCGCGACCGCCAGACCAGCGCCTCCTACTACACGCCGGAGTCCCTCACCCAGGCCACGGTCGAGCAGACCCTGCGCTTCCGCCTCGACGAGAAGGGCGACGTCGACCCCAAGGAGCCGGAGAAGGCCTGGGTCGACGCGGCCGACGTACTGCGCTGGCGGGTGTGCGAACCGGCCCTCGGCTCCGGCGCGTTCCTCAACGAGGCCGTCAACCAGCTCGCCGAGCTGTACCTGCGGCTCGCCCAGCGTGAGCGCGGCGTCGACATCGACCCCGAGGACTACCAGCGCGAACTGCAGAAGGTGAAGGCGTACATCGCCCTGCACAACGCGTACGGCGTCGACCTGAACGAGACGGCCGTGGAGCTGGCGGAGATCTCCCTGTGGCTGAACACCATGTACCGGGGCATGAAGGCACCCTGGTACGGCCTCCACCTCCACCGGGGCAACTCCCTCGTCGGCGCCGCGCGCAAGGTCTATCCCGGCAACAGCCTCAGCAAGGGCGGCTGGCTGACGGCGAAGGCCCCGCAGCGGCCCCGGCACGTTCCGCTGGGCGAGCGGCTCAAGGGGCGCGAGGTGCACCAGTTCCTGCTGCCCGCGATGGGCTGGGGCTCCATCGGCGAGAAGGTCGGCCTGCGCACCCTGAAGAAGGGCACGGCGGAGGAGACGGTGAAGGCCGTGGTCGACGGCGACGTCGTCGACTGGCTGGAGCCCGGGCTGGTCGAGGCGCTGCGCAAGTGGCGCTCGGCGATGCGGCGCAACCCCAAGGGGGAGCCGAAGCGGGCGGCGGCGCCGAAGAAGAAGGCGGCGCCGACGGCGGAGCAACTGGCGGCGGAGACGGACGACGCCGGGCTGGGGCAGGGGGCCTTCGACCTCGGGCTGGAGATCTGGGAGCAGCCTTCGCTGGGCGGGGCGGCGGCGGCCTCCGTTTCGGCTTCGGCTTCGGCTTCGGTGGACGACGACGGGGAGCCCGGGGCGGCGACCGAGACCGGACGGCTGATCAGGCTCGCCCGGCGCGTCGAGTACCTGTGGGACCTGGTCGTCATGCGGCTGACGCTGTCCGAGCGGGAGATCTCGCGGCACGTGGACGTGTGGGGTGCGGCCATCCCGCAGGACGGGCGGGACGCTGAGGGTGCGGCGCCGATGGACCGGGACGCGGTTCTGGAAGCGCTGCACCGCAAGGGCACGCCCTACTGGCGGCTCAAGCAGCTCATGGACGCGTGGTGCGCGCTGTGGTTCTGGCCGCTGGAGGAGATCGGGCGGCTGGACGGCTCGGACGAGTTCGAGTACCGGGTGGAGGGTGAGGACCGTACGACCCTGCGCAAGGGTGACTCCCGGCGCCGGGTCGCGCTGAAGTCCCTCAAGGACTGGATCGAGTTCGCCGAGGCCGTCGTCGGGCGCGTGGACGTGGACACGGGGGAGGAGGGGCGGCAGATCTCGCTGCTGTCCTTCGAGGGCGTCCGGAGCCTTGAAGAGCTCGACGACAAGGAACGCGAACTCGACGAGAAGATGACCGAGGCCACGGCGTGGGCCAAGCCGGCGGACCTCGGATGGACGTTCCCCTGGTACGAGACGGTCGAGCGGATCGCCAAGGAGCGGGGCTTCTTCCACTGGGAGCTGGACTTCGCGCATGTGTTCGCGGAGGGCGGCTTCGACCTGATGGTGGGGAATCCGCCGTGGGTCAAGCAGGAGTGGAAGGAGAGCGGCGTCCTCGCCGAGTTCGAGCCGTGGTTCGAGCTGGCGGACAAGCCGAGCAACGAGGCTTGGGACGGGCGCAAGGCCGAGGTCATGGCGTGGCCCAAGGTCGAGCCGACGTACCTTGGGGAGCTGGCGGACCATGCGGCGGTGTCCGAGTTCCTGGCGTCGGTGGACACGTATCCCGAGCTGGTAGGCACGCAGCCGGATCTGTACCGGGCGTTCATGCTGCTGAGTTGGAGGGCCGTCGGCGAACGAGGTACTGCCGGGCTGATTCACCCGTCCACGCATCTGACGGGGGCGAAAGAAGGCGCTCTACGCAAGGCGGCGTACAGGCACCTGAGGCTGCATGCGGACTTCGTGAATGAGTTGCTGCTCTTCGCCAAGCCGGTGAACAACAGCACCCACTTCAGCGTCAATGTCTACGGCAAGGACCAGGACGTCAGCTTCCAGCACATGAGCTGGCTCCTGCATCCCAGCGTGCTCGTCAAGTCCGTACGACATGACGGTGAGGGCCCGGTCCCAGGAGTGAAGGACGAGGGCAAGTGGGACCTGCGTCCGCACCGCGACAGGATTGTCACCGTCAACGAACAGCGACTTCGGGAGTGGCGTGCCCTGGCTGGTGAGGAGAGCCCACCGCCTGTGGAGCAGGCCAAGCTCCTGTACCCGGTGACGCGGGCGGAAGAGTCTGCGGTGCGGGCGCTTGCGAAGTGGCCGCATCGGCTCGCCTCTTTCGGGCCGCGTATTAGTCCTGGGTTTCATGAGAAGAGCGACCGCACGGCTGGCTACTTCACATGGACTCCGGGGCCTACCGGCAGATGGCAGGACGTGATCCTTCAGGGTCCACTGATTCACATCGCCACGCCGTACCACAAGCAGCCCCCTGAGGGCGGCTCGAAGAGCATGCGTGACTATGACGCTTGGGATCACCGGAACCTGCCGGTCGACGCGGTGCCGCGTACGAACTACCGTCCCGCAGGTGCTCGTCCACGATTCGTAACCGCCCAGGACCGTTGGGTGGATCATGACCGGCTAACTCAGCTCTGCGCTGATCCGGCTGCGGTCGCGGCGGCAGAGGCGGACGTCAGGACGGCAGAGCCCGACTTGAAGGGAGACGCTCGCGACAAGGCTGTTCACGCACTGCTGCAAACGGCCAGTACGCGGCCGTACTCGGAGTTCTATCGGGTGGCATGGCGGGAGATGATCGCCACGAACACCGAGCGGAGCTTGTTCGCTGCCCTGATTCCGCCCGGTGCCAACCATATCCACGCCGTGCGCAGTGCCGCGCTTCCATCACTGCGCCTCACCGCTCTGACAGCAGGGTTCTTTGCGTCAATCGCTCTTGACTACCTCCTCCGAAGCTCGGGTCGAGGCCACCTCGCTACTTCAGATGCCAGGGTCATGCCTGCGCCGACCCCAGATCACCCCTTGGGACAGGCCCTTCTCCTCCGCACCCTCCGCCTCAACTGTCAGACCAGCGTCTACGCCCCACTCTGGGAGGAGCTATATGACTCGGTCTGGCAGCAGGACACTTGGGCTGCCTCGACATACTGGCCCGAAGGCACACCCCCGTTCGCCGAGGGCGTCACCGCCACCTGGACCCGCGACACCCCCCTCCGCACGGAGTTCGCCCGCCGGGCCGCCCTCGTCGAGATCGACGCTCTCGTCGCCGTCTGGCTCGGCATCAGCGCCGACGAGCTGGTGGCCATGTACGACGCCCGCTTCCCCGTACTCCAGCAGTACGAGGAGAACATGTGGTTCGACGCCACGGGCCGTCGTATCGCCAAGGCACACCAGCAGTACGGGTACGGCCAGCCCAAGGAGGCATGGAAGCAGTTGAGCAAGCCGGAGGCATTCCCGGAGGAGTACGCGGTCCCGGACGGCTACACCGGCCCCCTCTACCGAGCCAACCGCAAGGCCGAGATGCGCGCCGCCCACGCCGAGTTCACGCGTCGCCTGCGTGAGGCCGGCTGGGAACCGGGTGACACGGGTATCTGATCAGGCTCCGACACGCACGAGAGCCCTGCCGTCCGAAAAGTACCGGCAGGGCTCTCGCGACCGTACGAGCGTCAGACGCGCCGTTCCGTCGTGGCCAACCCGACGAATCCCGCCCACGCGTCACGCGACACCGCGACGACGGGGCCAGCGGCGGCCTTGGAGTCCCGGACGTGCACAACTGCGGTATCGGCCGCGACCTCTACACAATCGCCGCCCTCGGCTCCGCTGTAGCTGCTCTTGAACCAGGCGAAGCCGGACGCGGCGGTCGAGGACTCAGCGTTGTTCATAGCGATCCCAACAACCCTTCGATGAACTCCAGTGACTCTCGTGAAGTGAGAGCCTGTGATCGGATGATCCCATAACGGGCGGCGGCGAGAGTCGTCTGTTCCGGGTCAGTCTGGAGGGCGCTGGTTCCTTGGGCCTCGGCGTAGACGAACCTCATCCCGTCTTTGCGCGTGACGATCGTGTAAGGCCCGTCCACGCCTGCGCTCTCCTCGCAAGAGAGTGGCATGACCTGGATCACGACGTTCGGAGTCTGGCCCATCAGCAGCAGGTGTTCCAACTGCCCGCGCAGAACCCCCTCCCCACCGTACGGCCGCCGCAGCACCGACTCATCCATCACGAAACTCAGCAATGGCGCGGGCCAGCGGTCGAAGATTTCCTGCCGGGCCAGGCGCGCCGCCACCCGTTGCTCAATGGTCTCCGCGTCCAGGACGGGGCGCCGCATCCCCAGCAGCGCTCTCATGTACTCCTCCGTCTGAAGCAAACCCTTGACCACGAGGGTGTCGTACGAGAGCAGCTCAACGGCCTCCTTCTCCAGCGTCGCCATCCCCTGAAAGAACACCGGATACTGAGCCCGCTCCACCTCCTCCTTCCACAGGCACAGCAACCCGCCCGCCCCCAGCACCTCGTCCGCCTGGTCGATGGTCCTGGGCGACGGGATCCTCCGCCCCTGCTCGAACGACGCGACCGTCGACGCCGAGTACCCGATCCGGCTCCCGAACTCCCCCCGGTCCAGCCCCTCCCGCAGCCGCAGCGTCTTCATGGTCTGCCCGAACGCGGCCACCACGCCCTTCCCGGCCCCGTCCTCGGGGCGCCGCCCGTCACCGCTGCCGTCGTCGCCGCTCTCCCAGCCGTCCCCGACACTCACGACCGCCGCCCCGCCGTCTCCGCCGCCCGAACCCGTACGCTCCGTCATCGAACACCGCCTCCCTGGCCCAACGCCCCCGCTGGGAACGCCGTCACGCCCCGCGCTTCGTACTCGTGGAGGCACCGCGCGTACAACCGGCCACGTCGGTGCGTCACATACCGGTCACGCTACGCGGTCGATGGTGTGGTGGTGGCCGTGATGAGCAAGTCCACCGACACCACCCGCCCCCGACACGTCGCTCCTGACCGACACGAGATCAGCGCAATGAGCCAACCAGTTCTCGGTGCTCAGCCGTTGGAGGCGATCGCTGAACGCCAGCCGCATGACATACCGTTGGGATGGTCGCTCGAAGCGGCCGTCCGGCACGGCGGGGTGGTTCTCGGCCGGTCTGCCGGTCGTCTCGACCCGACGGCGGGAGCGTGTTCGATGCCCAGGACCACGCAGTTGCGTACGTACACCGTCAAGGACGGTCTGCTCGACGAGTGGGTGGAGCGGTGGCGCGACGACATCGTGCCGTTGAGACTGGATCTGGGATTCGAGATCGGCGGGGCCTGGGTCGACCGGGAGCGCAACCAGTTCGTCTGGCTGATCTCCTACGAGGGCCCCGAGACCTTCGCGGAGCGCAACGCGATGTACTGGGCGTCGCCCGAGCGCGAGGCGATGGGCCTCGACCCGGACGACTACCTCGTGCACACGGAGGACCGTACGGTCGAGCAGCGCTACTGACCGCCTGCCGGGTCCGGAGGCAGCAGGTACTGCCGCCGCTCCTCCGAGTCCAGGCTGCGGAAGACCCGCCCACGCGCACGTGCTTCCAACCGGTCGTAGTCCGGTTCCGCCGGCCACACACGTGCGGTCCCGTCGGCGGACGCGGTGAGCAGCAGCGTGCCGTCCCGGGACCAAGCCACCGACGCCACCTTGGCCCGGTGCACCCCGACGACGGCTACTTCCTCCAGCGTGGCCGCCGACCAGAGCCGTATCGTCCGGTCGTCCGACCCGGTCGCGATATGGCGGCCGTCCGGTGACCAGGCCACGGCGCGCACCCGCCCCTCGTGTCCCTTCAGCACGTCGACACGGCGTCCCGTCGCCACGTCCCACACAGCGGCCGTCCAGTCGCCGGACACCGTGGCCACCCGGGTCTCGTCGGGTGACCAGGCCACGTCCTCCACGTAGTTGCCGTGGCCCCGGAGCACGGTCAACTGGGTGCCGTCGGAGGTGTCCCACAGACGGCAGGTGCGGTCGTCGGAGGAGCTGGCCAGATGTCCGCCGCTCGGAGACCAGGCCACACGCCCCACCCAGTCCTGGTGTCCGGTCAGCTTCCGCAGTTCCGCGCCGTCCACGGCGGACAGGATGCGTACTGTGCCGTCGTGCCCGCCGGTCGCGATCCGCCGTGCGTCCGGAGACCACGAGCAGCCCTCGACGGGCTCACCGTGCAGGTCGAAGACCGTGCCGCCCGCGCCGTCCAGGACGCGGAACAGGCCGTCCGCCGTGCTGAGGGCGAGGCGATCACCGTGCGGTGCCCAGGCCACGCTCCACACCCGCTCGCCCAGCGTCGTCACCGGCCCGGCGGGCATCCCGTCCCGCGCACTCCACACGCGTACGGTCCCGTCGTCCGAGGCGGTGGCGAGACGGGCGCCGTCGGCGGACCACGCGGCCTGGTTCACGGATCCGTCGTGCCCCTGCACCAGGACGGACTCCGCGCCCTGCGGCTGAAGATCCCACACCCGGCCGGTCCCGTCCGTCGACGCGGTGGCTAGCTGTGTGCCCGACGGCGACCACACGACGGTCCACACCGTGTCGGTGTGCCCGTGCAGCACCGCGACGACCTTCGCGTCCCCGGTACGGACGATGCGGACGGTGCGGTCGGAGGACGGGGTGGCGAGGAGGCGGCCGTCCGGTGAGAAGGCCGGGTTCCACACGTAGTCGGAGTGGCCGCGCAGTAGCAGCCGCAGTGCCCCCGTGCGGGCGTCCCAGACGCGGGCGGTGTGGTCACCCGATCCGGTGGCCAGGCACTCGCCGTCCGGTGACCATGCGATGCCCTCCACGAACTCCGTGTGGCCGGTCAGGGTGGCCGTGGCCGCTCCCGTGGCCGTGTCCCAGACGATCACCGTCCGGTCGTGCGACGCGGTGGCCAGCCGCGCGTTGTCCGGCGCCCAGGCCACACCCCAGACGTCGCCCGTGTGACCGCGCAGCTCCTGCACGAGGCGCCCGGTGGCGGCCTCCCACACACGTACGACCTGGTCCTTGAACGTGGCGGCGACGCGTGATCCGTCCGGTGACCACGCCACCTGTCGGCCGATGTCCTCGGCGCCGGTGAGCTGCCGGACCGGTTCGCCGGACGCGACGTCCCAGACGCGTACGACCTGGTCCCGACCTGCGGTGGCCAGCCGGGTCGCGTCGGGGGAGAAGGCCACCGACTCGACCATGACCCCGTCGCACGGCAGCACGGACATCTGACGTCCCGACTCCGCGTCGTACAAGCGGGCGGTTCCGTCCCTGGAGGCGGTGGCCAGCAGCCGGCCATCGGCCGACCAGGCGATGTCGCGGACCGTGTCCGCATGCCCGTCCAGCCGCACCCGGGCGTGCCCAGCGGCCAGCGCGGTCACCAGTCCGCGCCGCGCCGCCGGTGTCGGAGCGCACTCACCGAGCGCGGCCAGGGAGAGGAGCAGCGCGCGCTCGGGTTCCGTCTCCGCCATGGAGAGCACCTGATGGCCGATGCCGTCCGAGACACGACTGAGGAAGGCCAGGTCCTGGCGTTGAGAGGCGCCGACGAGCGCGCGGCCGGGTGCCGACGGCTGCCCGACCTCCTCCAGCGCCGCCAGCCACCTCTGCGCCACGGCGAGCCGTTCCCCGGTGAGGAGGTAGTCCGCGCTGTGTCCGGACCGCTCCCAGTCCGCGGCCCAGCGCTCCAGTTCGGCCCGCTCCCGCAGCCGTTCCGCCCTCGCTTCCACCTCCTGGCGCAGAGGCGCCCACTGGCGGAACAGCGCCTCGTGCGTCACCTCGGCGTACGCGTCTCCCGCCGTGCCCTCCACGGTGCTGGAGCGAATGAGTCGCGCGTCGATGAACGCGTCCACCACGTACCGTTCCCGGGCGGTCAGTTCCGACAGCCGCACGGGGCGGCGGGCGAGATCCCGCTCTTCCAGCGTGACGAACCGCAGCAGCACCCGCAGTGCGAAGTCGATGCCGTCCGGGGTGCCGAGGGCCGCCACCGTACTGTCGGCCTGCCGCGCGAGTGCCCCTGCCACTCCTCCGAGCTGCCGGTATGCCTCCTCGGTCACCGTGCCGCCCGGACCGCAGGCGAAGTACAACTCCTGGAGGAGGTAGCCGAGCAGGGGCAGTGCGTCGTCCGTGCCGGTGTCGTCCACGATGGTTTCGACGAGACCGGGAGCGAACGACATGCCCACCAGGGCCGCCGGACGTTGGACCACCTGGGCGAGCTGCGCCTTGCTCAGCCTGCCGAGAGCAATGGGGTGTTGGAGGAGCTGCGCCTGACCGGTGCCGAGCAGCCGCCCCAGCAGATCCACCCGGCAGGTGGCCAGAACGCGGACGGAGGGTTCCTGCCGCAGGCACGCGTGCAGAGTCTCGATGAACTGTTCCTGTTCCCGCTCACTCGCGAGGGTGACAAGTTCCTCGAACTGGTCGATGACCAGCAGCACCCGCTGGAACTGGCCGCCACGCAGCCGGGACAGCTCGCCCCTGAGAATTTCCGGCCCGTACCGTAACCGCCGCAGCACCGCATCGGCCGATTCCCGCCCGCCCCCGGCCACGGCCAGGGAAGCGGCCAGGGCGTGCAGCGGATTCGCCCCCGGCGAGAACACCGGCACGATCGTCCACCGGCGCCTGCGCAGCCGGGGCAGCACCCCGGCCCGTACGAGCGAGGACTTGCCGCTGCCGGACGGCCCGGTCAGCAGCAGGAACCGGTCGGCAGGACCGGGCGCCGGAGCATGCAGCCTGCGCGTCAGCTCGGCGGCCTGCGTCTCCCGGCCGAAATAGACGGCGGCCTCTTCCTCGCTGTACGCGTCCAGCCCCGGGTATGGAATCCGGTCGCTGGGCCACTCCGTCTGCTCGGGCGCCGGATTCTCCAGCCGGTACACGACAACCTGCCCGATCACCATCGCGAGGATCAGGAGCCCGATGGCCGGAACGGAGCCACGTCGGATGATCTCCAGCGCCCAGGGCACGTCATCCGCGTTGGTGGCGTAGTTGGTGGCGATCCCGAGCAGGCAGGCGACCAGCGCCAGCAGGATCTGGAGCATCACTTGCAGGCGATGTCTCATACGGCACCCGCATTCCGCAGATCGGATCGGCACCCGCACAACACTTGCGACGTCCCCGTCCCGTTGCCCCATTCACCGTCACGGATTCCTCGCACACCCCACCCGCACCGAACGCACAGGGCACGAAGGCCGTCGGCGCCCATGATCCAAGGACGACCGGGCGGGAAACAAGAAGGCCCGAGGAAACCAGCCACGTGCCGCACATCCCCGGTTGCCGGGCCCTTGTCCGTGACAGCATCGCCGACTATCACCCTTGCAAGGCGAGCGATGTGGTGCCGCGCCGGGCAGGTTGTCCGCCCTGCCCCGCCGTCACGCCACGCGCCTCGTACCCGGAGAGGCGCCGCGCGTACAGCGGCCCGCGTCGGTGCGTCACCACTGGTCACGCTAAGCAACCGACGTGAACCTTGGTGGGTATGACGAGCAAGCCCACCGGCGCCACCGGCACCCCCGACCCCACTCAACTCATCGCCCTCAGACACCACCTGACCGACAACCCGGGCGCATCGGCGGCGGCGACGGCGCAGCGCACCTTCGAGATGCGCTTCACCTCCACGCCGCGCGGCGCCCGCCTCGCCCGCCGCCTGGCAGCCGTCCGCCTGGACTCCTGGGGGATCCCGTACGGCACCGACGCCCACGACGCGATCGTGCTGATCGTCGCCGAGCTGACCGCGAACGCCGTCGTGCACGGCCACGTCCCCGGCCGGGACTTCCACCTCCGCCTCCACCTGCACGCCGACGCCCGCTCCACGACCGCCCGTGCGGAAGTCACGGACACCCGGGGCGAGCGCGTCCCACCCCGGCCGGGAGCCATCGCCCCCGCCCCGGAAGTGGCCGAGTCGGGCCGGGGCCTCCTCCTGGTCGCCGGCCTCGCCACCCGCTGGGACTGGCACCCCCGCCCCGACGGGCCGGGCAAGACGGTCTGGGCGGAGTACGAGGTCCAGGCCGAGCCTCATGCACATCTGCCGCATGCGTGACATGAGTGCTCCGGGTGTCGCGGGAGGCTCGCCCGCGGGCCTCGCAGGAGAAGACCTGGTCGCCCGCCGCCCCCGTGCGACGGGGGAGGGTGATCGTGGGTCTCCCGTCGCACGGCAGGCCGGACCGCAGTGGACGGGTACGTACCCGTACCCGTGCTCTGGCGGCCCAGAACGAGGAGGCACCGTGTCCGACGCCAACGTCCGCATCCCCGCCGAGGCCCGCGACAGGCTCGCCCGGATAGCCTCCTCCGAGGGCATGTCGTTGCGGGGGTACCTCTCCCACCTCGCCGAGACGCTGCTCACCCCCGAGGAGCGGGCGGAGCGGGCCGAACGGACCCGCGTCGCCCTGCGGGAGTGGAACGGCTACGACCCGAGCGCGAGCGAACAGGCGGCTCTCGACGCGGAACTCGACCGGCGACTGGGCGAGGCGGGCGCCAGGTGACGACGGAACCTCTGCACATCGTCCTGGACGACACCGCGATGGTCGCGGCCGGCAAGGGCGACGTGCTCGCCTCCCGGCTGATCCACCGGGCCCAGGCCGAGGCGGGCTGGTTCCTCTACGCCCCGGCCTGCGCCCTGGTCGCGGCGGACCGGATCCGGCCCGGCACCGCGGAGCATCTCGCCGCGCTCCCCGGAATCACCGTGCTGGAACTGGACCTGTCCGCCGTGCTCGCCGTGGCCCGCGAGGCCTCCTGGGCCACGGCCCACACCCGGTACGCCGCCGAGCCGACGGCCGAGCGGCCCAGCGGCGCGGTGATCGCCACCACCGAGCCCGAATCGTGGAGGGGGCAGCCCGTACGCCTCATCGACCTCGGGCCCTGATTCCCCCGAACCCGGCGGGGCTGTCGGACCTCACCCGTAGAGTGGAACGTGATCGATTCCGATCGCCCCGGCGGCCGTTTCGTGCCGTCCGCGGCGGTCGGCTCGCGGGACGGATCACGGCACACGGGGGCGGCAGCGCGTCATGAGACCCACACTCGCCGCGCAGACACTGCGCGACACCACGGTCGAGTACCTGACGACGACCTTCGCGCTGGCCGAACCCGACACCCAGGACGCGCTGGAGGACTTCCTCACCGACCCGGCCGACGGGCTCTTCCGGGGCCCGTATCTGCGGATCAGGCGTCCCTTCCGGACGGCGGCGGACGGCTGGCAGCGCCACCTGGACTGGTACCCGGCCAACTTCCCGCCCCCGTACGCGCACCAGGCCGAGGCGTTCGCACGGCTGACCAGCAAGGACGGGCACCGGCCCCGGCCCACGCTGGTGACGACCGGCACCGGCTCCGGGAAGACGGAGTCCTTCCTGATCCCCGTACTCGACCACTGCCGTCGGGAGAGGGAAGCCGGTAAGACGGGCATCAAGGCCGTACTGCTGTACCCGATGAACGCCCTCGCGGGCGACCAGGCGGACCGGCTCGGCGACCACCTGGAGGACGGCCGGCTCGGGGAGGTGACGGCCGGGCTGTACATCGGCCAGGCGTCGTCGCGCGGAACCGCGCCGTACAAGCGGGTCATGGTGGACCGCGCGGAGATCCGCCGCAATCCGCCGGACATCCTGATCACCAACTACAAGATGCTGGACCTGCTGCTCCAGCGGCAGCAGGACGCCTCCCTGTGGCGGGACGCCGACCTGGCGTACGTGGTGATCGACGAGTTCCACACGTACGACGGCGCGCAGGGCACCGACGTGGCGATGCTGCTGCGGCGGCTCGCGGCCGTGGCCGGAGCCGGCGAGGAGGGGCGGCCGCTCGGTTCCGTCTGCCCGGTGGCGACCTCCGCGACCCTCGGGTCCGGCGGCGCGGCGGGCGGACCCGCGGCCATGCTGCACGTGGCCTCCCAGGTCTTCGGCACCCGGTTCCCGGACGACGCGGTGGTGGGGGAGGACCGGCGGGACGCCGAGGAGTTCCTGTCACCCGTCGACCACTCGCTGCCCCTGCCGTCACCGGCCGAGCTGGCCGGCCTGCCCGATCCGGCGCGGACGGCCGGTGGCCTGGACGCCGTGGCGCGGGCGACCGTGGGCTGCGACACCGCCGATCCGCGCGAACTGGGCAGGCGGCTGCTGGCCCACCCCCTCACGCACGCGCTGCTGGCCGCGAAGGACGAGCCCCTCACACCCACCGGAATCCTGGAGGCGTTCCCGGCCACGTCGGCGTGGCGGGCCGCGGCCGTCCGGGAACCGGAGCAGGCGGCCGCCGCCCTGGCGCGCTTCGTGGCGCTCATCTCGGTGGCCCGCGACCCCGAGGCGCCCGCGGACAAGGAGCGGCCCCTGCTCCTCGTGGAGACCCATCTGTGGCTGCGGTCGCTGTCGCGCGTGCTGCGGTTCGTGGCACCCCAGCCGGTGTTCTCCTGGTCGGACGCCGACCAGGCCGCCCTCGGCGGCGCCGGGACGACGTCCGGCGCCGAAGCCGCCGCCGGGGCCGGTCGGGGGCGCGGCGCGGACGCCGGGCGGCGGGCACCGGCCGTCGCCGCGCAGACGGAGCGGCGACGGCACGTCCAGCGCTCCGGACGGCTCCCCGCCGCCTACTGCCGGCACTGCGGACGCTCCGGCTGGGCCGCGATCTGCCCCGACCGCAACCCGCAGAACCTCGTGCACGCGCCGGACGAGATCTACCGCGCCAGCGTGACCGGCGGCGCCGCCAAGGGCCGGGTGCGGGCGATGATCGCCGCCACCCCGGCGGAGGCGGCCGAGCAGGCCCGCGCCGTGCGGGCCAGCCGTGCGGCCCGGCGCGCCCGCCGGGGCGCGGCGCACGACGCGACCCTGCTGATCCTGGAGGACAACGGCAAGGCGCTGCGCAGACTCGACCCGGACGAGGTCGCGCTCGACGACGGCCGGACCGCCCCGGCGCCCGAGAACGGCGTGTACGTGTGGACCTGGTTCGACAACCAGGAACAGGCCGACCACGCCAAGCAGGACCGCTGCCCTGCCTGCGGCCAGGCCCAGGGCATCCGCTACCTCGGCGCCGGTGTCGCCCCGCTGGCCTCCGTCGTCGTCACCCAGTTGTTCACGGGCGGCGAGCTGCCGAGCGAGGACGAGCACAAGCGCGACCGGCGCAAGACGCTGATCTTCAACGACTCCGTGCAGGACGCGGCCCACCGCGCGGGATTCGTCGCCAGCCGCTCCTGGAAGTTCTCGCTGCGCTCCCTCGTCCACGAGCAGCTCACCGAACGCGTCCGAGGCGGACCGGAGTTCGCCGCCGACGGCGTCCCGCTGAACGAGCTGATCTCCTCCCTGATCAGCCGGGCCGCCGTCCCGGAACAACGGCTCCTCGCCTCCGTCGTACCGCCCGACCTGCACGACGTGGACCGCGTCAAGCGCCTGCTGGCGGGCAAGAAGCGCATCCCGGAGTCCACCTGGGAGCTGGTCGGCGAGCGCCTCGCCTTCAACACCCTGCTGGAGTTCGGCCTCCACTCCCGGCTGGGCCGCACCCTGGAACTCACCCGCACCGTCGCCGCCGAGGTCCACCTGCCCGACCCGCGGGCGGCGGCCGACGCGGCGGAATCCCTCTACCGGGTCCACCTGGAAAAGCTCCTGCCCGTGGCCGTGCCCGGGGCCGTGCCGGTGGACGAGGCTCCGGCGCGGGCGGACGGCGCCGACGGGACCGGAGGACCCCGGGCCGTCGTTCCGGCCGAGGGGAGCCCGGAGCGCCCGCGCTACTTCGAGGGCTATGTGCGCGGACTCCTCGAACACGTCCGCCAGATCGGCGGCATCCACCACAGGTGGCTGGACAAGTTCATCGACGACGAGGGCCGCAGCCGGCACTTCGTCTCCAACGGCCGCGAGCCCGGCATGCCGCTGTTCGGCAGCAACTCCGAAGCCCCCGCCTTCGTCCTCGTCGGCGCCCGCGGCGGACGCACCGAGTTCGAGCGGGTGGACACCCGGGACAGTTGGTACGTCGACTTCACCCAGCGCTGCCTCGACCTGGACCGGGAGACGGCGGGCGCCTACCTGGCGGACCTCTTCGCCGCACTCGCCGACGACCGCATCGGCGCCCTCGCCCGCCGCCGCACCACCCCGGCCGACAAGCAGCAGGCACACGGCGTGTACGGACTGACCCCCGGGCACATCCGGGTACACCCCCTGGACGACGAGCAGACCGGGCTCGCCGCCCTCACCTGCCCCGAGTGCGGCTGGACGCAGACCGTGCCGCCGCGGCGGGCCGCGGTCTGGCACGGCACCCGCTGCCCGCTCAAACGCTGCGAGGGCTCGCTCACCCGGCCCTCCGGCCAGGCGGGCGGCCGGGCGGCCCGCGACTACCGCTCCGACTACTACCGGCGCCTGTACCGGGAGGCCGACCCGTACAGCGTGGTCGCGGCCGAGCACACCGGTGTCCTCACGCGCAAGGAGCGCGAGGAGGTGGAGAAGGGTTTCCGGCTCGGCCTGCGGCACACCGACCCCAACGTCCTGTCGTGCACGCCGACGCTCGAACTCGGCATCGACATCGGCCAGTTGGAGGCGGTCGTCCTGGCCTCCCTGCCGCCGTCCACCGCCGGCTACGTCCAGCGCGTCGGCCGGGCGGGCCGCGCCACCGGCAACGCGTTCATGGTGACCCTGGCCGACACCAGCCCCCGCGCGCTGTACCACCTCGCCGAACCCGAGAACCTCATCGCCGGCCCCATCCTCCCGCCCGGGTGCTTCCTCTCCGCCGGCGAGCTGCTGTGCCGCCAGTACACCGCGTACCTGATCGACCGGGCGGCCCGCGGCGGCCTGGAGGGGGTGCCGCCGCTGCCGGACCGGGTGACCCAGCTCGTCGGCCGCACCGGCTGGCTGACCCACTTCCACAAGGCGGTGGCGGGGCGCACGGACCTCGCCGACGAGTTCCTGCGCCTGTTCCCCGAGATCGACCAGGTCCCCGGCTCCGGCGTCTCCCGCGACGCCCGCAAGACACTGCGGCGCTACGCCGAACACCAACTGGCCGACGAGCTGAACCGCGCCAAGCGCGCCTGGGACGACGAACGCGCCGAACTCGTCAGGCGCCGCGCCCTGATCAACGACGCGGCCGACTCACTCCAGGAGGCCGTGGAGGACGAGGCACGCGAGAAGCGCAACCTGGTCCGCGAGGCGGCGGGCGTCTCGAAGATCCTCCAGGGGATGGGGCAGGCCGACGCGCAGGGGTTCCTCGTCGAACACGGCCTGCTGCCCAACTACAGCCTCGTCGAGGACGGTGTGCGCCTGGAGGCCCAGCTCAGCTACAAGGAGCCGGCGCGCAGGGCGCGGTCGTCGGCGTCCACGGACAAGGCCGAGCCCGCCAAGGCGCGCTGGAGCAACGAGCCGCGCACGTACGACCGGCCCGCCGAGGCCGCCCTCACCGAACTCGCCCCCGGCAACGCCTACTACGTGCGCGGCTACCGGCACGTCGTCGACGGCTTCGACCTCGGCCCGACCCCGCAGGACTCCACCGACGGCCTGCCCGTCGGGCTGAGGACGTGGCGCGTGTGCAAGGAGTGCGGCCACGTCCGGGGCGGCGAGCACGCCGAACAGGACACCTCGCCCTGCCCCCGCTGCGGCGGTCCGGGCATCGGCGGGCGAGGCGCCCTGCACCGGGTGGTCGTCCCCCGCAAGGTCACCGCCCACGACAAGCGGGACGACGCGCGCATCGTCGACGACCGCGACAGCCGCACCCGGACCCCGTACACGACCGTCACCGCCGTCGACATCGACCCCGCCGACATCAAGCAGACCTGGCGGCACCAGAAGACCACCTTCGGCGTGGACCACGTCCGCGAGGCGGTCATCCGCCGCTTCAACCTCGGCAAGAGCCGCCACGGCAGGCGCAACGACACCCTCTTCGCCGGCGCCGAGGTGGCCATCACCGGATTCACGGTCTGCCCGCGCTGCGGCGGCGCCACCGACCGCGAGCCCGGCCACGGACCCGCCCAGGACACGCTCAGCCAGTCCCTGCTCGGCCGGGTCGAGCTGGCACACCACCGGCCGTGGTGCCCCACCAGGCGCCGCGACAAGCAGGCCAGGCCGGAGGACGTGCAGGTCATCACCGCCACCGAGCACCGCACGGAGGCCCTGCGCATCCTGCTGCCGGCCGCCACGCTGAACGTCCCCGAGCGTCTCGCCTCCTTCTCCGCCGCCCTCCACCTCGGCCTGGCCCAGCGCTACGGCGGCGACCCCGCCCACATCCGCTCGGCCCCCGCCACCGAGCCCGACCGGGAGACCGACCTCACCCGCAACTACCTCGTCCTGTACGACGCGCTGCCCGGCGGCACCGGCTACCTGCAACGCCTCGTCGACCGCGAGGGCGAGGAGTTCCGGGCCGTACTCGCCGCCGCCCAGGAGGAACTGCGGAAGTGCCCCTGCGGGACGACCTCCCGCCGGGCCTGCCACCGGTGCCTGCTCGGATACGCCCCGGAGCGGGACTACAAGGACCTCGACCGGCAAGAGGCCCTGTGGATGCTGGACAGCCTGCTGGGCTCCGACGGGAGCAGCGGATGGGACGTGCGCAAGGACGCCGCCGACGCCGGCCTCCGCTTCGCCGACCAGGCGGAGAGCGACCTGGAGCGCCGGTTCATCGAATGCCTCGACCGCTGGCTGGAGATCCCGGGCAACGCTGACGCGGCGGACCACGCCACCACCCCCACCGGCGGGAACGGCAAGCAGTTCACCCTCACGCGGCCGGGCGGCGGTCCGGTCCACTGGGAGGTCGTCGCCCAGAAGGACCTGCACGGCTACCGCACCCGCCCGGACCTGCTGTTCCGGCCCGTGGCCGGAGACACCGCCGGTGACGGGGCGCCGCCCCTGCCGATCGCCGTATACCTGGACGGCTACCGCTGGCACGCCTCCTCCCGGACCAACCGCATCGCCGCCGACGCGGCCAAGCGCGCCCGGCTGCGCGCCGACGGGATACTCGTCTGGCAGATCACCTGGGACGACGTGGCGGCCTGGGACCGCGCCCTCAAGGGCGAACCCGGCCGGGACCCCGACGCCCCGGCCGACCCGCTCGACGCCGTCATCGCGGGCCGCGCGGCCGACGCGGCCTGGCCGCCGTACGACGTGACGTCCGCGGCGGGCCCCGGTGCCCTGGTGCGCGAACAGTGGCGCAAGGCCCGGCGCGACCCCTCCGAAGTGGACAGGCTGCTGTTCACCGGAGCCATCCCCTCGCTCCTCGGGTTCCTGCGCGACCCGCGGCCGAACCGGTGGCAGCAGCTCGCCCAGCTCGCCGTCAGCGCGCCGGCCTCCCTGCGGAGATCGGAACTCGTCGACGCGGACCCCCACGCCGCCGTCGGCTGGATCAACGCCGCGGTACGCGGCGAGCCCGCACCGGCCGTCTCGGGGCAGGGGCTCAAACTGCTGCCCTTCCAGGACGGCTCGGGACTGCCCCTCGTCGTCGCCGGGGCCCGGCGCGCCGACGGCAGGGGAATGCGGTGGAGCGCGCTCGCCGTCCTCGACGACCGCCCGGACGCCGTCGAGGGCGACCGGGACGACCACCGGCGCCGCTGGAAGGCCTGGCTGTGCTGGGGCAACATCATCCAGTTCCTCGACCCCACGGGCGAGGGCACGGCCGACGGACTCGCCCTCGCCCGCACCACGCTCGACACCTTCGACGCCGCACTGCTCGCCGCCGCGGCCGGGCCCGCCGGCGGACTGCTTCCCGCACTGCGCGACGACACCCCCGGGACCGGGCTGGTTCTCGCCGACGACCACGAGGCCCGGCCGGACGGGGAAGCCGGACCGGACGGGGAAGCCGGACCGCTTGGGGAAGCCGGACCGGACGGACGGCCCCGACGCGCGGCGGTCGCCGGCGCCCCGGACCCGGTGGACGACATGACCCCCCTGGAACGAACGGCCTGGGAACTGACCCTCGGCGAACTGACGAAGTGGGGCGACCCGGACGTCGCCGGGCTCGCCGCACGCCTGGCCGCTCGCGGGAACGTCCCGGCGGGCAGGGCGACCTGGGACGTCGACGGCGTCTCCCGGACGGTCGAACTCGCCTGGCCCGGGCCTAGGATCGGAATCGTCCTGGCCGAGGACGCCGAGGACGCGCAGTACATGGCGCAGTGCGCGTCGGCCGGCTGGCAGGTGCGCGCGCCGGACGACTGGGACGTGGAGGAACTCGCCCGGTTGCTGGGCGAGGAGGGGGTCGCACGATGAGCTACGGGGCGGGACGACCGGGGAACCGGGTCAGGACGCGGGTGCAGGTGGGCCGCCAGGCCCACGGCGACCTGGAACGCCGGGACGGGGCCGTGGCGGACGCGGTGGGGGACTTCGTCCACCGGCTGCGCGCCGACCGCACCAACCGGGCCCTGCGCCTGTCCCCGCTCCGCGAGGCGGGCGACAACGGCGACCTGTATCTCGCCCACCCCGACGCCCGCTGCATGGTCCTGCTCCTGTCGACCGACGGCGGGGACGAGATGCGCGTCCTCGCCGTCCGCGACGGACCACGGGCACGCGACGAACTCGCCCGCCTCACCGTGGAGATCAACCCGGTCTCGGGTGCCGTGGAAGTCGTCGACCAGAGCGAGGCCGACGCCACCGTGGTCTCCCTGCGGGACCGGGCCACCCCCCTCTTCGCCCGGTACGACGACCGGACCCTCCTCGACCTCGGCGTCGTACCCTCCCTGCTGCCGACCCTCCGCGAGGTCACCTCACAGGAGCAGTTCGAGAAGCTCCTCACCCACAACCTCCCGGAACTCACCCGCGACGTTCTCCTGGCCCTGCGCGACCGCGCGGACCCGGAGGAGGTACGACGCCACATCACCGACAAGTGGCGCGCCGACGAGCAGGTCGACCCCCGCGACTGGGCCCGGGCGGCCCGGCGCGCGGTCTCCCAGGCGGAAACCGACGACGACGCCGTCCTCGGCGCGCTGGGCCGCAGTTTCGACGCCTGGCGCCTGTTCCTCCACCCCGAGCAGCACCGCTTGGCCACCGGCGACTTCAAGGGCTCGGCGAAGGTGACCGGGGGCCCCGGCACCGGCAAGACGGTCGTCGCGCTGCACCGGGTACGCCATCTCGTCGACCGGCTGCCGCCCGGCCACTCCCGTGCCGTGCTGCTCACCACGTACAACACCAACCTCGCCCGGGAACTCGAGCAGCGCCTGCGTCAACTGGGCGGCGACGGACTCCTGCGCCGGGTCGACGTCAAGTCCGTCGACGCACTCGCCCTGGAGATCGTCCAGGAGTCCCGGCGAGAGCTGGGCCGGCCACTCGACGACGACGCGGCCATGAACCTGTGGCACACCGTGCGCGTCGAGACCGGCCTGCTCGCGTACGACGCCGACTTCCTGGACGCCGAGTTCAAGCACGTCGTCCTCGCGAACCGGTGCGGCGCCTGGGACACCTACCGACGCGTCGGCCGCTCGGGCCGCCCGCGCATCAGCACCGCCCAGCGTCACGACGTGTGGCAACTCGTGCAGGCGTACAAGGCCCATCTGGACGTCGCGCCGCGACGGACGACGTACGCGCTCATCGCCGACCGGGCGGCCGAACTCGAACAGCACCGCATGGCCCGTACCGAGGAGCAGGCCCGCTACAAGGAGGAGGAGCAGCAGGGGCGCGACCTCGTCCACCGGGAGGCGGGCAGCGGCATGTGGCTCAGGCCCCGCTATCAGCACATCGTGGTCGACGAGGCGCAGGACCTGTCCGCCTCACACTGGCGCATGCTGCGCGCGATGGTCCGCAGAGGACCGAACGACCTCTTCCTCGCCGGAGACGCCCACCAGCGCATCTACGGCAGCCGAGTGGTGCTCAGCCACCAGGGCATCGAGATCCGCGGCCGGGCGTCCCGCCGCCTCACCCTCAACTACCGCACCACCCGCCAGATCCTCGGCAGCGCCAACCGACTGATCCGGGGCGCCCCCTTCGACGACCTCGACACCGGGACCGACACCCTCGACGGCTACCGGTCGGTGCTGACCGGACTCACCCCCCAGTTCTGGCGTGCCCCCGACCGGCTGACCGAGATGAGGGCCGTGGCGACTCTCATCAAGGAACGCCGCGAACTGCACGGCACGGCGTACTCGGCGATGGCCGTCAGTGTTCCGGACGCAGGCGCGGCGCAGGAGTTCGCCAACGTTCTCCTGAGAGAGTTCGATCTGCCGGTCGTGGAACTCGGCAGGGACGGGGTGCGGTCGGACGCGGACGCGGTGCGCATCGGTACGATGCACCGTTTCAAGGGCCTGGAGTTCCAGCGCGTCTTCCTGACGTCGGTCGGCGAGGGGCAGGTGCCCCACCAGCGCATCGAGCAGTACCGGGACGCCGACCCGGACCGCTACCGTCAGGAGGAGCAGCGCGCCCGCTCCCTGGTGTTCGTCGCCGCCACCCGCGCCCGCGACGAACTCGTCGTGACCTGGAGCGGCCGGGCCAGCCGTTTCCTCCCGCCCGACGCGGACCGAACCGCTCACCGTGCCACGGACCTGCTCAGGCAGGAGGGACCGCCGTCCGGGTCCTCCGGATCGGCGGCCGCCTGACCGCGGTGACACCGCGCCGGATGTGCCGCACGGCGTAGTCGTAGGCCTCGCGGGTGTAGCTCAGGGCGTGGTGGCAGCCGTCCGACAGCTCACCGGCCGCCTCGAAGGACTTCGGCCCGCGCAGCGCGCCGAGCTTCAGCGGCAGCCGGTCCTGACGGGGCGGGCGAAGGTGAACGTGATCGCGCCCGGGCCTGGGCGATCAGGGTCGGTTCGCGCAGCGTCACCGGGGAGACGCTCGGGCCGAGCCGGATGCGGCTGGTGCGGCCGGCGGCCGCGGCGAAGAGGAGCCACAGGTCCTTGTGCCAGGTCTCGTCGGCGGCGTAGCAGGCGTGGAAGCCGAGTTCGTCGGCGAGCTCGATGGACGCCAGGGACTCGGTCAGGGGGTAGTCGGGGAGCATGGCGTAGCTGAACTTCACGGGCGCCACCTTCCGGTGCGGGAAACGGTGTGCGGCTCTCTGGTGCTCTGCCACCCCGAGGATGTGAGGTCCGGTCCGTCGCTGTCCATAGGCCCCGGCTTTCGAAACATTCGATGAGTTGTCCCGTGCTTTCCGGGCGGTTCGTCGCAGGCAATTTTCTTCAGTGGACGCGTGATGCCATGTGGTGGCCTGGGCTGGCAATACGTTGGATCAGCGCCGCTGAAGGGCGAGCGAAGCTTTCGAAACATTTACCGAAACTATTGACGCTTGACGGGTGCAGATCAACACTGCTGCCGTTGTCACCCCCACGAGAGGAAGCACCCGCCATGAACGTGCTCGTCCAACCGGGGCGCCGCAGAAGCGGTCCCGTGACACTGCTCGTCAGGAGTGCGTGGGCCTTCGCGCTGGCCGCCCTGGCCGCGCTGATGCTGCCGGGCAGCGCCCACGCCGGCACGGTCGTCACGACCAACCAGGAGGGCACCAACAACGGCTACTACTACTCGTTCTGGACCGACAGCCAGGGCACCGTCTCCATGGACATGGGGTCGGGCGGCCAGTACAGCACCTCGTGGCGCAACACCGGCAACTTCGTCGCGGGCAAGGGCTGGAGCAACGGCGGGCGCCGGACCGTGCAGTACTCGGGCACCTTCAACCCGTCCGGCAACGCGTACCTGACCCTCTACGGGTGGACGTCGAACCCGCTCGTCGAGTACTACATCGTCGACAACTGGGGCACCTACCGGCCGACCGGTGAGTACAAGGGCACCGTGACCACCGACGGCGGCACCTACGACATCTACAAGACGACCCGCTACAACGCGCCCTCCGTCGAGGGCACCCGCACCTTCGACCAGTACTGGAGCGTGCGGCAGTCCAAGCGGACCGGTGGCACCATCACCACCGGCAACCACTTCGACGCGTGGGCACGGGCCGGAATGCCGCTGGGCAACTTCAGCTACTACATGATCATGGCCACCGAGGGCTACCAGAGCAGCGGCAGCTCCAACATCACCGTCGGCGGTACCGGCGGTGGCGGTGGCGGCGGTGGCGGTGGTGGCGGCGGTGGTGGCGGTGGCTGCACCGCCACGCTGTCCGCCGGGCAGAGGTGGGACGACCGGTACAACCTCAACGTCTCGGTGAGCGGGGCGAGCGACTGGACCGTGACGATGAACGTGCCGTCCCCGGCGAAGGTCCTGTCCACCTGGAACATCAACGCCAGTTACCCGAGCGCGCAGACGCTGACGGCCAAGTCCAACGGCAGCGGCAACAACTGGGGCGCCACCATCCAGGCGAACGGCAACTGGACCTGGCCCTCGGTCTCCTGCAGCGCGGGCTGACACACCTGACACGAGGAGAGGAGGACCCACTCGTATGCGCACCAGACCACGCCCGTCACCGCGTTCCCTCGTCACCGGGGTGGCCGTCGCCGCGCTGGCCGCCGCGGGCACCGTCACCGCCGCCGACGCCGACGCCGACGCCGCCCCGGCGCGGGCCGCCGCCTGCAACGGCTACGTCGGACTCACCTTCGACGACGGCCCCTCCGGCAACACCCAGGCCCTGCTCGGCGCGCTGAAGCAGAACGGGCTGCGGGCGACCATGTTCAACCAGGGCCAGTACGCGGCCCAGAACCCCGCACTCGTCCGGGCCCAGGTCGACGCCGGAATGTGGGTGGCCAACCACAGCTACACCCACCCGCACATGACGCGGCTCAGCCAGTCGCAGATGGACTCGGAGATCTCCCGGACCCAGCAGGCCATCGCGAGCGCCGGCGGCGGTACGCCCAAGCTGTTCCGTCCGCCGTACGGCGAGACCAACGCCACGCTGCGGTCGGTCGCGGCCGGGTACGGGCTGACCGAGGTGATCTGGGACGTCGACTCGCAGGACTGGAACAACGCCAGTACCGACGCGATCGTGCAGGCCGTCTCCCGGCTGGGCGACGGCCAGGTCATCCTCATGCACGACTGGCCGGCCAACACGCTCGCGGCCGTACCCCGCATCGCGCAGACCCTGGCGGCCAAGGGCCTGTGCTCCGGCATGATCTCGCCGCAGACCGGCCGAGCGGTCGCCCCCGACGGCGGCAGCGGTGGGGGAGGCGGGGGCGGTGGCGGGTGTACCGCGACGCTGTCGGCCGGGCAGCGGTGGGGGGACCGGTACAACCTCAACGTCTCGGTGAGCGGGGCGAGTGACTGGACCGTGACGATGAACGTGCCGTCCCCGGCCAAGGTCATGACCACCTGGAACGTCGACGCGAGCTATCCCAGCGCGCAGACGCTGACCGCCAAGTCCAACGGCAGCGGCGGCAACTGGGGCGCCACCATCCAGGCGAACGGCAACTGGACCTGGCCCACGGTCGCCTGCAGCGCGGGCTGACCTACCCAGGAGACCGGCACATCCGCGTCCGCGTCCGCATCCGCGATCGCGATCGCACCTTGGAGCTCGTGGCACGGCGGTCCCGGCGGCCGTGCCACGGACTCCTTCGGCCGGCCCCGGAAGAAGGCGCACGCACGACGTTCCGGCCGGCCGGCCGGGCCGGGCGTCTCGTCAGCACCAACGGGTGCCGGGGCAGTTCCAGTCGCCCCCGCCCCCGCCGCCTCCGCCGGACGAGCTTCCGGAGCTGCCCGAGCCGCCCGGCAGGCCGTTCGGGAAGGTGCTGTTGCGGTCCCGGTCACCGGGGAACGGGTCGCTGTAGTCCGGGTCGCCGTCGTCGTCCCGGTCCGGCAGGCTCGGCTCGTCGCCGTCCTCCCGGTCCGGTTCCGGGCAGCCGTTGGCCGGGTCGGTCAGTTCGAGGGTCACCCGGATGTCGAGGGTGACGTCTGCGCCCTCGACCGGGTCGGTCGCGCACACGCGCCAGTCGTCGTACTCCCCCTCGTCGGGCAGTTGGTCGTTGAGGTACGCGGTGTCCGCCCACAGGTGGTCCTCCGGTACGCCGAGGGCCACGACCTCCTTCCGCGCCGTCTTCCAGGTCTTCCAGACCAGATCCGGCATCTCCGGCCACGGGACGGCCCCGCCGTCCGCCTCGGGGCAGGGGGCGCCCGTCTGGACGGCGCCGAAGTCGATCGTCTTCGTTCCGGACGACGTCCAGCCGGTCTGCTGGAAACAGACGGTCCAGTTGGACCGCATCCAGATGCTCTTGTCGTCGTCGGACGCGTTGTGGTCGTCGACTCCGAATCCCGCGGCCTCCGCCCGGTCCCGCGCCTCGTCCAGCCGCATGCCCCGGTGGTCCACGGCGTTCGGCCGGGGACGGGGCGTCGGCTCCCGGTCCCCGCCCGGCGAGGGCGACGCCGACGCCAGGGCGTCGGCCGCACGTCCGTCCGCCGCGCCCTTCCCGTCCGCCTCCGCCACGGTGCCCGCCGCCCCGTCCTGGGGCGGATCCGGCAGCACCGCGCCGAGCAGGGCCATGGCCCCGATCGTGGCGGCCACCTTCACGCCCTTCTGCCAGGGACTGTCCGTCCAGATCACGACGATCGCGGCGATCAGGGCCAGGAAACCGAGATACTGGTTGACCAGGCCGAGCAGGGGCACGGCGAGTACGAAGCCGAGGCGGGCCGGAGGGGTTAGCCACCAACGGGCCCCGGGAGCCGACGGGCCGGGGGACGGGGGCGGCGTGGGTGAAGCGGGTGGGCGGTGCATGCGCTGGGTCTTTTCTGGAGCAGGGTCATGACGGGCCCGCGAGGTCACTCCGGCCGTCTGTCGAGCGACCGCATCGTACAGAGTCCGGACGAAGCAGCCCCGGCGTGCCCAGCGACCGCTCCGCCACCCGCGCCAGATGCCGGGCGAAGACCTCCCGCGCCTCGGGCGTCAGCGTCCGCAGTGCCACCAGCGCCGTGATCACGACGTCGCACAGCTCGGCCTCGACGTCCTCCCACGTGTGGGTGACGCCCTTGCGCGGGTTCTGGCCGGTCGCGCCGATCACCGCCTCGGACACCTCGCCGACCTCCTCGGACAGCTTCAGCATGCGCAGCAGGAGGCCCTCCCTGCCGCCGACGGGCTGGTCGGCCTCCAGCCACTTCCACAGGTCGTCGATGGTGTTCCAAAGGCCGGCGGGCGTGCCGCCGCGGTCGTCGCTCATGCGGGGCAGCCTGCCACGGAGGCAGGGCCGCCCGTGACTGGTTCCCCCGGGCCTCGTCCGCCTGTGTCCGGTGCGTCTGGGGCTCGTTGCGTTCGGGGCTCGTCCGCCCGTGTCCGGTCCGCCCGGGACCCGGCCGCCCGCGATCGGTGAGCCCGGGACCCGGCCGCCCGCGTCCGGTGCGTGTGTCAGTCGAACAGTGGTTCCTGCTCGCCCTCCGCCGCCCTCCGTACCCGCTTGTTCCGCGCCCCCACGACGACCGCCGTGGCCGCCGCCGTCGCCGCCAGGGCGGCCGGGACCATCCAGTTCCGGTTGACCGCGTGGCCCAGCACGTGGTCCAGCGAGAGGCGGCCGGGGCCGGTGACCGCGAGGCCGGCGGCGGTCAGGCCGAGGGACGCCGCGTACTCGTAGCCGCCGGCCTGGGCGAAGAAGCCGTTCGGGGCGTGCACCGCCGCGGCGCCCACCATCGCGCCGGCCGCCGCCGCACCCGCGGCCGGGGTGGCCAGCCCCAGCGCCAGCAGCGTTCCGCCGCCCGCCTCCGCGAGGCCGGCCGCGGTGGCGCTGGTCCGGCCCGGCGCGTAGCCCATGGCCTCCATGGCCTGGCCGGTGCCCTCGATGCCGCCGCCGCCGAACCAGCCGAGCAGTTTCTGCGCGCCGTGCGCGGCCAGGACGCCGCCGGTACCCAGGCGGAGCAGCAGCAGCCCGAGATCGCGCCGGTCAGTACGGTTCACGTCGACTCCCTCGGGGACGGTGGCGGCTCTCACCCCCCACCGTCGCCCGCCCGCGCCGCAGGGGCCCGTCACGGGCGCCGTTCGGGTGGCGGGGGCGCGGAGCCGGTGTGACGCTGCCGCCATGACGATTCAGACCACGCGACTCAGCGACCCGGCCGTCCGCGCCTTCGTCGCCGCCGTCAACGCCCACGACCGCGACGCCTTCCTCGCGCTGCTCTCCCCGGACGCCACCATGGCCGACGACGGGAACGACCGGAACCTCACCCAGTGGATCGACCAGGAGATCTTCTCGTCCCACGGCCACATGGAGGTCGACAACGAGTCGAACGGCGGTCGCGCCCTCATCGCCCGCTACAGCAACGACACCTGGGGTGAGATGCGCACGCGGTGGGAGTTCACCGTGGACGAGGACGGGCGGATCGCGCGGTTCGAGACCGGGCAGGCGTAACCCGCGCTCGCGCGAGCTGTGCGGCAGCCGTTCCGCCCACCGGTGCGTATCCCGCGGTTCCGCGCGGGATCCACCCCCGGCCGGTGCGGCGGCACGGCTGCCGCCTCCCCCCCTCGGTGTGGCCCGCGGAGCGCGACGACCGTTACGGAAGGCCAACGCTCCAAGTGTGAAGCTCTGGTGAAGGAGAGTCGAGCATATGTCCTTCACCGGCCGCAATCCCGCGGACTGTAAAACTCCGGTTGTGTGAATCGGCGCGCTCCGGCCGTGTGAACCGACGCGGTGGACTCACCCGCGTCCCACATACGGCATCGCCGTCGCCATGACCGTCGCGAACTGCACGTTCGCCTCCAGCGGCAGCTCCGCCATGTGCCGCACCGTGCGTGCCACGTCGGCGACGTCCATCACGGGCTCGGGTGCCGTCTCCCCGTTGGCCTGGAGCGCGCCGGTCCGCATGCCGGCCGTCATGTCGGTCGCCGCGTTGCCGATGTCGATCTGGCCCACCGCGATGCCGTGGGGCCGGCCGTCCAGCGACAGTGACTTGGTCAGGCCGGTCAGCGCGTGCTTGGTCGCCGTGTAGGCCACCGAGTGCGGGCGCGGGGTGTGGGCCGAGATCGAGCCGTTGTTGATGATCCGGCCGCCCTGCGGGCTCTGCTCCTTCATCTGCCGGTAGGCCGCCTGCGCGCACAGGAACGCCCCGTTGAGGTTGGTGTCCACCACGTGCCGCCACGCCTCGTAGGGCAGGTCCTCGACCGGCACGCCGCCCGGGCCGAACGTCCCGGCGTTGTTGAACAGCAGGTCCAGCCGCCCGAAGCGGTCGCGTACGGCGTCGAACAGGGCCGCGACGTCCTCGGGCCGTGACACGTCGGCACGGACGGGGAGTGTCGTCGCGCTGCCCGCGGGGGCCCGGGAGGCCGTCTCCTCCAGCGTCTCGACGCGCCGGCCGGCGAGTGCCACCGACCAGCCGGCCGCCAGCAGTTCGACGGCGACCGCCCGGCCGATGCCGGAGCCGGCGCCCGTGACGAGGGCCACTTTCTGTGCGCCGACCTGTTCCTCGGCGGCGGTTCTCACGGTGTTCATGAGTCGGCAGCGTACGCGTGGCGGATCATGCGGAACTCACCCTTCCGACATGGGCTCGCCATGTCCGCGCCAAGAGGGAGTCGTTCCCGGCCCGTCCAATGCCCCTTGCAACCACCGCAAGGGGAGGAACGGATGACACCCGCGAACCACCAGGCCCGGTCCCAGTCCTCGCACGCGCCCGAACTCCGCGCCGCCGCCCGTCACCTGGGCCGCCGTCGCTTCCTGACCGTCACCGGCGCCGCCGCCGCGCTCGCCTTCTCCGTGAACCTGCCGGCCGCCGGCACCGCGAGCGCCGCCGAACTCGACGCCGCACGGCTCACCGACGACCCCTTCACGCTCGGCGTCGCCTCCGGCGACCCGCAGTCCGACTCCGTCCTGCTGTGGACGCGGCTGGCCCCCGCCCCGTACCAGGCCGACGGCGGACTGCCCGCCGAACGCGTCGACGTGCGCTGGGAACTGGCCCTCGACGAACGGTTCCGCCGCGTCGTCAGACGGGGCAAGGCCACCGCCCACCCCGAGTTCCACCACACCGTGCACGTCGAGGTCGACCACCTCGCCCCCGGCCACGTCTACCACTACCGCTTCCGCGCCGGCCGCTGGGTCAGCCCGGCCGGGCGCACCCGCACCGCCCCCGCGCGGCGCAGCCGGGCCCTCGACCTCACCTTCGGCGTGGTCTCCTGCCAGAAGTACGACGAGGGTTACTACACCGCGTACCGGCACCTGGCCCAGGAGGACGTGGACGTCGTCTTCCACCTCGGCGACTACCTCTACGAGTACGCCGTCGACGACGCCGCCGGCCACCGCGCTTACCCGGCCGGCACCCTGCCCTCGCTCTTCAAGCGCGAGACGGTGACCCTGGAGGACTACCGACTGCGGTACGCCCTGTACAAGTCGGACCCCGACCTGCGGGCCGCACACGCCGCGCACCCCTTCGTCGTCACCTGGGACGACCACGAGACCGAGAACAACTACGCCGACCAGACCCCGGAGAACAGCGTCCCGCCGGAGGAGTTCCTGATCCGGCGGGCCGCCGCCTACCGGGCCTACTGGGAGAACATGCCGCTGCGCCGCCCGCAGTTGCCCGACGGCGCCGACCTGAGGCTCTACCGCCGCCTGCACTGGGGCCGGCTGGCCCAGTTCGACGTGCTCGACACCCGCCAGTACCGCTCCAACCAGGCCTACGGCGACGGCTGGCAGTACCCCGGGCCGGAGTCCGAGGACCCCAGCCGCACCCTGACCGGCGACGCCCAGGAGCGCTGGCTGATCAACGGCTGGCACCGGTCGGACGCCCTGTGGAACGTGGTGCCCCAGCAGGTCACCTTCTCGCAGCGGTTCAACTCCACCACCCCGCCGTCCAAGGTCTCCATGGACTCCTGGGACGGCTACCCCGCCTCACGCGAGCGGGTGCTGGCCGGCGCGCAGGCCGCCGGAGTGGAGAACCTCATGGTCCTCACCGGCGACGTACACGTCTCCTACGGCTTCGACATCAAGCGCGACTTCGACGACCCCGGCTCCCGGACCCTGGGCACCGAGATCGTCACCACCTCCGTCACCAGCGGCCGCGACGGCTCGGAGAGGCCGTCCAACTGGGACACCCTCATGACCGCCAACCCGCACCTGAAGTTCTTCAACGGGCGGCGCGGCTACACGACGGTGTCACTGGGCCGGGAGTCGGCGCGCGCCGACTTCAAGACGGTGTCCCACGTGACCACGCAGGGCGCGCCGCTGACGACCGCCGGGTCCTTCGTGACGGAGGTGGGGGAGCAGGGGCTCAAGCCGGCGTGACCGCACGCTCCTCGCCGGGGTAGCGGACGCCGACGCGGTCACGGACCGTGTCGAGCGTCCGCATCACCGCGAGGGTGCCGTCGAGCGGGACCAGCGGGGACTCGGTCTCACCGGCGCGCAGCGCGCGCATCACCTCCCGGGCCTCGTGCTTGAGGCTGGCCCGGGGGCCGTCGGCCGGGTCGGCCCGGAACTCCCGCGGTTCCCGGCCGTCCCGGTGCAGCACGAAGTGGTCCGGGAAGAAGAAGCCGTACGGGACGTCGATACGGCCCTTGGAGCCGGTGACCGAGGCGGAGTTGGGTGTTCCGCCGGTGATGGAGCAGTGCACCGAAGCGAGAGCACCGCTCTCGTAGGTGAGCAGGGCACCCGTCTGGAGATCGACGCCCTCGTCGGAGAGCACCGCTCGCGCCGCGATGTCCGACGGCTCACCCAGTAGCAACTGGGCGAACGACACCGGGTACACCCCCAGGTCGAGCAGCGCGCCGCCGCCCTGCGCGGGGTCGCGCAGACGGTGCGCGGGCGGGAAGGGGCCCGCCAGCCCGAAGTCCGCCTGGACGCTGCGGACCTCGCCGATCGCACCCTCGTCGACCAGCGACTTCAGCCGCCGCACCAACGGGTTGCAGTACATCCACATCGCTTCCATCAGGAAGCCGCCGCGCTGCCGGGCCAGCGCGACCAGTTCCTCCGCCTCGCGCACGTTCAGCGTGAACGGCTTCTCGCACAGCACGTTCCGCCCCGCCTCCAGGCACAGGCCGGCGGCCGTCCGGTGCGCCGAGTGCGGGGTGGCGACGTACACCACGTCGATGTCCTCGTCCCGCGCCAGCGTCTCCCAGCCGCCGTACGCGCGCGGTATCCCGAACCGCTCCGCGAACGCCTTCGCCGACGCCTCGGTCCGCGACGCCACCGCCACGACCTCGGCGTCCGGCAGATCGACCAGATCCGCCGTGAACGTCGCCGCCATCCCGCCGGTCGCCAGAATCCCCCAGCGCACCCTCTGCCCGGTCACCGCTGACACCCTGCCCCACCCTCGCTCAGTTTGTTCGAGTCTGTTCGTTCAAGTCCGTACGAGCTGAGAGCATAGGTGGCGGATCTGTCGAAGAGGGAGGGGCACATGCCCGAGCGCGGGCCGTCCATACCGCACACGTCAGCGGACACGGACACGAAAACAGCTACGGACACGGGCACCACACCGATCACCGAGCGAGCGGCCGGACCGGAAACGGGACCGGCCGCCCGCTCGCTGCGCGCCACCCGCCGCACCGGCCTGCTCGTCACGCTCATCCTCGGCGGCCTGACCGCCACGCCGCCGCTCGCGATGGACATGTACCTCCCGTCGCTTCCGGACGTCACCCGGTCCCTGCACGCCTCCGCGGCGACCGTCCAGCTCACGCTCACCGCCTGCCTGGCCGGCATGGCGCTCGGCCAGCTCGTGGTCGGACCGATGAGCGACAAGTGGGGGCGCCGCCGCCCGCTCCTGGCGGGCCTGGCCGTCTACGTCGTCGCCACCGCGCTGTGCGCCCTCGCGCCCACCGTCGAACTGCTCGTCGCCTTCCGGCTGGCGCAGGGACTCGCCGGCGCCGCCGCCATCGTCATCGCCCGCGCAGTCGTCCGCGACCTGTACGACGGTGTGGCCATGGCGCGCTTCTTCTCCACCCTCATGCTGATCTCCGGAGTCGCACCGGTCGTCGCGCCGCTCATCGGCGGGCAGATCCTGCGGGTGACGGACTGGCGGGGCGTGTTCGTCGTGCTCACGGTGGTGGGGGTGGTGCTGGGCGTCGTCGTGTGGGCCAGGCTGCCCGAGACCCTGCCGGAGGAGGAGCGGCACGCGGGCGGCGTCGGCGACACCCTGCGCGCGATGCGCGGCCTGCTCGCCGACCGCGCCTTCACCGGGTACATGCTCGCGGGCGGCTTCGCCTTCGCCTCGCTGTTCGCCTACATCGCCGCCTCGCCGTTCGTCATCCAGGAGATCTACGGCGCCTCCCCGCAGACGTTCAGCCTGCTGTTCGGCATCAACTCGATCGGTCTGGTCGTCGTCGGACAGATCAACGGCAAGATCCTCGTCGGCCGGGTCCGGCTGGACCGGGTGCTGGGCCTCGGGCTGCTCATCGTCATCGCCGCCGCGACCGCGCTGCTGCTGATGTCCCTCGGCGTCTTCGGCGAGGTCGGCCTCGCGCCGGTCGCCGCCGCGCTGTTCGTGCTGATGTCCGCGATGGGCATCAGCCTGCCCAACACCCAGGCGCTCGCCCTGATGCGGGTCAAGACGTCCGCGGGCTCCGCCTCCGCGCTGCTCGGCACGTCCTCCTTCCTCATCGGCGCCGTCGCCTCCCCGCTCGTCGGGATCGCGGGGGAGGACACCGCCCTGCCGATGGCCGTGGTCCAGTTGGCGGCGGCGCTGGTGGCACTCGCCTTCTTCGTGGGGATGTGCCGGTCATCGGAGGGAGAGGAGAGCTGAGCGTTCCGAGACTGCGCAGCGACACCCCGGAGCGGGCCGGACTCGACCCCGGGCAGCTCCGCCGTGTCGTCGAGGAGGTGCACGACCTCACCGCCGGCGAGCGGCCCTGGGCGGCGGGCGCCGTCGTGGCCGTCGGACGCGGCCCCGTGCTCGCCGTCGAGGAGGCGGCGGGGTGGGCCGTGCGGTACGCGTCCTACGACCCGCGCGCCGACGCGGGCGTGGAGCTGCCCGAAGGCTCCAGGGTCCCGATGACCGTCGGCACGCCCTTCGATCTGGCGTCCCTGACGAAGGTGTTCACCGCGGTCGCCGCCGTACAGCAGATCGAGCGGGGCACGCTCGGCATCGACGCGGAGGTCGGCGCCTACCTGCCGGACTTCCGGGCCGCCGCCGCGCACGGCGTCACCGTGCGGCAACTGCTCACGCACACCTCCGGACTGCGGCCCGAACTCCCGCTGTACGACTGCGCCGACGACGGGGAACGGCTGCGGCGGCTGCGGGCGGAGCCACCGGTGGGGGTGCCGGGTACGTACTGCTACTCGGACCTGAACATGCTGCTCCTCCAGCAGGTCCTCGAACGCGTCACCGGCCGCCGCCTCGACGTCCTCGTCCGCGACGGGATCACCCGGCCGCTGGGCATGACGGCGACGGGCTTCGGGCCGTGCCCGGGCGCGGCGGCGACGGAGGACCAGCGAAAACCGTGGGCCAAGGCGGACCGGGGCATGCTGCGGGGCGTCGTCCACGACGAGAACGCGTGGGCGCTCGGCGGGGTGACCGGTCACGCGGGGCTGTTCTCGACGGGGCGGGACCTCGCCGTCTTCTGCCGTGCGCTGCTGGCGGGGGGCTCGTACGGGCCGGCCCGCATCCTCGGGGCGGACTTCGTGGAGCTGCTGCTGGCCGAGCCGGGGCTCGGGTTCGCGCTGGACCAGCCGTGGTTCATGGGCGAGCTGGCGGGGCGGGGGGCGGCCGGGCACACCGGGTTCACGGGCACGATGCTGGTCCTCGACCGGGCGACGGACACCTTCGCGGTCCTCCTCGCCAACACGGTCCATCCACGCCGCCGCGCCCCGGACAACGGGCCCCGGGCGGCGCTGGGGACGCGGGTGGCGCGGGCGGTGCGGGGCATCTGAGCGGTGGGCGCCCGCGGCGGCCTGCCCGGGCCGTGCCGCCCCGGTTGCGGGCAGCCCGTCCGCCCCGGCTGCGGGCGGTCGTGCCGCTGATGCGGCACGGGGGGCGCTGCGGCACCCCGGCAGCGCCGGGCCGCGCGACCGACCTCCGCAGCCCACGCCCGCCTGTCGGCGCCGACCTGGGCCCGCCCGCCTGCCTGCCGACCTGGGCCCGCCTGCCTGCCGACCTGGGTCCGCCTGCCTGTCGGCGCTGACCTGGGCCCGCCCGCCTGCCTGCCGACCTGGGCCCGCCTGCCTGCCGACCTGGGTCCGCCTGCCTGTCGGCGCTGACCTGGGCCCGCCCGCCTGCCGACCTGGGTCCGCCTGCCGACTTGGGCCCGCCTGCCGACCTGGGTCCGCCTGCCGACCTGGGTCCGCCTGCCTGCCGACCTGGGCCCGCCTGCCTGTCCACCCCGGCGCGCCTGCCTGTCGATCCCGCCCCGCGCGCCCGCCTGTCCACCCCGGCCCGCCTGCCTGCCGATCCCGGCCCGCGCACCCGCCGGCCGCCCCCGGCCCGCGCACCGCCGATCCGCCCGTCACCCGCCCCGTAGAATCGCCGGGTGAACGACCCCGCCACCCCCGCCGACACCCTGCGCACCGCCCTCGCCGACCTGGTCGACGGGCTGCCGCCCCGGCAGGCCGCGCAGGCCGTGGAGCGGCTGATCGCCAACTACCGCGGGGCCACCCCGACCGACGCCCCGATCCTGCGGGACCGCGCGGACGTCGTCGCCTACGCCGCTTACCGCATGCCCGCGACCTTCGCGGCGGTGCGGTCCGCGTTGACGGCGTTCGCGGACGCCGTGCCCGGGTGGGTGCCCGGGAGCCACGTCGACGTCGGCGGCGGGACCGGCGCGGCGACCTGGGCCGTCAGCGCCACCTGGGGCGGTGTTCGTCCGGTGACCGTGCTCGACTGGGCCGAGCCCGCGCTGGCCCTCGGCCGGGAGATCGCCGCCGCCCACCCGGCCCTGCGCGACGTACGCTGGCAGCGCTCTCGGATCGGAGCGGCGCTCACCGTCGAGAGCACTGATCTCGTCACCGTCTCCTACGTCCTCAACGAGCTGACCGGCGCCGACCGCACCGCCCTCGTCGACGCCGCCGCCTCCGCCGCGCGGGCCGTCGTGATCGTGGAGGCGGGCACCCCGGACGGGTACGCCCGGGTCATCGAGGCCCGCGACCGGTTGATCTCCGCCGGGTTCCAGGTGGCCGCCCCCTGTCCGCACAGCGCCGCCTGCCCCATCGTCCCCGGCACGGACTGGTGCCACTTCGCGGCGCGGGTCAGCCGTTCCTCCCTGCACCGCCAGGTCAAGGGCGGCTCCCTCGCCTACGAGGACGAGAAGTTCAGCTACGTCGCCGCCACCCGGCTCCCGGTCGACCCCGCCCCCTCCCGGGTGGTCCGGCGTCCGCAGATCCGCAAGGGGCAGGTGCTGCTCGACCTGTGCGAGCCCGACGAGCAGTTGCGCCGCCGGACGGTCACCAAGCGCCACGGCGACCTGTACAAGGCCGCCCGCGACGCGGACTGGGGCGACCCCTGGCCCCCGCCGGAGGCCAACCAGCCCGGGCAGTAAGGTCGTTGGCCGGAGCGGGGCACCGGCGCCGTGTCGCGGCCCGCGACGGCAGTCTCCGCCCGGCCGGACCGGTCGGCGGACCGGCCATCCTGGAAGTGGACCCACCCGTGGAACGTGAAATGGACCGCGCGCTGCGGATCGTGATCGCCGAGGACGACCCGTTGCTGCGCGAGGGACTCGCCCTCCTGCTGCGCGCCGAGGGCCTGGACGTGGTGGCCACCGCGGACACCGCCGAGGCGGTGCTCGACGCCATCGGCGAGCACGAGCCCGACGTGGCCATCCTGGACGTACGCATGCCGCCCACGCACACCGACGAGGGCATCCGCGCGGCCGTCGAGGCCCGGCGCCGGCGTCCCGCTCCGGCCGTCCTGGTGCTGTCCGCGTACGTCGAGCAGTCCTTCGCCACCGACCTGCTGACCGGCGGGGTGGGCGGCCTCGGCTACCTGCTCAAGGAACGCGTCGGGCGGGTCGAGGAGTTCATGGACGCGCTGCGCCGGGTCGCGGCCGGGGGCACGGCCATCGATCCGGAGGTCGTCGCCCAGTTGTTCACCCGGACCCGCCAGGACACCCGGCTGGAGCGCCTGAGCCCCCGTGAGCGGGAGGTGCTCGCCCTGATGGCGGAGGGCCTGGGCAACGGCGCCATCGCCGCCCGGCTCGTCGTCACCGACGGCGCGGTCCACAAGCACATCCGCAGCATCTTCGCCAAGCTCGACCTGTCCCCGGCCGACCAGGTCGACCGGCGGGTGGCGGCCGTCCTGCACTACCTGGAGAACGCGCGGGCGCGGCCCCGCTGACCGGTGCGCCCGGCCGGCCGCGACGGCCCTCCGGGCGCGTTGCCCCGGCGCTCGCGGCCCCCCTCCTCGTGTCTCCGCCGTTCCGCGAGACGTACCGTCTTGTCAACCTGGTAACTTCGAGACATGGCCGCCCAGAAACCAGCCCACGCCCCCACTCCCGTGCCCGACCGGCCGCACCCCGACGCCACCCGGCGCAGCCAGCGGTCCCGTCAGGCCATCTACGACGCCGCCCTCGCCCTGGTCGCGGAGGTCGGCTATCCCAAGACCACGATCGAGGGCATCGCCGCCCGCGCCGGCGTCGGCAAGCAGACGATCTACCGCTGGTGGGCCTCGAAGGCCGACGTCCTGCTGGAGGCCTTCCTCGATCTGGGGGAGCAGGCCGTGCGGGCCGCCGGTGAGGCGGCGTACGCCATCCCGGACACCGGTGACGTCGCCGCCGACCTCAAGGTCGTGCTGCGCGCCACCGTCGACGAACTGCGCGACCCGAAGTTCGAGGCCCCCTACCGCGCCCTGGCCGCGGAGGGCGTCGTCAACGAACAGCTCGGCCGGGAGTTCGTCACCAGGCTCCTGGAGCCGTCGCTCCAGCTCCACGCCGACCGGCTGCGCGCCGCCCAGGACGCCGGCCAGGTGCGACCGGAGATCGACCCGCGCATCGGACTGGAGCTCTTCGTCTCCCCGCTCGCCCAGCGCTGGCTCCAGCACACGGGGACCATCTCCCACGCCTACACCGACACGCTCGTCGACTACGCGCTCCACGGACTCGCCCCGAGGTGACCACGGGGTGACCAGGACGCGATCAGGGGGATCAGGGGAGTGGCCAGGGGAATTTGTCCCTTCCCGACCCCGAAGCGCGGAATGGTGCGACCATAAGGCATGCTGGTGCGCACGACGGCGAGCGAAGGGGATAGATGAGCGCGGAGTTCGGCGGTCGGAGCGGTCTGCAGGGCAAACTCTCCCAGTGGCTGCGCGGACGCCGCCCCAAGGAGGCCCCCGGTGACGGTGGCCGGGAGGACCTGCTGCTCGCCGCCGCCGGCGCGGGACTGCCCCTGGCGCCCGCCGCGCACCCGGCCGGGTACCGCTGCTCCTGCGACCGCGTCGGCTGTCCCACCCCCGCCCGGCACCCCGTGTCGTTCGCCTGGCAGACCCAGTCCACCACCGACCGCGCGCAGATCGAGCGTTGGGCCCGCCACCAGCCCGAGGCCAACTTCATCACCGCGACCGGCATGGTGCACGACGTCCTCGACGTCCCCCTCCAGGCCGGTCGCGAGGCGCTCGACCGCCTGCTCGAGGCGGGCATCGAGGTGGGTCCGGTCGCCGAGAGCGACGACGGCCGCATGCTGCTGTTCACCCTCACCCGCGGCACCCCCGAGGACGAGGACGAGTGGTGGCCCTGCGAGCTGGACTGCCACCCCGAGACCATGGACGAGCATCCCGGCCTGCGCTGGCACTGCCGCGGCTCCTACGTCCTCGTACCGCCCGCCAGCCTGCCCGGCGAGGACCGGACGGTGCACTGGGTACGCGGCCCCGAGCACCCGCTGCCGGACCCGCTGACCCTGCTGGAGACGCTGACCGACGCCTGCGCCCGGCACGCCGGTGAGGAGAGCGACCACGCGGGCGCGACCTGGCCCCTGCGCCGCTGAGCGAGCGCACCGCCACCGTCCTGCCACCCGGCCGTCGCCGTACTCCGCCTGAGCCGGCCTGCGCCCACCCGCCCTGCGCCTGCCCGCCCTGCGCCTGCCCGCCCTGCGCCTGCCCGCCCTGCGCCTACTCGCCCTGCGCCGACGTCAGACCCTGGACCCGCCCCAGGATCGACACCTGCCCGTCGCCGGAGCCCTCCGCCGGGTCGAGCGCGATCTCGTTGGAGACGAACTCCATCGTCAGCGACTGCTTGATCTCGCCGTCCGTCAGCGCCAGCACGTCCTTGTTCGGCGTCGGCACCGAGGCGCCGCGCGCGGCGGTCTGCTTCTCGAAGTGCCGGGTGGTGAAGAACACCAGCGCCCCGCCGTCCTCCGTGCGCAGCGCCAGCGGCGCGTAGTCGCCGTCGGTCAGCGGCTCGTCGATGTACTGCGTGACCAGGCCGGGCCGGGTCGACCGCTTCTCGCGCAACTCCCGCCAGGAACTGGTGTGGGCACCGTCCGCGAAGGTCTTCCCGCCGTCCTTCAGGTACGTCGTGTAGTCCTCGCTCAGGTCGGCCGGCGCTACGGCCAGTCCCGTGGAGTTCGCGGGAACGGCCTCGGCCCAGCCGTCCCGGTCGGTCTTGAACTCGGGCACCTTGCCGGGCGCGACCAGCGTCAGGTACGCCGCCTGCCAGGTCTCCTCCAGACCGTCGCGGGTGAAGACCAGCAACCAGCGGGCGTCGCCGCCCTTGTTGGCCTTGGTGTCCGCGACGAACCAGCGCGGCCAGCCCGCCTTCTTCGGGATGGTGAACTTCGCGTCCGTCAGCTCCAGCGGCGAGTGCGACGGATTGCCGTCCGGGTTGTTGGTCCGGCCCGCCTCCAGCCGCGCCGAGTCGATGGCGGCGAGGGCGCCGGTGGTGTGGTCGGCGTCCAGGGAGGGGTCGTACGCCTTGTCGGCCGCGTTGTAGGCGGCGGTGAACCGCTGGAGGGCCTTCGCGGCCTCGGCCCGGGTCGCCGACGGGAGCACCTCGCGTTCGCCGTGCACCACCACGCATCCGCTCGCCGTCAGCGACAAAGCGGTCGCCGAGGCCGCTATGAGCGCGCTCCGGTCAAGCCTGCGGGGCCTACGAGGGCCGCGGTTCCTGCTCATCAGGTTCCTTCACCTTCCCCTTCCCGGAGGCGAACCCTACCGGGGCGAGGAGGCGCGCGAGCGCCGGGACCGGGTACGGCGGCCACACCGTGACCTCACGTCCCGGGGCACCTCGACACGCCTGAACGGTTCGCGTCGTGGGACGCCTCCAACGCCGTCGCGGTTCGCGTCGCGGTCCACGTGACCCGGGGCGGCACGACCGAGGACGACGTGCCGCGGTGCCGACGAGGTCACCGCGGCGCACGAGGAACGCCTGGCCAGGCTGTCGGCGGGCCCCGCCGGACCGGACACCGAGCGCCGACGCGCCGCCCTGGCACGGGCGTACGCGGGCACACTCGCCGCCCTGCCGTACGACGAGGCCCCACGCCGGCCCGGCCGGCCGCGAGCGGTGCTTGAATGCCCCGGTGACTGACTACGACGTACTGCGTGTCTTCTGCGCGCCGAACGGCGGATACGGCAACGAGCTCGGCGTCGTCCGGGACGGATCCGTGCTGCCGGACCCCGCCGGGCGGCAGGAGCTGGCCGCGAAGCTCGGCTTCAGCGAGACCGTGTTCGTCGACGACCCCGAACGCGGTGTCGTCGACATCTACACGCCTGCTCTCCGCCTGCCGTTCGCCGGCCACCCCTGCGTCGGCACGGCCTGGCTGCTCGACGTGCCCGAGCTCGTCACCCCGGCCGGAGTGGTGGGGGCCCGGCTGGACGGCGAGTTCAGTTGGATCGAGGCCCGCCCCGAGTGGGCCCCGCCGCGCACCCTGCGCCAGTACCCCACCGTCGCCGAGGTCGACGATCTGGCGGTGCCGCCGCCCGGGGAGTGGATCTACGCGTGGGCCTGGCAGGACGAGCCGGCGGGGCGGGTGCGGGCGCGTGCGTTCCCGGGACGCGACGACGGCATCGAGGAGGACGAGGCGACCGGGGCGGCGGCGCTGCTGCTGACCGACCGGCTGGGGCGGGCCCTGAACATCACGCAGGGCACCGGCTCGCAGATTCTGACGGCGCCGCAGCCCGAAGGGTGGATCGAGATCGGCGGACGGGTGCGCCTGGAACGGTGACGGGCGCCACCGTCCGGCGGCGCCGCCATGACGGCCGGCGGCGCCGCGACCGCCACGGCCTTCGACGGGCACCCGCGCGGCGACGGACGG
The DNA here is from genome assembly GCF_002005225.1 of Streptomyces pactum. NCBI lineage: Bacteria > Bacillati > Actinomycetota > Actinomycetes > Kitasatosporales > Streptomycetaceae > Streptomyces > Streptomyces pactum. The sequence continues at coordinate 6,097,463 of NZ_CP019724.1, forward strand.
GCCCCCGCGCGGCGACGGACGGGCCCCCGCACGGCGACGGACGGGCCCCCGCACGGCGACGGACGGGCACCCGCGCGGCGACGGACGGGCCCCCGCACGGCGACGGACGGGCACCCGCGCGGCGATGGACGGGCACCCGCGCGGCGACGAGGGCGCCATCCGCGGCCCGTACTTCGGCAGCTTCGCCACGGACATCACCGGTAGCGACGTGACCTGTGGCGGCATCAACCGCCGCAGCGACGACCACCGCATCGACAACCGAGGCCGGTGGGCCCTCGCTCCCGGTCCCCCTCGGCCACGGCGGCCGAGGGGGACCGGTCCGTCCGCGGGCCGGGCTCGCTCACGCGGACAGCGGGAACTCCTCGGCGAGCGCCCGGAAGACCGCCGTGTTCAGGGCGAAGGCCCGCTTGCACTCGGCGACGACCCGCTGCTTGTCCAGGTCGTCCGCGCGGATGCCGTCCAGCAGCGCCCGGTACTCCCGCTTGAACGCGGCCGGGTTGCCGATGCCGTCGAAGACGTAGAAGCGGACCCCGTCGCCCTTCTTGGCGAAGCCCCACGTCCGCTCCGCCCGGTCGCGGACGACCTGGCCCCCGGCGAGGTCCCCGAGATAGCGGGTGTAGTGATGGGCCACGTACCCGGCCGGCCAGGTCTCGGCGCACTCGCGCACCCGGTCCGCGTAGGCCCGGGTGGTCGGCAGCTCGGTGAGGGACGCCCGCCAGGCGGGGCCCCGCAGGTGGGCCAGGTCCCGCTCCAGCGACGCCAGCCGCATCAGCTCGGGACGGATGAAGGGCCCCGCCACCGGGTCCGCCGTCAGCCGCGCGGCCCCGGACTCCAGGGCTTCGTACACGAACCAGAGCTGTTCGGTGTAGCGGGCGAAGGCGTCCACTCCCAACCTGCCGCCCAGCAGGTCGCTCATGAACGACGAGGTGTTCGCCTCTTCGTGCTGCTCGTGGGTGGCGGCTCTCAGGAGCGCCGAGAAGCTGTCCATGTGACCGATCTTCCATGGTTAGGCTTACCTAAGTCAACAGTCTTTCCGACGTCCTGTCGGTAAAAGCCTACCCGCACGCGAGCGGGCCCACCCTCCGAGGAGAGCGGGCCCGTGAAGGAGCGAGGTGCGGCTACGGAAGGGTCAGGATGTCGGCCCCGGAGTCGGTCACCACGAGCGTGTGCTCGAACTGCGCCGTCCGCCTGCGGTCCTTGGTCACGACCGTCCAGCCGTCGTCCCACATGTCGTACTCGTGCGTCCCGAGCGTCAGCATCGGCTCGATCGTGAAGGTCATCCCGGGCTGGATGACGGTGGTGGCGTGCGGGCTGTCGTAGTGCGGGACGATGAGCCCGGAGTGGAACGACGAGTTGATCCCGTGGCCGGTGAAGTCCCGCACCACCCCGTACCCGAACCGCTTCGCGTACGACTCGATGACCCGGCCGATGATGTTGATCTGCCGGCCCGGCCTGACCGCCTTGATGGCGCGGGCCAGCGACTCCCGGGTGCGCTCGACCAGCAGCCGGCTCTCCTCGTCCACGTCGCCGACCAGGTAGGTCGCGTTGTTGTCGCCGTGCACGCCGCCGATGTACGCCGTCACGTCGAGGTTGACGATGTCACCGTCGCGCAGCACCGTCGAGTCGGGGATGCCGTGGCAGATGACCTCGTTGACCGAACTGCACAGGGACTTGGGGAAACCGCGGTAGCCGAGTGTCGAGGGGTAGGCGCCGTGGTCGCACATGTACTCGTGCGCCACCCGGTCCAGCTCGTCCGTCGTCACACCGGGCGCGATGAGCTTCGCGGCCTCCTCCATCGCCCGCGCCGCGATCCGCCCGGCCACGCGCATCGCCTCGATCGTCTCGGGCGTCTGCACCTCCGGCCCGGTGTACGGCGACGGCGCGGGTTTGCCCACGTACTCGGGCCGGCGGATGTTTCCGGGTACGGAACGGGTGGGAGACAGCTCCCCTGGTACGAGCAGCGACTGGCCAGACATGTCAGCGAGTCTAACCAGCGGGCATACGAGAGCATGTCCCTGGCGGGTGGACGAAAGGAGACGGCCATGGCCTTGTTCAAGAAGCGCACGGTCGGAAAGCCGGGCGAGTGGTACTACTGCCTGGAGCACCGGAGGGTCGAGGAGGGCCCGGACTGCCCGGGAAAGGACCGCTTCGGGCCGTACGCCTCCCGCACGGAGGCCGAGCAGGCGATGCGGACCGCCCGCGAGCGCAACCTCGAGTGGGAGAACGACCCCAAGTGGCACGACGCCTCGGCCGCGGGGCGCGCGGACGAGGACTGACGGGGCACCTCCCCGCGGTCACCGCCGAGGCGATCGCCCGGCGTGCGCACCCGGGGGCGCTACCAGCCGGACGGCGGCGGCGCCGTCAGGTGGTCGGCCAGCCGGGACAGGCGGTCCCGGAAACGGCGGCGGCCCCGGGGCGGCGGCACCGCGTTCTCCCCGGCCGCCGCGCTGACCAGGTGCTGCACGGTGTCCAGGTCCAGCTCGGCGTCGTCCGGCACGGTCAGCGTCTCGTGCGCCATCGCCGTCAGCTCCCGCTCGCCGGTGCCCAGCGCCAGCACCGTCGCGCCGGCCCGGCGGGCGTCGTGGACCCGTTCCAGGAGCGCTGCGCCGGGGTCGTCGGGCGTCACCACGAGCAGTGTCTCCCCGCGCCGGGCCGCCGCCAGCCGCCCCGGCCCCACCGCCAGGTGCGCCGGGTCCGAAGGGCGCGCGTCGTGCCGTACGAGCGTGGGGGCCAGCTCCGGAGTCCCCGACCAGGCGGCCTCGTCCACCAGGTGCGCCGCCAGATGCCAGGGCTCGTACTCGGCGGTGCCCACCAGCAGCAGCCCGCCGCCGTGCGGGACCACCGACCCCCTGAGCGCCCCCGCGAACCTCCGGGTGGCCCCCAGCCACTCGGTCCCGGCGAGCACTTCCCGCAGCAGAGCGACCCGTACGGCGTCCATGCGCCCGCATCCTGCCGCACCCCGGCCCGCGCGGCCCGGCATTCGCCCCGGATTCGCCCGACTCGGGGACGATCCGGGTGCGGCCCGGGGACTGCTGGGACGGTCCGAGGACGGCTCGGGGACAGCCCGGGGGTGACCCGGCAGGCGATCCGGGGCGCCCCGGGGGCTGCCCGGGAACGGCCCGGGGACGGGCCGGGAGCGTCCCGGGGGCGGCTCGGGGACAGCCCGGGGGTGACCCGGCAGACGATCCGGGGAGCCCTAGGGGCGGCCCGGGAGCGGCCCGGGGACGGCCCGGCAGCCGGGTGGGGCCTGAACCCGCCCGGCGGTCGGGACGGACGTAGGGTCGGCCCATGACCTCTACCGACAGTGCTGCACAGAAGGCCCCCGCCAAGGACCCCTGGGACCTGCCCGACGTCTCCGGGCTGGTCGTCGGCGTGCTCGGCGGCACCGGCCCCCAGGGCAAGGGCCTCGCCTACCGCCTCGCCAAGGCCGGCCAGAAGGTGATCGTCGGCTCGCGCGCCGCCGAGCGCGCCCGGGCCGCCGCCGAGGAGATCGGGCACGGCGTCGAGGGCGCCGACAACGCCGAGACCGCCCGCCGCAGCGACATCGTGATCGTCGCCGTGCCCTGGGACGGCCACGGCAAGACCCTCGAATCCCTGCGCGGGGAGCTGGCCGGCAAGCTCGTCGTCGACTGCGTCAACCCGCTCGGCTTCGACAAGAAGGGCGCCTACGCGCTCAAGCCCGAGGAGGGCAGCGCCGCCGAGCAGGCCGCCGCGCTGCTGCCGGACAGCCGGGTCACCGCCGCCTTCCACCACCTGTCCGCCGTCCTCCTCCAGGACCCGGAGATCGACGAGATCGACACCGACGTCATGGTGCTGGGCGAGGTGCGCGCCGACGTGGAGATCGTGCAGGCCCTGGCCGGGCGCATCGCCGGCATGCGGGGCGTCTTCGCCGGGCGGCTGCGCAATGCCCACCAGGTCGAGTCGCTGGTCGCCAACCTGATCTCCGTCAACCGCCGCTACAAGGCACACGCCGGGCTCCGCGTCACCGACGTGTGAGGCGATGGGGGACACTGGTGGGTGCCGGCGGTACCCGTACCGCCCGTGTTCACCGCAGTACCCGCACGTGTCCCCCGACAGGAGCCCGCACCATGCCCCGCCTCGCCCTCTACGCCCTGGCCGTCTGCGTACTCGCCGTGGCCGCCGCCGTCGTCTCCTTCGGGCAGGGCAGCGTGCTGATCGGCGTCGTGTGGGTGCTGCTGTCGGGGCTGTCCTCCAACATGTGCTGGTACTACGTCAAGCGCGGCAGGGAAGCCCGCCGCTCCACGTCCGTCACGGGCTGACCGAGCACAGCTCGTCCGTCTGCCAGAAGCGGTACAGCTCGAAGCCGCAGTACGTGTCGATCTCGCCGATGCCGAGACCGCGCAGGAGCGCGTCGACCGCGCCGAAGAACACGCCGTTGACGGCCGGGATCCACAGCAGCGCGAACACGATCAGCAGCCCGAAGGGCGCGAGCGGCTCCACCTGCCGCCGTACGTTGTACGACAGCCACGGCTCGATCACCCCGTAGCCGTCCAGGCCCGGCACCGGCAGGAAGTTCAGGATCGCCGCCGTGACCTGGAGCAGCGCGAGGAAGGCCAGCGCGATCCGGAAGTCGCGCGGCACACCGTCCAGCGCGTCCAGCCAGAACGGGGCCGTGCACACCACGGCGAACAGGACGTTCGTCAGCGGTCCCGCGGCCGAGATCAGGCTGTGCCGCCACCGCCCCCGGATCCGCCCGCGCTCGATGAAGACGGCACCGCCCGGCAGCCCGATGCCGCCCATGATCACGAACAGCACCGGCAGCACGATGCTCAGCAGCGCGTGCGTGTACTTCACCGGGTTCAGCGTCAGATAGCCCTTCGCGCCGACCGAGATGTCGCCGCTGTGCAGCGCGGTGCGCGCGTGCGCGTACTCGTGCAGGCACAGCGACACGACCCAGGCCGCCGTCACGAACAGGAACACGGCCAGGCCCGGCTGCTCGGCGAACCCGGTCCAGGTGGCCCAGCCCGTGACCGCGGCGACGGCGACGATCCCGAGGAACACCGGACTGATCCGCCGGTCACTGGGGCGGGCGGTGGCGGTGGTCATGGGACTCCCTGGCGGTCGGACACACGTATGACCCGGCCGGGGCCGGCGGGGACTGCCCGACGGTACCGGGCGCACGGGGGGAACGTCTCGCGGGCGGCGGGAGGTTCCGGGGAGGCCGCCGCCCGCCTGGGGCCCGGACCACCGGACGGGCACCGGTTCCCGGACCTCACGCCGCGCCGTCGAAACCCCGTGACCGGCTCCGACGGCAGCGGGGACAATGGGCCCCGTGCGCTATCGCATCCTCGGCACCACACAGGTACTCCGCCCCGACGGCTCGGCCGTCCCGCTCGGCGGGGCGCGGCTGCGCGCGCTGCTGACCGTCCTCGCCCTGAGGCCCGGCCGCGCCGTGGCGGCGGGACTGCTGGTGGAGGAGGTGTGGGACGGCGATCCGCCCGCCGACGCGCCGGGTGCCCTGCAGGCCCTGGTCGGGCGGCTGCGCCGGACGCTCGGCGCGGAGGCGGTCGCCTCGGCCGACGGCGGCTACCGGCTCGCCGCCACCCCCGACGACGTCGACCTGCACCGCTTCGGCCGGCTGGCCGGCGAGGGCGCCCGCGCCCTGGCCGACGGCGACCCCGGCAAGGCGGCCGTCGTGCTCGACGACGCCCTCGGCCTGTGGCGCGGCCCCGCCCTCGCCGACCTGCCCGACCGCACCGCCGAGGCGGCCCGCTGGGAGATGCGGCACCTGGACGCCCTGCGCGCCCGGCACGCCGCCGCCCTGGACCTCGGTCAGGCCGAGCGCTCCCTGCCCGAGCTGACCGCGCTGTGCGACGGCCGCCCCCTGGACGAGCCCCTCCAGGCGCTCCGGCTGCGCGCCCTGCGCGACACCGGCCGCACCGCCGAGGCGCTGGCCGCCTACGAGGCCGTACGCCGACTGCTCGCGGACCGGCTCGGCACCGACCCCGGACCCGAGCTACGGGCTCTGCACGGGGAGTTGCTCAATCCCGCGGGGGCCGCGGCAACCGCGACCGGCGTGACCGGCGTGACCGGCGTGACCGGCGCCCCGGGCGCGGTGACCGCAACGGGCGGAACGGGCGCGGCGCCCGCCACACCCCCGACGCCCCCGACACCCCCGACGCCCGCGACGGGCGCGGCGCCGACGCCGGGCGTGCCGACCTCGCCGGGTGCGGCACCTGCGACGGGCGCGGCGGCCATGCCGGGCGTGGCGACCCCGCCGGGCGCGGCACCTGCGACGGGCGCGGCGACCATGCCGGGCGTGGCGACCCCGCCGGGTGCGGCACCTGCGACGGGCGCGGCGGCCATGCCGGGCGTGGCGACCCCGCCGGGCGCGGCACCTGCGACGGGCGCGGCGACCATGCCGGGCGTGGCGACCCCGCCGGGCGCGGCACCTGCGACGGGCGCGGCGACCATGCCGGGCGTGGCGACCCCGCCGGGCGCGGCACCTGCGACGGGCGCGGCGACCCCGCCGGGCGTGGCGACCCCGCCGGAGGCGGCACCTGCGACGCCCCCGGCGTCCGCCACCGGCGCGGCAACCGCGACGCCCCCGGCGTCCGCCACCGGCGCGAGGCCTGCCGCGTCCGCTGATCCCTCGGCGGGCGAGACCCCTGACGCCGTCGCTGCGGCCGCCGCCCGGCCCCGTGGCAACCTCCGCGCCCGGCTCACCTCCTTCGTCGGCCGGGACGCCGACATCGAGGCCCTGCGCGCCGATCTCACGGCCGCACGTCTCGTCACCCTCCTCGGGCCCGGCGGCGCGGGCAAGACGCGGCTGTCCCAGGAGGTCGCCGAGGGCGCCGGCGACCCGGCGCGGGACGGCGCCTGGCTGGCCGAACTCGCCCCCGTCGACGACCCCGACGCCGTACCGGAGGCCGTGCTGACCGCCCTCGGCGCCCGCGAGACCGTGCTGTACGGCGCCGGCGCCGAGGAGATGCGGGTCGTCGCCGCCCCCGACCGGCGGGCCACCGCCGTGGAGCGCCTCGTCGAGCACTGCGGCCGGCGCCGCATGCTGATCGTCCTCGACAACTGCGAGCACGTCGTCGACGCCGCCGCCCGCCTCACCGAGGAACTGCTCGCCCGCTGCCCCGGCCTGACCGTCCTCGCCACCAGCCGCGAACCCCTCGGCGTACCGGGGGAGACGCTGCGCCCGGTGGAGCCCCTGCCCGAGCCCGCCGCGCTGCGGCTGCTCGCCGACCGGGGCGTCGCCGCCCGCCCCGGCTTCCGCCCCGACGCCGACGAGGAGACCGCGGCCGCCTGCGCCGAGATCTGCCGCCGCCTCGACGGCCTGCCGCTCGCCATCGAACTGGCCGCCGCCCGGCTGCGGATGATGACCGCCCGCCAGATCGCCGACCGCCTCGACGACCGCTTCCGCCTCCTCACCTCCGGCAGCCGCACCGTCCTGCCCCGCCAGCAGACCCTGCGGGCGGTCGTCGACTGGTCCTGGGACCTGCTGGACGCGGAGGAACGGGACGTGCTGGGGCGGCTGTCCGTCTTCGCGGGCGGCTGCGACCTCGTCGCCGCCGAGGCCGTGTGCGGGCCCGCCGCCCTGGACGCCCTCGGCTCCCTCGTCGACAAGTCCCTGGTCGTGGCCGCACCGTCCGGCGGTGACGGCATGCGCTACCGGCTCCTGGAGACCGTCGCCGAATACGCCGCCGAACGCCTCGACGAGACCGGCGGCCGGCCCGCCGCCGAGCGCGCGCACCTGACGTACTACCGCGAACTCGCCCGGACCGCGGACCCCTTGCTGCGCGGCCCGCAACAGCTCACCGCCATCGAGCGGCTGGAGCGCGAGTACGAGAACCTGCGCACCGCCCTGCGCCACGCCATCGCCGAGCGCGACGAACAGGAGGCGCTCAGCCTGTCCCTCTCGCTGGTCTGGTACTGGCAGATGCGCGACCTGCGGGTGGAGGCCCGGAACTGGTTCAGCGAGGTCATGGCCCTCGGCCCCGACCCGTTCGCCGAGCCGGTGCGCCGCGCCGAGCCGGTGTGGGAGCGGTGCACGGCCGCCCCGCCCCCGATCACCGGCGAAGTACTGGCCGAGGCCCGGCGCGGGGTCCACCTCGCCCACCTCGCCTGCATGGACACCGAGCGGGAGGCCTGGGAGCAGCCGCAGGCCAAGCGGAAACTGCGGGTCATCGCCGAGACCTACGAACCGGGCATGCCCCAGACCTGTTCCCCTCCCGGCCTGCTCTGGTTCTTCGCCGTGATGCTCTCCGGCGACATGGAGCGGCTGCGCGAGATCATGGACGCCGCCGTGCGCACCTGCCGTGCGACACCCGGGTTCGAGTGGTCGCTGGCCGGCAGTCTGCAGATGCGCGCCAACTTCCACGCCAACCGCACCGAGTGGGCGGGCGACGCGGCCCGCGACGCCGACGAGGCACTGGATATCTACCGCCGCCTCGGCGACGCCTGGGGCACCGCCGAGGCGCTCGCCGCCCGCGGCGAGGCCCGTGAGCGCAAGGGCGAGTACCGACTCGCCGCCGCCGACTACCGGCTCGCCGCGGTGCACGCCGAACGGCTCGGCGCGCACGCCCAGGTGGACGTCCTGGAGGCCCGCCTCGGCAGCGTGCTGCTGGAGGCGGGGGACGGCGAGGAGGGCGAGCGCATCCTGACCGCCGTGATCGACCGGACCGAGGGGACCGGGCACAACGGCGCCGTGCCGGCCGCCCGGCTCTTCCTGGCCGGCTGGCTCGGCATGACCGACCGGATCGCCGAGGCGCGTGTGCAGTTGCGGCTGCTGCGCGAGGACTTCGCCGTCTCCCACTTCATCGTCTTCGACGCCTTCATCCTCGCCGCCGAGGCATGGATCGCCACGCTGGAGGACCGGCACGAGGAGTGCCTGGACAAGACCCGCATGGCGCTGGAACGGGCCGAGGACCCGCTGTCCGCCGCCGTCGCCCCGCACATGCGCTCCGGGTACCTGACCATCGCCGCGATGGCGCTGGCCCGCGTGGACGGCGGGCGCCGGGCCGCGGACGCCGCGCGCTGCATCGGCGCCGCCGACGCGCTGCTGCCGCCGGACCACGTCCCGATGGGCCTGGAGCGGGACGCGCGCGCCCGGGCCGCCGGGCGGGTCCGCGAGGTGCTCGGCGCCCAGGCGTACGAGGCCGCGCACGCCGAGGGCGCCGGCCTCACCGCGGAGGAGGCCGTCGCCCTGCTCTGATCCCGGGCCGGGTCAGGTCTTCGTACGGAACTTGTGGATGGCGACCGGCGCCATCACCGCCGTGATCGCCACCGACCAGCCGAGCGTCATCCACAGGTCGTGCGCGACCGGGCCGCCGACCATCAGTCCGCGCGCCGCGTCGGCGAGCGTGGACAGCGGGTTGTAGTCGGTGAAGGCCTGCAGCCAGCCCGGCATCGACTGCGGCGGGGCGAAGATGGACGAGCCGAACTGGAGCGGGAACAGCACCATGAATCCCATCCCCTGCACGGCCTGGGCGTTCTTCAGGATCACGCCCAGGGTGAGGAACACCCACATGATCGACGAGGCGAACACCGCGGACAGGGCGACCGCCGCGAACAGACCGGCCCAGTTCCGGATGTCGAAGCCGACCAGGACGGCGACGACCATCAGCACCGTCGTCGCGAACAGCATCCGCAGCATCTCCACCGAGATCTTCGCGAAGAGCACGGAGCCGCGCCCGATCGGCAGGGACCGGAAGCGGTCCATGACACCGGAGTTGAAGTCCTGGCTGAACCCGGTGCCGACACCCTGGGACAGCGTCATGCTCATCATCGCGATCATGCCGGGGATCACGTACTGCACATAGCCGTCCTGGCCGCCGCCCAGGGCCTGGCCGATCGAACCGCCGAAGACGTACACGAACAGCAGGGTGAAGACGACCGGCATCAGCAGGGCGTCGAACATCGACTCCGGGTCCTGCCGGATCCACAGCAGGTTGCGGCGGACCAGGGCACCGGTGTGCCGGACATGTCCGCGCGGCGAGATCCGGGCGTCGGCACGGGGAGCGGGGGGCACGGTGACCGAAGGGGCGGCGCGAAGCGCCTCAGGCGGGGTGGTGGTGGGAGACGGGCGGGCGCTCATACGGCGTCCTCCTCACGGGCGTCGGCGGGCGCGGAGTCCTGCGGGGCACTGGCGCGGTGGCCGGTGAGGGACAGGAAGACCTCGTCCAGGCTGGGCAGTTCGGTGGTGACGGAGGCGACCGTGATGCCGCGCGCGGTGACCGCGCCGACCACGGCGGTGAGCTGCTCGTCGCTGAGGATCGGCACCAGGACGTCACCGCGCCGCGCGTCCACCGTGGAGTTGGCGAGCCCGGTGATGCCCAGCTCGTCCAGGTAGGCGGCGAGCGGGCGCAGTTGGAGCGGGTCGGCCGGGCGGACGCGCAGGGTGCGGCCGCCGACCTTGGCCTTCAGCTCCTCGATGCCGCCGTTCGCGATGACCTTGCCGCGGTCGACGACGGTCAGCTCGGCGGCGAGCTGCTCGGCCTCCTCCATGTACTGGGTGGTCAGCAGCACGGTGACACCGTCGCCGACCATGCGCTTGACCTCGTCCCACACCTCGTTGCGGGTGCGCGGGTCCAGGCCGGTGGTGGGTTCGTCCAGGTAGAGGACGGCCGGGTGCCCGATCATGGAGGCGGCCAGGTCGAGCCGGCGCCGCATGCCGCCCGAGTAGGTGGCCGCGGGCCGCTTGCCGGCCTCGGTGAGCGAGAACCGCTCGAGCAGTTGGTCGGCCCGGGTACGGGCGTTGCTGCGGGACAGGTCGAGCAGGCGCCCGATCATGTACAGGTTCTCCCAGCCGGGGAGCTTCTCGTCCACGGACGCGTACTGCCCGGTGAGCCCTATCACCCGCCGGAGCTGCCGCGGCTGCCGGACGACGTCGTAGCCGGCGACGTGCGCCTGGCCGGCGTCGGGCGTGACGAGGGTGGACAGGATGCGGACGAGGGTGGTCTTGCCGGCCCCGTTCGGCCCGAGCACGCCCATCACGGTGCCCTCGCGCACATCCAGGTCGACGCCGTCCAGCGCCTTGGTCTCGCCGTAGTGCTTGACCAGCCCCCGTACGGTGACCGCGCTGCCCGCGGCGGTCGGGGGGTTGCCGTCGATTCGCTTCATGCCGACGACGTTGTCAGCCCGCACCGACAAACGACCGACATCCCGCCGACAGCCGTCCGGTACGACCGACATCCCACCGACAGCCGTCCGGGTACGACCGACATCCCGCCGACAGCCGTCCGGTACGACCGACACCCCGCCGACAGCCGTCCGCCGCGACCGGCGTCCCGCCGACGGGGATGTCGGCGCGGGCCGCGGGACGGACCGCCGGGCCGCCGCACATACCACCGGCCCCGCCGACGGGGGAAGATCGGCGGGGCCGGTGTGTGGTGCCGCGATGGCTCAGTGGACGGAGTGCTCCTCCTGCGGGAACGTTCCGCCGACGACGTCCTCGGCGAACGCCTTCGCCGCGTCGCCCATGACGCCGCGCAGGTCGGCGTACTGCTTGACGAACTTCGGCATCCGGCCGCCGGTCAGCCCGAGCATGTCGGTCCACACCAGCACCTGCGCGTCCGTGTCCGGACCCGCGCCGATGCCGACCGTGGGGATGTGCAGGGTCCGCGTCACCTCGGCGGCCAGCTCGGCCGGCACCAGCTCCAGGACGACCGCGAAGGCGCCCGCGTCCTGCACCGCCTTGGCGTCGCGCAGCAACTGCTGGGCCGCCTCCTCGCCCCGGCCCTGCACCCGGTAGCCCATCGAGTTGACGGACTGCGGGGTGAGGCCGATGTGCGCCATCACGGGGATGCCGGACTCCACCAGCAGCTCGATCTGCCGGTGCGAGCGCTCGCCGCCCTCCAGCTTGACCGCCCCGACCCCGGCCTCCTTGACCAGCCGGGTCGCCGAGCGCAGCGCCTGGACCGGGCCCTCCTGGTAGGAACCGAAGGGCAGGTCGGCCACGATCAGGGCGCGGCCGGTGCCCCGTACGACGGCGGCCGAGAGCATGGTCATCTGGTCCAGCGTGACGGGCACGGTGGTCTCGTAGCCGAGGTGGCAGTTGCCCGCGGAGTCGCCGACGAGCATGACCGGGATGCCGGCCTCGTCGAAGACGGACGCGGTCATGGCGTCGTAGGCGGTGAGCATGGGCCATTTCTCACCGCGCTCCTTGGCGGCGGTGATGTCCCGGACGGTGATGCGACGGTTGCTCTTGCCCCCGTACAGCGCCCTGTTCCCGTCGGCGGGCTTGCCCTGCGGCGTCGGGGCAGCCGAAAGCTGCGTCATGGCAACGGCTCCTTCATGTCATCTCGAGGCACCCTCACGGTGTCCCCGGATCCCTCCCATGGTGGCACCTCGTGCCTCCGGACGGCTAGGGGACCTGCGACACGGCCGCGTCCCGGGGCGGGGAAGAGGGGGCGAATGTGATCGTTGTGTCACAGAGCGGCCCGTGTCGACCCCGTTCGGAACTCCGGACGCCGGCTCCCACGTCCTTGTGCCAGTACGGCCGTCACGGGACGGCGGGATCGGAACCGATCATCCCCTAGGGTGCTGAGTCACGGGGGGCGACGGTGTTGCACGGCGGGTAGTGAGGCGACGGTATGGCGCAGCAGGCGTACATGACGGAGACGGACAACGGCGGCTCGGGGCCCGAGCGCCGAGAGCCCCGGCTTCGGCGCCTGCTCGCCCGGGTGGTCACCGGCTGGCGCGGCGACCCGCGGATCTGGCGCCGGGGCCTGGTCACCGCCGCGGTGGCCGTGGTCCTGGCCGTCGTCATGGCGGGTCACTCGCGCATCCCGAACGCCATCGGCAACCTCGGCAGCCTCACGGAGACGTTCCTGCCGTGGTTCGGCCTGCTGGTCCCGGTACTCCTGGTGATCGCCCTCGCCCGCAAGTCGGCGACGGCGCTGATCGCGCTCCTGCTGCCGGTGTCCGTGTGGTTCAACCTCTTCGGCGGCCTGCTCTTCGACAAGACCGGCACCGGCGGCGACCTCACGGTGGCCACGCACAACGTCAACGCCGACAACGCCGACCCGGCCGGCACCGCCCGCGCCGTGGCCGCCGCCGGCGCGGACGTGCTGGCCCTGGAGGAGCTGAAGGCGTCCGCCGTACCGACGTACGAGAAGGCGCTGGAGTCGAAGTACCGCCACCACGCGGTCGTCGGCACCGTCGGGCTGTGGAGCAAGTACCCGATGAGCGACGTGCAGGCCGTCGACATCCGGCTGGGCTGGAAGCGGGCGATGCGCGCCACGGTCGCCACCCCCTCCGGGCCGGTCGCGGTGTACGTCGCCCACCTGCCCTCCGTACGGGTCAAGCTGGAGGCGGGGTTCACCGCGCGGCAGCGGGACAAGAGCGCCGAGGCCCTCGGCGAGGTCATCGCCGACGAGAAGCTGCCCCGCAAGATCCTGCTCGGCGACCTCAACGGCACCATGAACGACCGCGCGCTCACCGCGATCACCTCCCAGATGCGCTCCCCGCAGGGCGCCGTGGGCGACGGCTTCGGGTTTAGCTGGCCGGCGTCCTTCCCGATGGCCCGCATCGACCAGATCCTGGTCAGCGGCGTCGAACCGACGACCAGTTGGACGCTCCCGGCGACCGGCAGCGACCACCTTCCGATCGCCGCGCGTGTGAAGGTCGACACAACCGCCTCCTGAGATTCGTCGGCGGAATACTCGCCCTGAGAGGCTTTGTTCCGTACGGGAACATAGGCGTTCCGGAAGTACGGGCGCCGGAAGTACAGACGTACGTCCCGTACGCACCTCCCGCTCTCGAAAGGCGAGACCCTTCATGCCCCTGGCCCTGCTCGCCCTTGCCGTGGGCGCCTTCGGCATCGGTACGACCGAGTTCGTGATGATGGGCCTGCTGCCCGAGGTCGCGGACGACCTGCACATCTCGATCCCCGCCGCCGGCCACCTGGTCTCGGCCTACGCGCTGGGCGTGGTCATCGGCGCCCCGCTGCTCGCGGCGGCGACCGCGCGGATGTCCCGTCGCACGGTCCTCGTCGCCCTGATGGCACTGTTCGTGCTCGGCAACGCCCTGTCGGCGGTGGCCCCCGGCGAGGTCTCCCTGCTCGCCGCCCGCTTCGTCAGCGGCCTGCCGCACGGCGCCTTCTTCGGCGTCGGCGCCGTGGTCGCCACCGGCATGGTGGCGCCGGAACGCAGGGCGCGCTCCGTCTCCCTGATGTTCCTCGGCCTGACCGTCGCCAACATCGTCGGCGTGCCCGCGGCCACGGCCATGGGCCAGCAGTTCGGCTGGCGGGCGACGTTCCTCGGCGTGAGCGCGATCGGCGTCGCGGCGATAGCGGCGCTGGTCGCGCTGATCCCGCGCGATGACGCCCCGGCCCCCGCCACGGGCCTGCGCGGCGAGCTGGCCGCCCTGCGTTCCCTGCCCGTCTGGCTGGCGCTCGGCACGACGGTCGCGGGCTTCGGGGCGCTCTTCGCCGCCTACAGCTACATCACGCCGATGCTCACGGACGCCGCCGGCTTCGCCGAGGCCGGCGTGACGCTGCTGCTCGCGCTCTTCGGCGTCGGCGCCACCGCGGGCAACCTGCTGGGCGGGCGGCTGGCCGACCACTCCCTGCGCGGCACCCTCTTCGGCGGCCTCGCCTCGCTGGTCGCGGTCCTCGCCCTCTTCCCGCTCCTGATGCGCACGGAGGTCAGCGCGGCCGTCGCGGTGGCCCTCCTGGGCATGGCCGCCTTCGTCACCGGCTCCCCGCTCCAGCTCATGGTCATGGAGAAGGCCTCGGCGGCCCCCTCCCTCGCCTCCTCCGCCAACCAGGCCGCCTTCAACCTCGCCAACGCCGGCGGCGCCTGGATCGGCGGCCTCGCCCTCGCGGCGGGCTTCGGCGCCACGTCCCCGGCGACGGCGGGCGCGGGGCTGGCGGTGCTCGGCCTGGCGGTCGCGGGCGCGGCGTACGCCGTGGACCGGCGGCGGGGCGCCGTCGCTGTGGCGGGCGGGCGCGAGCGTGTGGTCGCGACGTATGTGCCGGAGGGGGCGGAGGCGGTACGGCGGTGACGGGCCGGGCAGCCGAGGCCTCGCTCCGTTCCCTTCAGCACCGGTCCTTCAGCACCTCGTAGAAGTCGTCGGCGAACTCCTCGTTCGTCCGGTCCGACCGATGCGCGGGGACGTTGATCGGCTGCTGCGGATCGTGTGCGTCGTACGCGGCGCAGTACCCCCGGCGTTCCGCCGCGCCGCTCTCGTACCAGGCGGCTTCCGCCGGGGACCGGGTCGGGTTGCCGGTCCCCGGCTCCTCCAGTGTGCATCCGGCGAGTAGAGCGGCCGACGACAGCGCTGCGACGGCGACCGGTGCGCGTTTCATACGTTCTCCGTAAGTTGTTGGGCGGCCCGGGAGGGCCGGGCCACTGTAGTGGAGCGGGGATCCGGAGACGTCGCCCCCTCCGGCGCCCACCGTCGCGTCGTACCCGGCACCGCGGCGCCCTGCTGTGGACCCACGCCGAGCCGGCCATGACCTCGCGGCTGGCCCATCACTCGTTGGCGTGCGCGGAGTCCCGTTTCCCGTCCACGGGCACAGGGCGCCCTCTACCGTGTGGCCCCTCGCGATACGACGCGTACGGCGAAGGGATGCGGATGTCGTTGAACGGCGGGACGGAAGAGCCGGGTTGGGAGGTCGACCCGGACGACGAGTGGGGTGTGGCCGTCCTCACCACCGTGGGGAGGCAGTTGAAGCTGCGGCGCGAGACGGTGGGGATGCGGGCGGCCGAGTTCGGTACGGCGGTGGGCTACGGGGAGGACCTGGTCTACAAGGTCGAGGGCGGGAAGCGGATTCCGCGGCGGGAGTACCTGGAGCGGGCCGACGAGGTGCTGGGGGCGGGTGGGCTGCTGACGGCGATGTGGGAGGACGTCGCGAGGGTCCGGTACCCGAAGCGCGTCCGGGAACTGGCGAAGCTGGAGGCCGGTGCGGTCGAGATCGGGTTGTAAGCACCCACAACGTCCACGGTCTGCTGCAGACCGAGGCTCACATGCGCGCGTTGTTCGATGCGTGGCTGCCCGCCTACACGGAGGAGGAGACCGAACGCATGGTTGCCGCGCGGCTGGCCCGCCGCTCGGTCTTCGAGCGGTCGCCGGCACCGACCCTCAGTTTCGTCCAGGAGGAAGCGACGCTCCGCCGACCGGTCGGGGGCAGAATGGTGTGGCGCAGGCAGCTCGAACGTCTGTTGGAGCTGGGGGAGTTGCGGCACGTGTCGATTCAGGTGATGCCGACCGACTGTGAGGAGCACGTCGGAACGGGCGGGCTGGTCGAGGTGCTCAAGTTCCCCGACGGCACAGCGGTGGGGCGTTCCGAGGGGGCGTTCGCCGGGCGGCCGGTGACCGATCCGAAGCAGCTCAGAATCCTTGAACTGCGCTATGGCATGATCCGGGCCCAGGCTCTCACGCCCCGAGAGTCGCGGGCCGTCATCGAGCAGATGCTTGGAGAGTCATGATCCGCATCCCCGCAACCCCGGACGCTCCCGCCCTGGCGTGGTTCAGGAGCAGCTACAGCAGCAGCGGAGACGGCAACGACTGCGTCGAGGTCGCGATAACCCCCGCCATCGTCCGCGTCCGCGACTCCAAGCGTCCCCGGCGCGCCCGCCTCGCCGTCACGCGGGCGGCGTGGTCGGCGTTCGTGGCCGACGCCCGGCACGGGTGAGCCCCGGACGCGACGGTCCGGGGCTCGGGCACGTTACGGTCGCGCGCCTCAGACCATGGTCGTGTGCGCGTGGCCCTGCGCCGCGGTGCCGCCGAGGGTCGCCGAGGCGCCCAGACCGGCGGTGACGGAGAGCGGGCCGGCCTCCGTGTGGAGGCCGCCACCGACGGCGCTGCCGGCGGTCACGACGGCCGTACCGGCGTCGACGCCGATGTTGCCGCCGGACACCTGGTCCAGGTCCGCGTCGGAGATTTCAGCCGTTTCGACCTGGGGGACGAGGTTCATGACAGGTCTTTCCTTTCGTGCGAACGAAATGGGAGCGGTGAGACACGCACACGGATCCGGAGTTGGGGGGGTCCGGAACCGATCACCGGCGTGCCGCGCACCGATCAAAGCACGCTGGTGAACGGCCGACCATCCGCGCGCTGTCGGAGGTCGGCTCCCGGCGTCCGCACGTCCATCAGTGTGCGAATGCGGTCAGGGAAAAAGCCCGCGTCTTCACGCTACCCACCAGTAAGGGAGTCCTCCCGGGGCCGCCACGCGCGCGGTCGGCCCGGTCTGCCTCCACTCCGCCCTCTCCGTGCGACCGTGCGATGAACAGTGTGCGGGTCCGAGGGATTTTCGGGGCCGGTTCCCGGCCGGATCCCGGCTCAGGGGGAGTAACACGCGAGGGGGCCGGCAGTCGGTCGACCGCCGGCCCCCTCGGCCACGACGGCGGGACGCGCCCGCCGGCCGTCTTCACAGCACCGGCAGCGACTTCCGCAGCTCGAACGCCGTCACCTGGGAGCGGTACTCCTCCCACTCCTGGCGCTTGTTGCGCAGGAAGAAGTCGAAGACGTGCTCGCCGAGGGTCTCGGCGACCAGGTCGCTGCGTTCCATCAGGGCGAGGGCCTCGCCGAGGTTCTGGGGGAGGGGCTCGATGCCCAGCGCGCGGCGTTCCGAGTCGGACAGGGCCCAGACGTCGTCCTCGGCGCCCGGCGGGAGTTCGTAACCCTCCTCGATGCCCTTGAGGCCGGCGGCCAGGAGGACGGCGTAGGTCAGGTACGGGTTGGCGCCGGAGTCGATGGAGCGGACCTCGACGCGGGCCGAGCCGGTCTTGCCGGGCTTGTACATGGGGACGCGGACCAGGGCCGAGCGGTTGTTGTGGCCCCAGCAGATGTAGGACGGGGCCTCGCCGCCGGCGCCGGCGGTGCGCTCGCTGCCGCCCCAGATGCGCTTGTAGCTGTTCACCCACTGGTTGGTGACCGCCGAGATCTCCGCCGCGTGCCGCAGCAGGCCCGCGATGAAGGAGCGGCCGACCTTGGAGAGCTGGTACTCGGCGCCGGACTCGTAGAAGGCGTTGCGGTCGCCCTCGAAGAGGGACAGGTGCGAGTGCATGCCCGAGCCGGGGTACTCCGAGAAGGGCTTCGGCATGAAGGTGGCCTGGAGGCCCTGCTCCAGTGCGACCTGCTTCATGACCAGGCGGAACGTCATGATGTTGTCGGCCGTGGAGAGCGCGTCCGCGTAGCGCAGGTCGATCTCCTGCTGGCCCGGGGCGCCCTCGTGGTGGGAGAACTCCACCGAGATGCCCATCGACTCCAGCATCGTGATGGCCTGGCGGCGGAAGTCCATGCCGATGTTCTGCGGGGTGTGGTCGAAGTAGCCGGAGTTGTCGGCGGGGGTGGGGACCGTGCCGTCGACGGGCTTGTCCTTCAGCAGGAAGAACTCGATCTCCGGGTGGGTGTAGAAGGTGAAGCCGAGGTCCGAGGTGCGGGCCAGGGCGCGCTTGAGGACGTAGCGCGGGTCGGCGAAGGACGGGGAGCCGTCCGGCATCAGGATGTCGCAGAACATGCGGGCCGTACCGGGGGCCTCCGCGCGCCAGGGCAGGACCTGGAAGGTCGACGGGTCCGGCTTGGCGATCATGTCCGACTCGTAGACCCGGGCGAAGCCCTCGATCGCGGAGCCGTCGAAACCGATGCCCTCGTCGAAGGCCTGCTCCAGCTCGGCCGGGGCCACGGCGACGGACTTGAGGAAGCCCAGTACGTCCGTGAACCACAGGCGTACGAACCGGATGTCGCGCTCCTCCAGCGTCCGGATCACGAACTCCTGCTGCTTGTCCATCTTCCGCTTCCCCATCCTTGCTGGTCAGGCCGTCTGTCTCCGGTACGGCGGGAGGCGGCCCCGCACCCGACATCACACCACGGCACGGTTTCGTACGCGTTGCGGACCTCGATCGGCCCTCCGGCCCTCCCCGCAGCGTAGAGGCCACCTGTTCGATCGGGCCATTCCTGGGGTCCCGCGGCGACAGATCCTGTGATCACCCTACGAATCAGCCCTCCTCCGCCATTACGATCAGCGGACTTCACCGCCCCCCTTTCCCAGAAGGGCACACCCCATGGGTTCCGCCAAGAAGAGCAGCAACACGGCGCGACAGGCACGCATAGCCGAGATGCGGCGCGCCGAGGAGGCCCGCGACCGCCGGAACCGGATCCTCACCATCGCGGTCAGCGCCGTGGTCGTCGCCGGTCTGGCCGTCGGCGGGGTGGTCCTCGTCCGGTCGCAGTCCGACGACTCCTCCGGCGACACCGCCTCCGACGGCAAGACCTCCGGCAAGTTCGTCGCCGGGAAGGACGGGGTGCGGAAGTGGGAGGGGACACTGTCCCGCAACCACGTCACCGAAGAGGTGTCCTACCCGGTCGACCCGCCGGTCGGCGGCGACCACGACCAGGTCTGGATGAACTGCGACGGCGACGTCTACACCAAGCCGCTGAAGAACAGGAACGCCGTGCACTCGCTGGAGCACGGCGCCGTCTGGGTGACGTACTCCGGCAAGGCCCCCGAGGCCGACGTGGAGAAGCTGGCGGAGAAGGTGAGGAAGACGCCGTACACGCTGATGAGCCCGGACGACGAGCAGAAGGACCCGATCATGCTCACCGCCTGGGGGCACCAGCGCACGGTGACCGGCGCCGACGACCCGAACGTGGACAAGTTCTTCGAGAAGTTCGTGCAGGGCGAGCAGACCCCCGAGCCGGGGGCCGCCTGCACCAACGGACTGTCGCAGTGACACCGAGGCGGGCCGGCTGGATCGCGGGGGCCGCCGCCGCGGCCCTCGTCGCCGCCGGCGCCATCACCTACGCCGGCGCCGGGGACGACGGCGCGGGCCGCGTCCCGACCGCCGACTCCGCGGACGCCGGTTTCGCGCGGGACATGTCGGTGCACCACCAGCAGGCCGTGGAGATGTCGTACCTCGTGCGCGACCGCACGAAGGACGAGGAAGTGCGAAGGCTCGCGTACGACATCGCGCAGACCCAGGCCAACCAGCGCGGCATGATGATCGGCTGGCTCGACCTGTGGGGGCTGCCGAAGGTGTCGTCCGACCCGCCGATGACCTGGATGGGGATGGGCGACACGCCCTCCGCGGGTGAGGGCTCGCTGATGCCGGGGATGGCCACCGACGCCGAGATGGAGCAACTGGCCACGCTCGACGGGAAGCGGGCGGAGGTCTACTACCTCCAGCTCATGACCGAGCACCACCGGGGCGGTGTCCACATGGCCCAGGGGTGCGCGGACAAGTGCGCGGTCGGCGTGGAGAAGCGGCTGGCCCAGGGGATGGTGGAGTCGCAGGAGTCGGAGATCCGGCTGATGACGGACCTGCTGAAGGAGCGGGGCGCGAAGCCGCGGACGTGAGCCGGGCAGCGGTGCGGGGCCCCGCACGCCCCCCATCGTGTCGTTCTGACGATTACACTGCCCGCGTGCCTCAACTACGACTCGCCCTGAACCAGATCGACTCGTGCGTCGGCGACATCGCCTCGAACGCGGAGTCCGTCGTCCGCTGGACCCGGTACTCGGCCGAGCGGGGAGCGCACCTGGTGGCGTTCCCCGAGATGGTGCTGACCGGGTACCCCGTCGAGGACCTGGCCCTGAGGCCGTCCTTCGTGGAGGCGTCCCGCGCGGCCCTGCGCTCGCTCGCGGCGCGCCTGGCGGAGGAGGGCTTCGGCACGCTGCCGGTGGTCGTCGGCTACCTCGACCGCTCCGCGACCGCCCAGCCCAGGTACGGCCAGCCGGCCGGTGCCCCGCAGAACGCGGCGGCCGTGCTGTACGGCGGCGAGGTGGCGCTGAGCTTCGCCAAGCACCACCTGCCCAACTACGGCGTCTTCGACGAGTTCCGCTACTTCGTACCCGGCGACACCCTGCCGGTGGTGCGGGTGCGCGGCGTGGACGTGGCGCTGGCCATCTGCGAGGACCTGTGGCAGGACGGCGGCCGGGTGCCGGCCGCGCGCGCGGCACGGGCCGGGCTGCTGCTCTCCGTCAACGCCTCGCCGTACGAGCGCGACAAGGACGACACCCGGCTGGAGCTGGTGCGGGGACGCGCCCGGGAGGCCGGCTGCACGACCGCCTACCTCGCGATGACCGGAGGGCAGGACGAGCTGGTCTTCGACGGCGACTCGATCGTGGTCGACCGGGACGGGGCGGTCGTGGCGCGGGCGCCGCAGTTCTCCGAGGGCTGCGTGGTCGTCGACCTGGACCTGCCGGCCGCCGACCCGGACGCACCGGCGGGCGTGGTGGACGACGGGCTGCGCATCGACCGGGTCGTGCTGTCCGGGGAGCCGGTGCCGGCGTACCCGCCGGAGCTGTCCGGCGGGTACGCGGAGCGGCTGGAGGACGACGAGGAGGTCTATTCGGCACTGGTCGTCGGGCTGCGGGCGTACGTCGCGAAGAACGGCTTCCGCTCGGTGCTGATCGGACTGTCCGGCGGCATCGACTCCGCGCTGGTCGCGGCGATCGCCTGCGACGCGCTCGGCGCGGAGAACGTGTACGGCGTCTCGATGCCGTCGAAGTACTCCTCCGAGCACTCCAGGGACGACGCGGCGGAGCTGGCGCGGCGTACCGGGCTGAACTACCGCACCGTGGCGATCGAGCCGATGTTCGACGCGTACACGGGGTCGCTGGACCTGACCGGGCTGGCGGAGGAGAACCTCCAGTCCCGGCTGCGCGGGACGCTGCTGATGGCGATCTCCAACCAGGAGGGCCACCTCGTGCTCGCGCCCGGCAACAAGTCGGAGCTGGCGGTGGGCTACTCGACGCTGTACGGCGACTCGGTGGGCGCGTACGGGCCCGTCAAGGACGTGTACAAGACGTCCGTCTTCCGCCTCGCCGAGTGGCGCAACCGCGCGGCCGCGGCCCGTGGCCAGACCCCGCCGATCCCCGAGAACTCGATCACCAAGCCGCCGAGCGCCGAGCTGCGCCCGGGCCAGGTCGACACGGACTCGCTGCCGGACTACCCGGTGCTGGACGCGATCCTCGAGCTGTACGTCGACCGGGACCGGGGCGCGGACGAGATCGTGGCCGCCGGGTACGACCGCGACCTGGTGACCAGGACGCTGCGCATGGTCGACACCGCGGAGTACAAGCGGCGCCAGTACCCGCCGGGCACCAAGATCTCACCGAAGGGCTTCGGCAAGGACCGCCGGCTCCCGATCACCAACCGGTGGCGGGAGACCGGCTGACCCCGCCGGGCCGGGTCAGCCCTGGCCCTGCCGCTTCTGGTCCGCCAGCAGTCGGTGCAGCGGCTCGGTCGCCCGGCGGCGGTACTCCTGGACCGCCCAGCCGTTGCCGTCCGGGTCCTTGAAGTACATGAACGTGGCGCCGTCGTCCGGCGTGTACCGCACCGGCTCGGAGACCTCCAGGCCGCGCCCCACCAGCTCCGCGTGGGCCGCCTCGATGTCGGCGACGCACAACTGCAGCCCCTGGTACGAGCCGGGGGCCGGCGGGGTCTGGCCCCCCATGTCCCAGATGGCCTCGCCGAGGGCGATCGAGCAGCCGGAGCCGGGCGGCGTGAGCTGGACGATGCGCATCCCCGGCATGACCTCCTGGTCGATGTCGACGTGGAAGCCGACCTTGTCCCGGTAGAAGTCCCGGGACCGGTCGAGGTCGGTCACGGGCAGCGGGATCACTTCGAGCGTGAAGTCCATGGCATGGCTCCTTCGACGTCCTTGTCGAGCACGATGTCGCGATGTCGGTTCAGTCGGTGGTGGTGCCGCTCGGTCCGTAGGGGTGCTGCTCGGTCAGTAGTGGTGCCGCTTGATCAGTAGTGGTAGCGCGCCTGCACGATGACCAGCACGTCATCGGCGGGCTTGTACACCAGACGGTGTGTGTCGTCGATGCGACGCGACCAGTAACCCGACAGGTCGCCCTTCAGCGGCTCCGGCTTGCCGATGCCCTTGAACGGGTCACGTGTGATGTCGGTGATCAGTCTGTTGATCCGCTTGGTCACCTTCCGGTCGCTCTCGGCCCAGTGGACGTAGTCCTCCCAGCCGTGCGACGTGAAAGTGATCCTCACGTGCGCTCCGCGTCCGGATCGATGAGCTCGCGCCGGCGCGCGGCGCCGGACTCGGCCTCGGCGATGGAGTCGAGCAGGCGGCGGGCGTTCTTGGGGGAGCGCAGGAGGTGGACCGTCTCCGTCCAGGCCGTGAAGTCCTCCTCGGACATGAGCACGGCGTTTCCCCTGCGGGAGGTGATGTGCACCGGGGCGTGGTCCTCGTTGACCTGCTCTATCAGCGGGAACAGGTTCTGACGGGCTTCGCTGGCGGTGATGGACATACCAATGCCTCCCTTCGCGGCTTGTACAAGATATCGTACGAGTGCGCAGCGGGCCACCGGACAGCGGGCCCGAGGCCGGGACCGGGACGGCCCGAGGCCGGGACCGGCACCGGTACGTCCCAGCGCTCGCGCGCGGCTCCCCGGTTACGCTCGGGCCGTACGACCTTGATCCCACAGGTCCGACAGGAGGCCGAGATGACGGCGCCGGGGCGCAGGAGCAGTACCTTCACGCGGCTGCTGCGGCACGGCTTCACGGATCCCTCGGCCGCCGAGCGGCTGCTGGACGGCGTGGAGCTGGCACCGGTGCGCAACGACCCGGTGCTGCTGGAGGCGTTGGGCGCCACCGCCGACCCGGACCTCGCCCTGCACGGCCTGGTCCGGCTCCTGGAGGCGCAGCCGGACCCCACCGCACGCAGGGAGCTGCTGGACACCCTGATAGCGTCCAAGCCGCTGCGCGACCGCCTCCTCGGTGTGCTCGGCGCCTCCGAGGCGCTCGCCGACCACCTCGCCCGGCACGCCGGGGACTGGCAGGCCCTGGTCACCTACGAGCCGCGGGACCTGCACCGCGGGGTGGCGGAGTTCGAGTACGGCCTCGCCGAGGCCACCGACCCGGTCTCCCTGCGCGTCGCCTACCGGCGCTGCCTGCTGTCCATCGCCGCCCGTGACGTGTGCGGCACCATCGACGTCGCCGAGACCGCCGCCGAGCTGGCCGACCTCGCCACCGCCACCCTGCGCGCCGCCCTCGCCCTCGCCGAGGCCGCCGCGCCCGAGGACGCCGCGCGGTGCCGGCTCGCGGTGATCGCGATGGGCAAGTGCGGCGGACACGAGCTGAACTACGTCTCCGACGTGGACGTGATCTTCGTGGGCGAACCCGCGGAAGGCACCGGGGGCACCGACGACGAGGCCAGAGCGATGCGGGCCGCGACCGCGCTCGCCTCGCACCTGATGCGGATCTGCTCCGAGACCACCGTCGAGGGCTCCATCTGGCCCGTCGACGCCAACCTCCGCCCCGAGGGCCGCAACGGCCCGCTGGTGCGCACCCTCAGCAGCCATCTCGCCTACTACCAGCGGTGGGCCAAGACCTGGGAGTTCCAGGCGCTGCTCAAGGCCCGCCCGGTGGCCGGCGACCCCGGGCTCGGCGCCGAGTACGTCGCCGCCCTCCAGCCCCTGGTGTGGCAGGCCGCCGACCGGGAGAACTTCGTCCCGGACGTGCAGAAGATGCGCCGCAGGGTGGTGGAGACCATCCCCGTCGCCGAGGTCGACCGGCAGCTCAAGCTCGGCCCGGGGGGCCTGCGGGACGTCGAGTTCGCCGTGCAGCTCCTCCAGCTCGTGCACGGCCGCTCCGACACCTCCCTGCACAGCGGTACGACGCTGGACGCGCTGGAGGCCCTAGCCGCGGGCGGGTACGTGGGCCGCGCGGACGCCGCCCAGCTCGACGAGGCGTACCGCTTCCTGCGCTCCATGGAGCACCGCATCCAGCTCCACCGGCTGCGGCGCACCCACCTCGTGCCCGAGGAGGAGGCCGACCTGCGCCGCCTCGGCCGCTCCCTCGGCCTGCGCACCGACCCGGTCGCCGGGCTGCTGCGCGCCTGGAGGCGGCACGCCTCCGTCGTACGCCGGCTGCACGAGAAGCTGTTCTACCGGCCGCTGCTCGACGCCGTGGCCCAACTGGCGCCCGGCGAGGCCCGGCTGAGCGCCGAGGCGGCGCGGGAGCGGATGGTCGCCCTCGGGTACGCCGACCCGGCCGCCGCGCTGCGGCACCTGGAGGCGCTGGCGTCCGGCGTCACCCGCAAGGCGGCCATCCAGCGGACCCTGCTGCCGGTGCTGCTCGGCTGGTTCGCCGACTCCGCCGACCCGGACACCGGCCTGCTCAACTTCCGCAAGGTCTCCGACGCGCTCGGCCAGACGCCCTGGTACCTGCGGCTGCTGCGGGACGAGGGCGCGGCGGCCGAGAACCTCGCCCGCGTGCTCTCCGCCGGGCGGCTCGCCCCCGACCTGCTGATGCGGGCGCCCGAGGCCGTCGCGCTGCTCGGGGACGGCAACGCCGGAGGGCTGGCGCCGCGCGGGCGGCTCCAGTTGGAGCAGGAGATACTGGCCGCGGTCCGCCGCGCCGACGGAGCGGTGCAGGCGGTGACGGCGGCACGCGGGGTCCGGCGCCGGGAGCTGTTCCGTACGGCCGCCGCGGACATCGTCGGTTCCTACGGCACCGAGGCGCAGCCCGTCGAGGCCGACCAGGGCGCCCTGGTGGACCTGGTCGGCGGTGCCGTGTCCGACCTGACGGCGGCGACCCTGGCCGGGACGCTGCGGGCCGTCGTGCGGGAAGGCTGGGGCGACACGCTGCCGACCCGGTTCGCGATCATCGGCATGGGCCGGTTCGGCGGGCACGAGCTGGGCTACGGCTCGGACGCGGACGTGCTGTTCGTGCACGAGCCGCGGGACGGAGCCGGCGAGCGGGAGGCGGCGGACGCGGCGGGCAGGGTCGTCTCCGAGATGCGCCGCCTGCTCCAGGTCTCCAGCGCCGACCCGCCCCTCCTCATCGACGCCGACCTGCGGCCCGAGGGCAAGTCCGGCCCGCTGGTGCGGACCCTGAAGTCGTACGAGGCCTACTACCGGCGCTGGTCGCTGGTGTGGGAGCGGCACGCGCTGCTGCGGGCCGAGTTCGTCGCCGGCGACGCGGACCTCGGGCGCCGGTTCGTCGAGCTGGTCGACCCCCTGCGGTACCCGGCGGACGGGCTCGGGGAGGACGCCGTACGGGAGATCCGGCGGCTCAAGGCCCGGATGGAGTCCGAGCGGCTGCCGCGCGGCGCCGACCCCAAGCTGCACGCCAAGCTGGGGCCGGGCGGGCTGTCCGACGTGGAGTGGACCGTGCAGTTGCTCCAGTTGCGGCACGGGCACACGGAGCGGGGGCTGCGGACCACCCGGACGCGGCAGGCCCTGTCCGCCGCCTGCGCCGCCGGGCTCATCTCGGCGGAGAACGCCGGGACGCTCGACGAGGCGTGGGTCCTCGCGACGCGCGTCCGCAACGCGGTGATGCTGGTACGCGGCCGGGCCGCCGACACCTTCCCGACCGACCCCCGCGAGCTGGCGGCGGTGGGCCGCTACCTGGGCCACGGACCCGGCCACGCGGGCGACATGCTCGACGAGTACCGCCGCACGGCCCGCCGGGCCCGGGCGGTGGTGGAGGACCTGTTCTACGCCTCCTGAGGTCCGGTCCGGCACGTCCCGCCCGCCCCGCGAGGGACGGCGGGATGTGCCGGACCGGACCCACGGCGGGACGTGCCGGACCGGACCCGCTCCGGTGCCCGCCGCCGGGCCGTGCGGCCGGGTGGGCGAGGGCTCAGACGACCAGGACCCGGCGCCCGCGCGTGTGACCGGCCTGGCTGTCGATGTGCGCCGCGGCGGCCTCGGCGAGCGGGTACGACTTCTCGACCGGGATGTGGAGCCTTCCCCGTGAGATGAGGGCGACGGCCTCGGCGAGCGCGTCCGGCACGCTCCCGGCCACGCCGGAGAACCGGACACCGTACTCCGGCGCGGCGAGGTCGGCGATGGACACCACCTTGTCCGGGTCCCCCGTCAGCCCGACCAGTTCGCGGATCACGCCCGAGCCGGCCAGATCGAGAGCCGCGTCGACCCGGCCGAGCCGCCGCACCCGTTCGACCCAGCCCTCGCCGTACGTCGTGGCGAGGGCGCCCAGGCTCCGCAGATAGTCCTGGTTCGCGGCCCCGGCCGTGCCGATCACCGTGATGCCGCGGTCGCGGGCGATCTGCAACACCGCCGATCCGACACCCCCGGACGCGCCGCTGACCAGCAGGGTCTGCCCGGACCGCACGCCGGTCTCGCGGATGACGCGCAGTGCGGTCTCCACCACCGAGGGGTATCCGGCGGCCTCTTCGAACGTCAGCCCCTCGGGCATCCGGGCCCAGGCGTCCAGCACGGCGAACTCGGCATAGGTGCTCGAGCCCTCGCCGAACACCCGGTCGCCGACCTCGACGCCTTCGACGCCCTCGCCGACCTCGTCCACCACACCCGCCGCGTCCAGCCCGACTCCGGCGGGCAACTCGATCGGATGGGCCTTGAGCATCTGGCCCTCGCGGACCCTCCAGTCGACGGGGTTCACACCCGCCGCGCGCACGGCGACGCGTATCCGGCCGGGGCCCGCGTGGGGCTCCTCGGCCTCTGTGAGTCGCAGGACGTCCGGACCGCCGAACTCGGC
Source organism: Streptomyces pactum (assembly GCF_002005225.1). Classification (NCBI taxonomy): domain Bacteria; kingdom Bacillati; phylum Actinomycetota; class Actinomycetes; order Kitasatosporales; family Streptomycetaceae; genus Streptomyces; species Streptomyces pactum. The sequence goes on from NZ_CP019724.1 coordinate 6,124,858, forward strand.
GAAGATCACTTTCTTCATGCCGCCGACCGTAGCGCTAACGGTTAGCTTAAAGCAACCGTTACGCCTTCGCATTTGGTAGTGTCAGAGGCATGACCGTGCCGACCGGGCGCAGGGAGCGCAAGAAGGCCGCGACCCGCCAGAAGATCGCCGACGCCGCCCTGCGGCTGTTCCTGGAACGCGGCTACGACGCGGTGGGCATCAGGGACGTGGCCGCCGAGGCCGACGTGGCCGTCACCACGCTCTTCTCCCACTTCGCCTCGAAAGAGGCCCTGGTGTTCGAGCAGGACCGGGACTTCGAGCGACGCCTCACGCAGGCGGTCACCGGCCGGGCGCCGGACGAGTCGCTCGTCCCGGCGCTGCGCCGCGAGGTCCTGGCCCTGGTGCGGCACTGCACGGCGGACGGCGCCGCCCCGATCCGGCGCATGATCGACGGATCGCCCGCCCTGCGGGAGTACGAGGAGTCGATGAGGCTGCGCCACGCGGAGTCGCTGGCGGCGGTCATCGCCGCCGATCCCGGCCTGTCACGGAGCACGACGGTGTGCCGGACGATCGCGAGGTTCGCGATCGACGCCTATGCGCTGGCCCGGGAGGCGCCCGATCCGGAGGCGGCGCTGGACGAGATCTTCCGGATGATCGAGGCGGCCTGGGAGGTCACCCGCGCTCCTCGGGCGACCTGAACGACCGTCCCCGCACGCCGGACGGGGTCGGTGCCACGCCCGCGTGGGCGACCGGTTCCCACCGCGTCGCCACCGTCCGCGGCAACGCGTGCGGCAGCCGCCCGTACCAGGCGGCCGCCACCATGTACCCGAACCCGAGACACAGCACCCCGCCCACCGCGTCCAGCCAGAAGTGGTTGGCGGTGGCGACGATCACGACCAGCGTGAGCGCCGGATACGCCAGCCCCAGCACCCGCACCCACGGCACCGAGGCCAGCGCGAAGATCGTCAGCCCGCACCACACCGACCACCCGATGTGCATCGACGGCATCGCCGCGTACTGGTTGGACATGTTCTTCAGGTCGCCGGACGCCATCGAACCCCACGTCTCGTGGACCATCACCGTGTCGATGAAGTGCCCGCCGTTCATCAGGCGGGGCGGGGCGAGCGGATACAGGTAGTAACCGGCCAGGGCGACGCCCGTCGTGGCGAACAGCACGAGCCGGGTCGCCGAGTACCGCCCGGGATGACTGCGGTACAGCCACACCAGCACACTCAGGGTCACCACGAAGTGCAGCGTGGCGTAGTAGTAGTTCATGCCGACGACCAGCCAAGTCACCGAGTTCACGGCGTGATTGACGGCCTGCTCGACGGCGATGCCGAGCTGCTGCTCGACGCGCCAGATCCAGTCGGCGTTGCGCAGCGCCTGCGCCCGCTGCTCCGGTACCGCGTTCCGGACGAGGGAGTACGTCCAGTAACTGACGGCGATCAGCAGGATCTCGAACCACAGCCGGGGTCGGCGCGGGGCGCGGAGCCGGCGCAGCGCACCCCGCCCCGTCTCCTCCGTGACGGGGTGCGGAACGGCCTCTTCCAGGCGTTCCGTGGTCCTCACGGTCGCGTCACCCATAGGTATGAAGTCTGCCAGAAAAGCACTCTCCCACCGATCATCCCCCCGTCGGATCCGGGCCGCATCCGCCCGCCTCGGGGGCCGGGATCAGGTCCGGTTGCGCTCGCCCGGCGCCGACGCCGTAGAGCCGCGCACCACCAGCTCCGGCATGAACACGAACTCGCTGTGCGGCGCGGGCGTCCCGCCGATCTCCTCCAGCAGGGTGCGCACCGCCGCCTGCCCCATCGCCGGGACCGGCTTGCGGACGGTCGTCAGCGGCGGGTCGGTGAAGGCGATCAGCGGCGAGTCGTCGAAGCCGACGACCGAGAAGTCCTTGGGTACCTCCAGGCCGCGCTGGCGGGCCGCCCGTATCGCGCCCAGCGCCATCATGTCGCTGGCGCAGACCACCGCCGTGCAGTCGCGCTCGATGAGCGCGGTGGCCGCCGCCTGGCCCCCCTCCAGGGTGTAGAGCGAGTGCTGGACGAGTTCCGTCTCCACGGTCTCGGCACTCAGCTCCAGTTGGTCCTGGACGGTGCGGACGAAGCCCTCGATCTTGCGCTGCACCGGCACGAACCGCTTGGGGCCGAGGGCCAGCCCGATGCGGGTGTGCCCCAGCGAGACGAGGTGTGTGACGGCGAGGCTCATCGCGGCGCGGTCGTCGGGGGAGATGAACGGCGCCTGCACCTTGGACGAGAAACCGTCGACGAGGACGAACGGCACGCCCTGTGCGCGCAGCCGTTCGTAGCGCTGCATGTCGGCGGTGGTGTCGGCGTGCAGACCGGAGACGTAGATGATGCCGGCGACCCCGCGGTCGACCAGCATCTCCGTCAGCTCGTCCTCCGTGGAACCGCCCGGGGTCTGGGTGGCGAGGACCGGCGTGTAGCCCTGGCGCGTCAGCGCCTGGCCGATGACCTGGGCCAGCGCCGGGAATATCGGGTTCTCCAGCTCCGGGGTGATCAGACCCACCAGGCCCTCGCTGCGCTGCCGCAGCCTGACGGGGCGCTCGTAGCCCAGCACGTCGAGAGCGGCGAGAACGGACTGGCGGGTGGTGGCGGCGACGCCCGGCTTCCCGTTGAGGACGCGGCTGACGGTCGCTTCGCTCACCCCCGCCTGGGCAGCGATGTCGGCAAGCCGTGTGGTCACAGGGGTGGACTGTACCTGTCGGCCGCCGCCTTGCACACCGATCGGGCGCCGTGGGCGGCCTGTTGGACGGCCCGTCGGACGCCCCGGCGCGGGCTGCTGCGTCATCGCGCTCCCTCAGGAAGTGGTGGCAAGAGCTTGCAGAGTCTTGCACAACCGGCCCGATACCGCTCGACCCCGTAAACAAGCGTCTCATGACGGTCGCCAGGAGGTCACGCCCGGATAACTTCGGAGATCTCTTGCACTTTTTTGCTGCAAGACCTTTCGCCGGGCTTACAGCGCTGTTACGTTCACGTCGCCCGACGGCGGCAACGACGCGGTCGGCAGCGGCAGGAGCGGCGGACGGGCCCGCACCCTGCACCACACGGGCTTTCACCCTCAAGGAGAACTCATGCGGCGTGGCATAGCGGCCACCGCGCTGGTGGCGTCCCTCGCTCTCGCGGCGACGGCGTGCGGCGGGGACGGCGACAGCGACAGCGAGTCGGGCGGACCGGTCACCATCACGTACTGGGACACCTCGAACGCGACCAACGAGTCGCCGACCTACAAGGCCCTGGTCAAGGAGTTCGAGGCCGCCAACAAGGGCATCAAGGTCAACTTCGTCAACGTCCCCTTCGACCAGGCGCAGAACAAGTTCGACACCGCCGCCGGTTCCAAGGGCGCCCCCGACGTGCTGCGCGCCGAGGTCGGCTGGACCCCCGCCTTCGCCAAGAAGGGCTTCTTCCTGCCGCTGGACGGCACCGAGGCCCTCGCCGACCAGGACGAGTTCCAGCCCAACCTGATCGAGCAGGCCAAGTACGAGGGCAAGACCTACGGCGTCCCGCTGGTCACCGACACCCTCGCCTTCGTCTACAACAAGGAACTGTTCGAGAAGGCCGGCGTCGAGGTTCCCAAGACCTGGGACGACCTGAAGAAGGCCGCCGCCACCATCAAGGACAAGACCGGCGTCGACGGCTACTGGGCCTCCACGGCCGGCTACTACGCGCAGCCGTTCCTCTACGGCGAGGGCACCGACACGGTCGACGCCGACGCCAAGAAGATCACCGTCAACTCGCCCGAGGCGAAGAAGGCGTACGGCACCTGGCTGAGCCTGTTCGAGGGCGAGGGCCTGCACAAGGCCGACGTCACCGCCGACGCCTACGCCCACATCCAGGAGGCGTTCGTCAGCGGCAAGGTCGCCTCGATCATCCAGGGGCCGTGGGAGATCACCAACTTCTACAAGGGCTCCGCCTTCAAGGACAAGAGCAACCTCGGCATCGCCACCGTCCCGGCCGGCTCCACCGGCAAGGCGGGCGCCCCGACCGGCGGCCACAACCTGTCGGTGTACGCCGGCTCGGACAAGGCCCACCAGGAGGCGTCGCTGAAGTTCGTGAAGTTCATGACCTCGGCGAAGTCCCAGGAGACCATCGCCCTGAAGAACTCCACGCTGCCGACGCGCGACGACGCCTACACCGACGAGGTCAAGGCCGACCCGGGCATCGCCGGCTTCCAGACGGTCCTGCCCGCCGCCCAGCCGCGCCCCGCCCTGCCGGAGTACAGCTCCCTGTGGACCCCGCTCGACGACGAGCTGCCGCAGATCGCCGGCGGCAAGCAGTCCCTGGACGAGGGTCTGAGCGACGCCGAGACGGCGATCGCCAAGCTGGTGCCGGACTTCAGCAAGTGACTCCGGGTGGCCGCCGGGTCCCCCGCTGTGGGGGGAGGGGACCCGGCGGCCACCGGCCTGCGCGCCGCACCCCTTGATCGTCCCGCACGTCCCGCTCGTCCAGATGCTCCCGAAGGTGTCGAACCATGACAGTCGCCATCGACCGCGCGACCGGCAAGCGCCGCGGTGACCGCACCCCGCGGCCCGGCCTTGGCCGGCGTCTGAAAGACGGCTACCAGAAGCACTGGTACGCCTACGCCATGATCGCGCCGGTGGCCGTCGTGATCGGCGTCCTCGTGCTGTACCCGCTGGGGTACGGCCTCTACCTCACCCTCACCGACGCCAACAGCCTCAACACCGGGCGCACCATCGGCGTCAACGAGATCGAGGCCACCTACGAGTTCATCGGCCTGGACAACTACGCCGACATCCTGTGGGGCCCGACCGCCTACGACCGCTTCTGGTCGCACTTCATCTGGACCATCGTGTGGACGGCGGTCTGCGTCGGCCTGCACTTCTTCATCGGCCTCGGCCTCGCCCTGCTGCTCAACCAGAACCTGCGCGGCCGCACCTTCTACCGGCTGATCCTGGTCCTGCCGTGGGCCGTGCCCACCTTCGTCACCGTCTTCGGCTGGCGCTTCATGCTCGCCGACGCCGGCATCGTCAACTCGGCCCTGGACTGGCTGCACCTGCCGACCCCCGCGTGGCTCGAGGACACCTTCTGGCAGCGGTTCTCCGCGATCATGGTCAACACCTGGTGCGGCGTGCCGTTCATGATGGTCTCGCTCCTCGGCGGCCTGCAGTCCATCGACAACAGCCTCTACGAGGCCGCCGAGATGGACGGCGCGAACGCCTGGCAGCGGTTCCGCTTCGTCACCCTGCCCGGCCTCAGGTCCGTCAGCTCCACCGTCGTCCTGCTCGGCATCATCTGGACCTTCAACCAGTTCGCCGTGATCTTCCTGCTGTTCGGCAACACCGCTCCCGACGCGCAGATCCTCGTCACCTGGGCGTACCACCTGGGCTTCGGGCAGCAACCACGCGACTTCGCGCAGTCCGCGGCCTACGGCATCCTGCTGCTGGCCATCCTGATCGTCTTCACCTCCTTCTACCGCCGCTGGCTGAACCGCAATGAGCAGCAGCTCGCGAACTGAGGCAGGAGCCGCCATGAGTACCACCACCGCGCCGACCAAGGCCCCGGCCGAGCAGGTCACCGCGTCCACCGCGCCGCCCCGCCGGGTGCGTGGCCGCGGCGAACGCGGCCGCGCCGCGTCCCTCGCCTCCCACGGCGTCCTGACCGTCGCGAGCCTCATCGCGCTCTTCCCCGTCGCCTGGCTGGTCTACCTCTCCCTCGGCCCGGACAAGAACGACTACCTGCACCCCGAGCGCATCTGGTCGAAGATGACCTTCGACAACTACGCGTTCGTGCTCCAGCACACGCAGTTCTTCGACTGGCTGAAGAGTTCGCTGATCGTCTCGCTGGGCACCACGGTCATCGGCGTCATGGTCGCCGCGACCACCGGTTACGCGGTCTCGCGGATGCGCTTCCCGGGCTACCGCAAGCTCATGTGGGTACTCCTGGTCACCCAGATGTTCCCCATCGCCGTGCTGATCGTGCCGATGTACCAGATCCTGTCCGAGCTCCAGCTCGTCGACAGCTACCTCGGTCTGATCCTCGTCTACTGCTCGACCGCGGTGCCGTACTGCGCGTGGCTGCTCAAGGGCTACTTCGACACCATCCCGTTCGAGATCGACGAGGCGGGCCGCGTCGACGGGCTGAACCCCTTCGGCACCTTCTTCCGGCTGATCCTGCCGCTCGCCCGGCCGGGCCTCGCGGTGGCCGGCTTCTACAGCTTCATCACCGCGTTCGGCGAGGTCGCCTTCGCCTCGACGTTCATGCTGAGCGACACGAAGTACACCTTCGCGGTCGGTCTGCAGAGCTTCGTCAGCGAACACGACGCGCAGCGCCATCTGATGGCCGCCACCGCCGTGCTCGTCGCGATACCCGTCTCCGCGTTCTTCTACCTCGTGCAGAAGAACCTGGTCACCGGCCTGACCGCCGGCGGCACCAAGGGCTGACGCCCGACGGGGGAAAACGTCCGGCCGCGGTGCCCATCCGACCCCGCCGCACCGCGGCCGGCCGCCTCGTCCCCCACCCACGCATCCATGACCAGACCACCGTTACGTACAAGGACGCCATGAGCCAGCAGCACTCCGCCGCACCGGCCCCCACCTCCGCCACCGCCACCGTCGCGGGGCGCCGCGACTGGTGGCGGGACGCGGTCATCTACCAGGTGTACCCGCGCAGCTTCGCCGACAGCAACGGCGACGGCATGGGCGACCTGGAGGGTGTCCGCACCCGCCTGCCGTACCTGCGCGACCTGGGCGTGGACGCCGTGTGGCTCAGCCCCTTCTACGCCTCTCCGCAGGCCGACGCCGGCTACGACGTCGCCGACTACCGGGCCGTCGACCCCATGTTCGGCTCCCTGCTGGACGCCGACGCGCTGATCCGCGACGCCCACGCGCTGGACCTGCGCATCATCGTCGACCTGGTCCCGAACCACTCCTCCGACCAGTACGAGTGGTTCAAGCGCGCCCTCGCCGAGGGCCCCGGCTCGCCGTCCCGGGACCGCTACCACTTCCGCCCCGGCAAGGGCGAGAACGGCGAACTGCCGCCCAACGACTGGGAGTCCGTCTTCGGCGGACCCGCCTGGACCCGGGTCACCGAGCCCGACGGCACGCCGGGGGAGTGGTACCTGCACCTGTTCGCCCCCGAGCAGCCCGACTTCAACTGGGAGCACCCGGCCGTCGGCGACGAGTTCCGCTCGATCCTGCGGTTCTGGCTGGACATGGGCGTGGACGGCTTCCGCATCGACGTCGCCCACGGCATGGTGAAGGCCAAGGGCCTGCCCGACCTCGGATCGCACGAGCAGTTGAAGCTGCTGGGCAACGATGTCATGCCGTTCTTCGACCAGGACGGCGTGCACGACATCTACCGCCAGTGGCGGCTGATCCTCGACGAGTACTCCGATGCGATGGGGCCCGGAGGGCCTTCCGCACAAGGGCGGGGGCGGGAGACGGGCGGGCGCATCTTCGTCGCCGAGGCGTGGACCCCGACCGTCGAGCGCACGGCCAACTACGTCCGTCCCGACGAGCTGCACCAGGCCTTCAACTTCCAGTACCTGGGCACCCACTGGGACGCCGAGGAGCTGCGCACGGTCATCGACCGCACGCTGGACGCCATGCGCCCGGTCGGCGCGCCCGCCACCTGGGTCCTGTCCAACCACGACGTCACCCGGCACGCCACCCGCTTCGCCAACCCGCCCGGCCTCGGCACCCAGATCCGCCTGGCCGGCGACCGTGAACTGGGGCTGCGGCGGGCGCGCGCGGCGACCCTGCTGATGCTGGCGCTGCCCGGCTCGGCCTACGTCTACCAGGGCGAGGAGCTGGGCCTGCCGGACGTCGTCGACCTCCCCGACGAGGTGCGCCAGGACCCGGCGTACTTCCGGGGCGCCGGGCAGGACGGCTTCCGCGACGGCTGCCGGGTGCCGATCCCCTGGACGCGCACGGGATCGTCGTACGGCTTCGGCGACGGCGGCAGTTGGCTGCCGCAGCCGGCGGGCTGGGGGGAGCTGAGTGTCGAGGCGCAGACCGGCGAGCCCGGCTCCACCCTGGAGCTGTACCGCGCCGCGCTGGCGGTGCGCCGCGAGCAGCCCGACCTGGGCGCGGGCGACGCCGTCGAGTGGCTGCGCGCGCCCGAGGGCGTCGTCGCCTTCCGGCGCGGGGAGTTCGTGTGCGTGGCCAACACCACCGGCGAGTCGGTGGCGACGCCCGCGTACGGGCGGGTGCTGCTGGCCAGCGGTGAGGTGACCGAGGCGGCCGGCGAGGCGAAGGTGCCGGCGGACACGACGGTGTGGTGGTCGCGGGCCTGACCGCCCGCCCACCGAGGGGCCCGCCGTTTCCCCCGGGGAGCGGCGGGCCCCTCGCCCGGTGCGCGGCTGACGCCCGTCAGCCGTCGCGCCGCGCCCACCGGGCGGCCCGGACCGTCCCCTCCTCGATGTCCTCGCGGGGCAGTCCCAGACCCAGCGAGGTCTCCAGGGCGTGGAAGTACAGCGCGAACTCGTCGGTCAGCTCGGGGTGGTCCAGTTCGGCGCGGCGGATGGCCCGGTTGACGAAGTCGAGCGGTCCGCGCCGGTCGAAGGGGGAGCGGCCCCGGTCGTACCAGATCAGTTCGATGATTCCGCCGTCGTCGACGCGGTGGCCGTCGCGCACGTAGTCGAAGGTGTAGATGGCCTTCGCGGAACAGGCGCTCAGGCACACGGTCTCCGTGATCCCCAGCTCGGCGAAGGCGTCGGCGTCGGCCCAGGCGCCGGGCGGCGTGTCGTGGTACAGCAGGAACGTCCAGTCGCCCGTCTGCCCGAAACAGTACGACTTCCCGAGCGTGTCCCAGTCGGCGCGGCCGTCCGCACCGCGCAGGTCCGACAGGCGTGTCCCGGCGGCGACCTGCTCGGGGTCGGCTCCGTGGAGCAGGGCGATCCGCTCGGCACTGACCCGCTCGCCGCGGAAGAAGGTGAGATTGGTGTAGGGGGCCTGCTCGCGCCACGAGCCGGCGATCCAGGCGAAGCCCTCCAGCGGGTCGCGTCCGCACGGCGGCGCGGGCGCCGTACCGTCCGCGCCGCCGCCGCGGAACCTGCGGCCCCAGCCGGCGTCTATCCGGTCCATCAGCCCGGCCCGGCCGGTGACCGTCCCGTCGAGCCCGCGGACGGCCTCCTCGGCGAGGCAGTACAGCGCCTCGTCCAGGCCCTCGGCGACGAAGACCTCGTCGTAGGGGCCGCTGTGGCCCCACACCGTGCCGTCCTCCTCGAGGACGAGGAAGAGGCCGGTGTACCCGTCCTCCACATGCTCCTCGTACTGCCCGTACGACGTGCCGGTGGGCGGGAACATGGCGTCGTCGAGCAGGTCGGAGCCCGCGGCCAGTCGGTGCCAGGCCTGCTTGAGCGCTTCCTCGGTGATCCGCATGGGGGCAGTATGCGGCCGGGCACTGACAGCGCCCCGGCGCCGGCTCCCCGGCGGAACTTCTCACCCCGACTTCGCCCCGACCGCTGCCCTTTCGGTCGGTGAACCCTTAACATCTGCGTCACCGCAAGGTTTCTGAAGGTTTCAGCAAGAGTCTTCAAGCGGGCCTCCGGGCACCTTCGGCTCCCCCCAACGCCTTCGACGATGAAGGAAACCCCACATGGCACGCACAGCCCTCACGGGGGCCGTCGCTCTGGCGGCGGCCACCCTTGTCATGACCCCGACGTCCGCGCAGGCCTCCCCGCCCGGCGCCAAGGACGTCACCGCGGTCCTCTTCGAGTGGAACTTCGCCTCCGTGGCCCGGGAGTGCACGAACACCCTCGGTCCCGCCGGATACGGCTACGTCCAGGTCTCCCCGCCCGCCGAGCACATACAGGGCGGGCAGTGGTGGACCTCGTACCAGCCCGTCAGCTACCGGATCGCCGGGCGGCTCGGCGACCGCGCCGCCTTCAAGGACATGGTGGACACCTGCCACGCGGCCGGTGTGAAGGTCGTCGCCGACGCCGTGGTCAACCACATGTCGGCGGGCGGCGGCACCGGCACCGGCGGCTCCTCGTACGGCAAGTACGACTACCCGGGCCTCTACTCCTCGTACGACTTCGACGACTGCCGCTCGGAGATCAACAACTACGGAGACCGGTACAACGTCCAGCACTGCGAGCTGGTCGGCCTCGCCGACCTCGACACCGGCGAGGACTACGTCCGCGGGAAGATCGCCGGATACCTGAACGACCTGCTCTCCCTCGGCGTCGACGGCTTCCGCGTCGACGCGGCCAAGCACATCCCGGCCTCGGACCTCGCCGACGTCAAGTCCCGGCTGAGCAACCCGGGCGTGTACTGGAAGCAGGAGGTCATCCACGGTGCCGGAGAGGCCGTCCAGCCGGGCGAGTACACCGGCAACGGCGACGTGCAGGAGTTCCGCTACGCCTACGACCTCAAGCGCGTCTTCAACAACGAGAACCTCGCCTACCTGAAGAACTACGGCGAGGGCTGGGGGTACCTGAACAGCGGCGTCGCCGGTGTCTTCGTCGACAACCACGACACCGAGCGCAACGGCTCCACGCTCAGCTACAAGGACAACGCCACCTACACCCTGGCCAACGTCTTCATGCTGGCCTGGCCCTACGGCGCCCCCGACGTCAACTCCGGCTACGAGTGGTCGGACCACGACGCCGGACCGCCGAACGGCGGCCGGGTCGACGCCTGCTGGCAGGACGGCTGGAAGTGCCAGCACGCCTGGCCGGAGATCAAGTCGATGGTCGCCTTCCGCAACGCCACCCGGGGGCAGGCCGTCACGAACTGGTGGGACAACGGCAACGACGCCATCGCCTTCGGGCGCGGCAGCAAGGGCTACGTCGTCGTCAACCACGAGTCGGGCGCCCTGACCCGCACCTACCAGACCTCGCTGCCGGCCGGGACGTACTGCGACGTCCAGAGCGGCAGGCCGGTGACCGTGAACGGCTCCGGCCAGTTCACCGCGACGCTCGGCGCCCACACGGCGCTCGCGCTGCACGCGGGCAAGTCCGCCTGCTGAACGGACGTACCGGGCAGGGGTCGTGAGAGTTCGTGAAAGTTCTTACCGCTGCTTTCACGACCCTTGCCGCAAGTCTTGCGCGGGCGTTACCGTCTCGCCGGGGTCGGACCCGATCGAGCCGTCATCGCAAGGAGCTCACGCCGTGATACCGAGAAGGCCGGTGCCTGACGCGCGCCGCACCGCACGAGCGAGACGGGTCGCGGCCGTCACCGTGGCCGCGCTCGCCGCAGCCCTCCTCCCGCCCCTCGCCGCGCGGGCCGACGCCCCGCCCCCGCCCCCGTCCGACGCCAGGCTCGCCGAGGCCGACGCCCGCCACGACCTCACCCGTGAGCAGTTCTACTTCGTCCTGCCGGACCGCTTCGCCAACGGCGACACCCGCAACGACAGGGGCGGCCTGACCGGCACCCGCCTCGCCACCGGCTACGACCCCACCGACAAGGGCTTCTACCAGGGCGGCGACCTCAAGGGCCTCACCCAGAAGCTCGACTACATCAAGGGCCTGGGCACCACCTCCATCTGGATGGCGCCCATCTTCAAGAACCAGCCCGTACAGGGCACCGGGGAGAACGCCTCCGCCGGCTACCACGGCTACTGGATCACCGACTTCACCCAGGTCGACCCGCACTTCGGCACCAACCAGGACCTGAAGAACCTCATCTCCAAGGCGCACGCCAAGGGCATGAAGGTCTTCTTCGACGTCATCACCAACCACACCGCCGACGTCGTCGACTACGAGGAGAAGTCCTACGACTACCTCTCCAAGGGCGCCTTCCCGTACCTGACCAGGGACGGGGAACCCTTCGACGACGCCGACCACGCGGACGGCTCCCGGCGCTTCCCCCGCGTGGACGCCGGCTCCTTCCCCCGCACGCCGGTCGTTCCCGCGGCGAAGAAGGACCTCAAGGTCCCGAAGTGGCTCAACGACCCGGCGATGTACCACAACCGGGGCGACTCGACCTGGGCCGGCGAGTCCGCCACCTACGGAGACTTCTCCGGCCTCGACGACCTGTGGACCGAACGTCCCGAGGTCGTCAGCGGCATGGAGAAGATCTACCAGCGGTGGGTGAAGGACTTCGCCATCGACGGCTTCCGGATCGACACCGTGAAGCACGTCGACATGGAGTTCTGGACCCAGTGGGCCACCGCGCTCGACGCCTACGCGGCGAAGAAGGGCCGGGACGACTTCTTCATGTTCGGCGAGGTCTACTCCGCCGACACCGCCGTCACCTCCCCGTACGTCACCCAGGGCCGCCTGGACTCCACGCTGGACTTCCCCTTCCAGGACGCGGCCCGCGCCTACGCCTCCCAGGGCGGCAGCGCCCGGAAGCTCGCGGCCGTCTTCGGTGACGACTGGAAGTACACGACCGACAAGGCCAACGCCTACGAACAGGTCACCTTCCTCGGCAACCACGACATGGGCCGCTTCGGCACCTTCCTCAAGCAGGACGACCCCGAGGCCAACGACGCCGAACTGCTGAAGAAGGCCCGGCTCGCCAACGAGCTGATGTTCCTCGGCCGCGGCAACCCGGTGATCTACTACGGCGACGAGCAGGGCTTCACCGGCGCGGGCGGCGACAAGGACGCCCGCCAGCCGATGTTCGCCTCCCGTACCGCCGACTACCTGGACGACGACCAGCTCGGCACCGGCCGCACCCACGCCGACGACGCGTACGACACGCGAGCACCGCTCTACCGGCAGATCAGTGCGCTCGCCGAGCTGCGCAAGGCCCACCCCGCCCTCGCCGACGGGGTCCAGACCGAGCGCTACGCGGCCGACGGCGCCGGCGTCTACGCCTTCTCCCGCACGGACGCCGCACGCGGCACCGAGTACGTCGTCGCCTTCAACAACGCCGACGAGGCGAGGACCGCGACCTTCGCGACCGGCTCGCCGCACATGGCGTTCCGTGGCCTCTACGGCACCGACGACGACGTGAGGTCCGGCGCCGACAAGAAGGTCACGGTCACCGTCCCCGCCGGGTCGGCCATCGTCCTCGGGGCCGCGGGCCAACTCGCCGAGCCCGCCACCGAGCCGACGGTCACCCTGACCGCCCCGGACCCCGGCGCCACCGGCACCGTCGAGCTGACGGCCGACGTCGACGGCGGGCAGCTCAACCGCGTCGTCTTCGCCGCCCAGACCGGCGACGGCAAGTGGCGCACCCTCGGCTCCGCCGACCACGCCCCCTACAAGGTCACCCACACCATCGCCGAGGACACCCCGGCCGGCACCGCCCTGCGCTACAAGGCGGTCGTCGTCGACTCGGCGGGCCGCACCGCGAGCACCACGGCCGCCTCGACGACCGGCACCCCGCCCGTCGAGCAGCCGCCGACCGCCGCCTCCCGCGACTACGCGATCGTCCACTACAAGCGGGAGGACGGGAACTACGACGACTGGGGCCTGTACGCCTGGGGCGACCTCGCCGAGGGCGAGGCCACCGAGTGGCCGAAGAGCCACCCGTTCACCGGCCGGGACGCCTACGGCGCCTTCGCCTACGTCAAGCTCAGGCCCGGCGCGACCGACGTCAACTTCCTCGTCATAGACGAGGACGGCGACAAGGACGTCGCCGCCGACCGCGCCATCGACGTCACACGGACGGGCCAGGTCTGGATCGAGCAGGGCGAGGAGCAGGTCGTCACGGAACGGCCCGACCACCCCGCCCCGGACACCACCAAGGCCGTCCTGCACTACCACCGCGCCGACGGGGACTACGACGGCTGGGGCCTGCACACCTGGGGCGACGCCGCGAACCCCACCGACTGGTCGAAGCCCCTGACGCCGGTGAGGACCGACTCCTACGGCGCGGTCTTCGAGGTACCGCTCACCGAGGGTGCCGACAGTCTCGGCTACATCGTCCACAAGGGCGACGAGAAGGACCTGCCCACCGACCAGGCCCTCGACCTCAAGGCCCAGGGCCACGAGGTGTGGCTGGTGAGCGGCGAGGAGAAGTACCTGCTGCCGCAGCCGGCCGGCTCGGCGGCGGCCGTCGACCTCACCACCGCCAAGGCGGTCTGGATCGACCGGAACACCGTCGCCTGGAACGGCTCCGGGGGCGCCGCCTCCACCCAACTGCTCGCCTCCCGCACCGGCTCGGTCAAGGCCGAGGACGGCACCCTGACCGTCGGCGACGAGACCACCTGGCTCCGCCTCACCGAGACCGCCCTCACCGACGCCCAGAAGGCGGCGTACCCGCACCTGAAGGAGTACACCGCCTGGTCCGTCGACCCGCGCGACCGCGACCGGGTGCGCGAGGCCCTGCGCGGCCAGGTCGTCGCCTCCCAGCGCGCGGCCAACGGCGCGTTGCTCGCGGCGACGGGCGTGCAGACCGCCGGCGCCCTGGACGACCTCTACGCGGCCGACGCCACGAAAACCGACCTCGGGCCGGTCTTCCGCCACGGCCGGCCCACGCTGTCCGTGTGGGCGCCGACCGCGCAGAGCGTGAAGCTGGAGATCGGCGACCGCACCGTCCGCATGCGGCGCGACGACGACACCGGCGTCTGGTCCGCCACCGGCCCGAAGTCCTGGAAGGGCAAGGCCTACCGCTACGCCGTCACGGTGTGGGCCCCGAGCGCCGGCGAGGTCGTCACCAACAAGGTCACCGACCCCTACTCGCTCGCCCTGACCACCGACTCCGAGCGCAGCCTCGTCGTCGACCTGGACGACCGTTCCCTGACCCCGCGCGGCTGGCACGGCTACGACAAGCCCGAGGCGGTACCGCTCAGGGACGCCCAGATCCAGGAGCTGCACATCCGCGACTTCTCCGTCGCGGACCGGACGGCGGACGCGGACCACCGCGGCACCTACCTCGCCTTCACCGACGAGGACAGCGACGGCTCCGAGCACCTGCGCGAACTGGCCGAGGCGGGCACGTCGTACGTGCACCTCCTCCCGGCCTTCGACATCGCCACCATCCCCGAGAGGAAGTCCGACCAGGCCACCGTCGACTGCGACCTCGCCGCGCTCCCGGCCGACTCCGACAAGCAGCAGGAGTGCGTGGCGAAGGCCGCCGCGAAGGACGCCTACAACTGGGGCTACGACCCCTACCACTACACGGTCCCCGAGGGCTCCTACGCCACCGACCCGGACGGCACCGCCCGCACGGTCGAGTTCCGCGAGATGGTCAAGGCACTGAACGAGGACGGCCTGCGGGTCGTCATGGACGTCGTCTACAACCACACCGCGGCGAGCGGCCAGGCGAAGACCAGCGTCCTCGACCGGATCGTGCCCGGCTACTACCAGCGGCTCCTGGCCGACGGCTCGGTGGCGAACAGCACCTGCTGCGCGAACACCGCCACCGAGAACGCGATGATGGGCAAGCTGGTCGTCGACTCGGTCGTCACCTGGGCCAGGGAGTACAAGGTCGACGGCTTCCGCTTCGACCTCATGGGCCACCACCCGAAGGCCAACATCCTCGCCGCCCGCGAGGCCCTCGACGCGCTCACCCTCGAGAAGGACGGCGTCGACGGCAAGAAGATCATCCTGTACGGCGAGGGCTGGAACTTCGGCGAGGTCGCCGACGACGCCCGCTTCACGCAGGCCACCCAGAAGAACATGGCCGGCACCGGCGTCGCGACCTTCTCCGACCGCGCCCGCGACGCCGTGCGCGGCGGCGGCCCCTTCGACGAGGACCCCGGCGTCCAGGGCTTCGCCTCGGGCCTGTTCACCGAGCCCAACTCCTCCGAGGCCAACGGCACCCCGGCGGAGCAGAAGGCCCGCCTGCTGCACTACCAGGACCTGATCAAGGTCGGCCTCTCCGGCAACCTCGCCGACTACACCTTCACGGACACCGACGGAAAGGAGGTCAAGGGCTCCGAGGTCGACTACAACGGCGCCCCCGCCGGATACGCCGAGGCCCCGGGCGACGCCCTCGCCTACGCCGACGCACACGACAACGAGTCGCTCTTCGACGCGCTCGCCTTCAAACTGCCGGCGACCGTGAGCGCCGACGACCGGGCCCGCATGCAGGTACTCGCGATGGCGACCGCGGGCCTCTCCCAGGGCCCGGCGCTCTCCCAGGCCGGAACCGACCTGCTGCGCTCCAAGTCGCTGGACCGCAACTCGTACGACAGCGGCGACTGGTTCAACGCCATCCACTGGAACTGTGCCGACGGCAACGGCTTCGGCCGCGGCCTGCCCCCGGCCGCCGACAACCGGGACAAGTGGCCGTACGCCGAGCCCCTGCTGGGCACGGTCGAGGTCGGCTGCCCGCAGATCACGGGCGCCTCGGCGGCGTACCGGGACCTGCTGAGGATCCGCACGAGCGAACCGGACTTCTCCCTCGCCACGGCGGAGCAGGTGCAGTCCCGGCTCTCCTTCCCGCTCTCCGGGACGGACGAGACACCCGGCGTGATCACCATGGACCTCGGTGACCTCGTGGTCGTCTTCAACGCCACCCCGAAGCCGCGGGAGCAGCGGATCGAGGCGGCGGCCGGGACCGGCTACCGGCTGCACCCGGTGCAGGCGGCGGGCGCGGACCCGGTGGTGAAGGAATCCTCGTACACGGCGAAGACCGGCACGTTCACGGTGCCGGGCCGTACGGTCGCCGTGTTCGAGCGGGCCGGCTGACGGCCGTAGGACTGCGGTTAGGGTGAGCCCTGCTGTTCACGCAACGGGAGGGCTCATGCCGCAGATCACCGTCGACTACTCCGCCCGGCTCGCGGACGACTTCGACCGGCCCGCGTTCGCGCGGGCGCTGCACACCGCCGTCGTCGACATCGCGGCCGCGAAGCCGCCGGCGTGCAAGACGCAGTTCCGCCGGACCGAGGACACCACGGTCGGCCCCGACACCGAGGGACACGCCGTGGTACACGTCACCCTCGGGCTGCTCGCGGGCCGCACCGAGGAGACCAGGGCACGTCTCACCGAGGCCGTCCTGGAACTGCTGCGGCAGTACGTGAAACCGGGCGACGGCCTCGCCCTGCACGCCTCCGCCGAGGTCCGCGACCTGGACCCGTCGTACCGCAAGTTCGAGAACTGAGCAGCTAGCCCGCGAGCCCGACGAGCCGGCCGACCAGGTCCCCGAAGTGGCCGTCGGCCGGCTCGGCCTCGATGACACGGCGCAGCAGGGCGCCCATCTCCTCGTCGTAGGCGGCGCTCACCGCCATCAGCGCGGCGAAGTCGTGCACGAGCTGGACCTCCAGCTCGGCGCGCGGGATACGGCGCCCGTCCAGCCAGATCAGCGCCGTCGACTCGGCGAGCGAGATCCAGGAACGGACGACCAGTTCCAGGCGCGCGGGCGGATCGGTGACGCCCAGGTGCGAAAGGATCTGGACATACGCGGCCTGCCGTACGGAGTCGACGAGCGCGTTCGTGGTCGAGGAGCCGACCGCCGGGCCGCCGCGCATCAGCGCCGAGAAACCCGGCCCGTGCTCGTCGACGAAGTCGAAGTAGCGGCCCATGACGCGCAGCAGCCGCGCGCCCAGCGGGCCCTGTCTCGGCTCCACGAACCGGGCCGCCAGATCGTCCGAGGCACGCTGCAACGCGGCCTCGTACAAGCTGAGTTTGCCGGGGAAGTAGTGGTAGACCAGCGGGCGCGAGATGCCCGCGGCCGACGCTATCTCGTCGATGGAGACCTCGTCGGGCGAGCGGCGGCTGAACAGATCGAGCGCGACGCCGATCAACTGCTGCCGCCGCTCCTCGACGCCCATCCTGCGGCGCACCCCGATAGTCATACGAACACCTTACCGATCGAATCCGGCCTTCGAACGGGCCGGACCGGGCACAGGCGTTCACATGTCCAGCACGAGCCGGTTCCCCCGGGCGCGGGACACGCAGATCAGCATCGAGTCGCCGCGCTCCGAGTCGGTCAGCAGCTCGTCGCGGTGATCGATCTCGCCCTCCAGCACCTTCTGTTGGCAGGTCCCGCACCATCCCTGCTCACAGGAGTACGGAGTGTTCGGCAGCTCGGCGCGCACGGCGGCCAGCACCGAGGTGTCCCCGTCCACGGTGAGCGTGCGCCCGCTGCGGTGCAGCTCGACCTCGAACTCCCCGTCGCCACCGGCCGTCGTACGCGGCGCGAACCGCTCCAGGTGCGGGGTGACGCCCGCCGGGAGGCGTTCCCCGACGGCCGCCATCAGGCCCTCCGGGCCGCAGCAGTACACCGCCGTGCCCTCGGGGAGGTCCGCCAGGAAGGCGTCGAGCCCCGGGCGCCCGTCCTCGTCCTCGGCGACGACGGTGACCCTCCCTGGGCCTTCGGCCGGGGGCACCCCCGTCTCGCTTCGCTCGTGGTCCGCATCCAGCTTCTCGATCTCCTCCAGGAACGGCATCGAGGCCCGCGTCCGCCCGCCGTACAGCAGCCGCCACTCGGTGCCCTCCGGCAGGGCCCGCAGCATCGGCAGGACGGGCGTGATGCCGATGCCGCCGGCCACGAAGGCGTAGGCGGGGGCCTCGACCAGCGGGAAGCGGTTGCGCGGTCCGCGCACCTCCCCCGCACGCCCCGGTTGGCGCCGTATGCCCCGGCTAGCGCAGGCCGCCGATGGTCCGGCCGCTCTCCAGGGTGCCCTTCAGCTCGGCCTGCGCTCCCTGCTCGGCCCCCGCCGTCAGCAGGTTCCCGTCGGCGGAGTCCTTGATGCCGCCCGTGGCCTCGACCGACTTGGTGTCGCGGTCGCCGGCGGCGAGCAGGTACCAGTGCCCGCCCTCCGACTTCCACAGCACCCCGGCCAGCACGTGCGGATCGCGCTCGCCGCACGCCGGTACGTCCTGGGCCTTCGCCGCCACCGCGCCCTGCGCCCCGCCCGGCGTCCGGAACTGGGCCATCACCCGGGTCCCGGCGCCCCGCCAGGTCTCGGCACGGGTGCACACCCAGGCGGCCGAGCCGCTCGCGTCGGGCAGCGGCTGCGCCGCGAACCGCCAGGCGTTCACCGACCGCACGCCCCGCCCGCGCACCGCGCCCAGCGAGCAGGCGTACGGCGCCCAGGTGTCCCGCGCCCCGGCACCGGCGGCGTCCTTCGCCGAGCCGGGACGCCCGGTGGTGAGGCGGGCCGGCACCAGCTCGCCCAGGTCGGTCACCAGACGGGTGTCCGAGCCGTCGGTCAGCTCCAGCGCGTTCCAGGACGTGCACCCGTCGGACCGCTGCTGCACCGGGCTGGCCACCGGCGAGGTCACACCGTCGGTCAGTGTCAGGTCCCGGGCACCGGCGTCCGGGTCGGTGAGGTCCCGCCCGGCCGCCTTCGTCACCCAGGGCGCCGTCAGGTAGCGGACGTTGCCGTCGGCCCGGCCCAGGACGACGGCGGTCGCCTCCGCCCGTCCGGCACCGTCGATGCGCGCGAAGTCCAGGGCGGCACCGGCCGTGCCGTCCTTCGGCTCGGCGTACCTGGCGATGCGCAGACCGTCGTGCAGGATCACCACGCGGGCGTTGTCGACGTTCCCGGCGTACAGGAGCTGGGGCGGGCCGGACGGACCGCCGGTCGGCGTGCCCGGCGTCGCCGAGACCCCCACGCTCTCCCCGGGCCGGGCCCAGACGGCGAGGGCGCGGCGCAGCAGTTCCTCGTCACCGGTGAGGTCCCCGCGGGCCGGCCACACCGAGAAGTCGGTGCGCGCGGAGGTCTTCCAGGCGGCCGGGGCCACCTTCGTCAGCTCGGCCGGGTCGAGGGCGGCCTGGGCCGCGGGGTTTCGGGAGTACGGCGGGGCCGCGGCGCCGTCCGGCCCCCAGCCGTCGCCGGGCAGTACCAGCAGCGCCCCGCACACCACCAGGGCCGCCCCGGCGACCAGCGCGGCCTTCGTGTGCTGCCGGCGGCGCATCAGATCGGTCGGCCGGGCCTGGAGCGAGCAGGGGTCGAACTCCGGGGAGCCGAGCAGCGCGTACTGGCCGGGCACCTCGTCGGCCTCCCGCAGCGCGGCCTGCGCGTCGGCGACCCCGGCGGCCCCGAGCAACTGCCGGACGCCGTCGTCGGGGAGCTTCTCCAGGCCCCGCAGCACGTACGCCGCCCGGGCCGGTGAGGAGAGGGCGGACAGCCGCTGGTCGAGGGCGAGCTCGTCGGCGCCGCCGGAGCGCGGGAAGAGCTTGAGTCCGCGCACCTGGGGCAGCAGCGGCGGCAACTGGGAACGCTTGGGCCATGCCCGCCGCCTCAGCGGAAGGCCCGCCTCCAGTGCCGCACGGACGACCCGGAGGCGGACCAGGGCGTAGCCGGGGTCCACCTCGCGGCCGGTCGGCTGGGCCGGGATCACGGGGGTCGTCGTCCGGTTCCGGGGCAGTGCGCGCTGGGTGAGGGCGTGCGCGGTCAGCACCCGGCGGCCCCGGCCGAGGCGCGGCGGCAGCACCAGATAGGCGAGCCGGACCAGGCGCGGGTAGTGCTCGACGAGCGCGGCCTCGGCCTGCTCGACGTCGACGACCGGGCCGGCCGGGGAGGCGGAGGACGGTGCGGGGCGCGGGGCGACATCCTGTGACTGCACGTTCAGCAGAACGAGCGAATCGGTGGTTGGTCACCGTGCCCGGGTCAGTCCCCGGGCTCCACCAGCAGCCGTGCGTAGGCGGCCATCGAGCGCTGGTAGCGCGGCAGATGGGGCGCGAGCGCGCCGAGCACCAGCGACAGGCCCTCACGGTCCCGGCCCGTGCTCGACAGGCACAGGGCGAGCGTGGCCCGGACGGCGTCGTCCAACTCGTCGGACGGCGCCGACAGTTCGGGAGTCAGGAGCTCGACGCCCTCCTGTGGGTGTCCGGTGTTCCGCAGGGAACTGGAGAGCTGGATCCTCGCCCGGCGGCCCTTGTAGCGGCTGACCCCGCCCAGGCCGCGCGCCAGCGCCTCGCGGTACAGCGGCACCGCGCGGTCGGAGTGGCTCGTGGAGTCCCAGGCGCAGGCCCGCTCGAACAGGCCGAGGGGACTGTCCGGGGGCAACTCGTCGGCGAGGGCGCCGATCACCGCCCGGAAGGCGGCCGCGTCTCCTTCGGCGAGGTCGTCGAACGTCGCCCACGCGGCGGTCACACGGTCTTCCCAGTCCTGGTCCACGGCGTCACTCTCGCACGGGCGGGCCGGCAACGGCACCAGGATTCTGAGTGGTTCGCGCCCCGTGGCCGTATCGATGGCGAGAGCCCTCGCCGGGGCTCCGTGCGGCATGTCGCCGGAACGGACCGGAGGAACACATGAGGCTGACCCGACCGATGCTCGCGCTGGCCGGAGCGGCGGCGCTCCTGGCACTGACGGGCTGCGGATCCGACGGGGACGGCGGGTCCGCCGTGCCCGAGACGGCCACCGGCAGCCTGGAGCACCTGGCCGCCGAGGTGAAGTGCGCCCCGAACATGCAGACCGACGAGGACACCATCCGCCAGGCCATCTGCGAGGAGGGCGACGAGAAGTACGTCCTCGCCACCTTCTCCACCGACCGGGGCCAGCGCGAGTGGATCAACACGGCCAAGGACTACGGCGGTTACTACCTCGTCGGCCGCAAGTGGGTCGCCGTCGGCCACGAGGACGTCGTGGCGGACCTGCGCGGGCGGCTGGGCGGCACCCTGGAGCAGGGCACGCAGCACGGTGGCGGCAGCCACGAGGAGGGAGACGGCGGGCATGGCGGGCACGGCGGCTGACCCGTAGGGGGACGCGAAGGGGGCCGGTGGCGAATGCCGCCACCGGCCCCCTCATGCGGCCCCCGCGAGGACTACTGGCAGTCCTCGCCGCTGTTGATGCAGTCGACCACCTCGTTCATCAGGTCCTCGTCCATGACGTTGATGAAGTCGTTGTGATCGGTGATCGGCTTGTGCAACTGCTCCGGGAAGCCGTCCACCGCGTACGGGTTCTGCACCTGTCCGTTCTCGATGGTCGGTGCGGGCACGTCGTACACCAGGCGGACCTGGAGCTGCGGAATGGCCTGGAAGCCGTTCGGGCAGCTACCGTCCTGCTGGACGAAGGCCACGTGGTCACGGTGGTTGGCGCTGTCGATGTTCTGGCCGTCCCAGCAGCTCTGGAAGTTGGAGGTGCGCACGACCTGGCTGCCCTCCGGGCAGAGCACGTACTTGTCCGTCACCTGCCTGTCCTCGAAGCCGGTACAACTGAACGAGCTGTTGGCGTTCGCGACCCCATTGGTGAACGCCTTGGCGTCACCGGTGATGATGCGCAGGAACTTCGGCATGGCGACGACGTCGCTCCGCTGGTTGCCCACGAACTTGATCTCGGCCTCGCTGGCTTTGAGAATCTTGCCGACGTTGCCTTCGGCGCCACCGCCCAGATCCCCCGCGTCGAACTCCTGGGTGCCGTCCTGGAGACGCAGCACCGGCCAGTAGTACGTGGACTTGTCACCCTGGTTCTGGCACGACGTGTCGGCGGCCGCCAGGTCCTCGTCACTGGAGAAGGCGTCGTTGTCCTGGTTGCCGACGTAGTCGTGCGTGTGGTGCGCGCCGTTGTCGACGCCCGGGGCCACGATCAGGTTGTCGCTGTTGAACAGGTTGTTCTCGTTGACACCGCAGTTCGCGGTGAACGAGCCCGTGGACCCGCCCTCTCCGTTGGCGGCCAGGCCGTTCTCCAGGTCCCGCGAGCCCGGCTGGACGTCGTTGATGTCGACGAAGTCCTCGGCGAAGGGGCCCGCCGCTCCGTTCCCGTTGTCGCCCTGGTTCTGGCCGTCGTCCTGGCCCTGGCCGTCACCGCCTTGACCGTCACCGTTCTGGCCGTCGCCGTTCTGGCCGTCGCCGTTGTCCTGGCCGTCGCCGTTCTGCGGCTGTTGCGCGGGCTGCCCCTGGCACCCGGCCAGCTCGTCCAGGTTGTCGTCGGCCTGGCCGCCGGCCCGGTTGATCTCTAGCTGGATCCGGTCGATGATCGCCTTTCGGCGGTCCTTGAGCGGGCCGAGAATGGCGTTCTGGACGAACTGCGCGTCACCCGCCTGCGCCCGTCGCGTGGTGGCGAGGCGCTTGTAAGCTTCGGTGATCTGGCTGTCCATCGTGGCCAGTTCGCCGTCGACCTCCCCGCGCGCCCGGTCCGGCACGTCGGAGAGCTGCTGGCCGACGTCCGGACAGTCGATCGTCGCCACCTGCGCGGCGGCGGACCTCGTCCGGTTGTGCCCCGGATTCTCCTCGTGCGCCGAGGCGTAGAAGTTGGCCCAGACCAGCCCGCCCCCGCCGACCGCCAGGGCCGCCGCCCCGGCAACGACCTTGGTGGCCAGCGGCGTACGGCGTTTTCTTGTGTTGCGTCCCATGGAACTCCTCTGACTTCCTTGCGGGGCATCGAGGGCGCCCGACAGGAGTGAAGCGGCTCCCTTCCATACGGAGGCCGTCCCGGGGGTGTTCAGTCGTCTGCGGAATTGATGGGTCCTGTGAGGCCGGCGAGGTCAGCGGCCGCGGTCCAGATACGCCAGAACCGCCAGCACACGGCGGTTGTCGTCGTCCGAAACCTCGAGGCTCAACTTCGCGAAGATGTTCGCGGTGTGCTTCGCGATCGCCCGCTCCGTGACGACGAGCCGGCCGGCGATCGCCGCGTTGGTCCGCCCCTGCGCCATCAGCTCCAGCACCTCCAGCTCGCGGGGCGTCAGCCGCTCCAGCGGCCGGTCCTCCGCCGCACGCCGGCTCAGGAGCTGCTGGATGACCTGCGGGTCCATCGCCGTACCGCCCGCCGCCACCCGCCGTACCGCGTCCACGAACTGCTCCGCGTCGAACACCCGGTCCTTGAGCAGGTACCCGACCCCGCCGCTGCCGTCGGCGAGCAGCTCCCGGGCGTACAACTGCTCCACGTGCTGGGAGAGCACCAGAACCGGCATTCCCGGCCGCCTGCGGCGGGCCTCGAGTGCGCACTGCAGGCCCTCGTCGGTCAGCGTGGGCGGCAGGCGTACGTCGACGACGGCGACGTCCGGCTCGAGTTCGGCCAGCGCCCGGGACAGCTCGGGACCGGTCTCGACGGCCGCGGCGATCTCGAAGTCGTGGGCCTCCAGCAGCCGGACCAGCCCGTCGCGCAGCAGGAACAGGTCTTCGGCTAGGACAACGCGCAAGGGATCTCCATGGTGACCATGGTGGGGCCGCCGACGGGCGAGCTGACGGCCAGGACGCCGTCGAATGTACCCAGCCGGCGCTCCACCCCGGCCAGCCCCGACCCCGCTCCGGTCACCGCGCCGCCCCGGCCGTTATCGGTGACGGCGACGCGCAGCCGCCCCTGGTCGTGGTGCATGTCGATCCAGACCCGGTCGGCGCCGGAGTGCTTCACGGTGTTGGTGAGGATCTCGCTGACCGCGAAGTACGCGGCGGACTCCACGGGTGCCTCGGCGCGGCCGGGCAGTTCCACGTCGACCTCGGCGGCGACGGGCAGCCGCAGCACCAGGGCGCGTACGGCGTCCCCGAGGCCGCGTTCGGCGAGCACCGGCGGGTGGATGCCGCGCACCAGCTCGCGCAGCTCGGTCAGGGCGTCGGCGGAGGACCGGCGGGCCTGCGCGAGCAGTTCCCGGGCCTTCGCCGGGTCCTTCTCCAGCAGTGCCTCGATCGTCCCGAGGTCCATGCCCATGGCGACCAGCCGGGCCTGCGCCCCGTCGTGCAGGTCCCGCTCGATGCGGCGCAGTTCGGCGGCGGAGGTGTCGACGGCGTCGCGGCGGGTCTCGGTCAGCACGCGCACCCGTTCGGCCAGTTCGCCCTGCCCGGAGCCGAGAAGGGCGGCGGTGAGCCGGAAGTGCGCCCGCAGCAGGCGCGGGGCGAGCCAGAGGGCGACGACGAGGAGCACGGCGCCGAGGCCCGCGGCGTAGAAGGCGGAGCTCTGGTCGGTGACCCGGACGAAGCCGTACCAGTACCCGTCGGGCAGGACCCGCCACAGCCCGGCCGCGATCGCGAAGCCCTCCAGCGGGTAGAGCGGCAGCGCGAAGGCCAGCAGCGCGGTGACGAAGCCGGCCGTCATGTCGGCCGGCAGCCACAGGAAGTCCCGCCAGGTCGCCGGGTCGCGCAGCATCCCGAAGGTACGCCCCCACGGATTGGCGTCCTCGGGCAGCGGCCGGTACGCCCGCTGGATCCGCACGCCGCCCCACTCGGCGGCGAGCAGCCGCCGCCGGTCCGCGAACGCCCGCACGCCGGTCAGGACCCAGGGTGTGGTGACGATGCCGATCCCGACCGGGACGAGGGCGACGGACACGAGGGTCAGGCAGAAGCACAGCACCGCGCCGGGCAGGGCGATCAGCGCGAGTGCGAGTCCGCGCCCGGCGGACAGTGCCACACCCCGCGTCCGGGTCCTCCGGCCGGTGCGCCGGCCGTCGCTCTTCGTCTCGAGGTTCATGCCGCAAGTCTCGCGGAGCCGACGGCGCGGGGCACTGGGCCCGGCCCCCGGTCAGGGGGTGGTGCCAGGTACACCACCGCCGGGTCCGCTCCCGCCGCCCGCGAGCACCTTCGCCTCCGTCTCCGGGTCCAGGCCGACCGGCGGCCGGTCCGGGCGCTGCGGCGCCGTGCCGCCGATGTCCCGCAGCCAGGCCCAGGTGTCGGTGACGGTGTCGCCGACCGGGCGGCAGCTCAGGCCCGTCGCCAGCGCCCGGGACACGTCCGCGCTCTGCAGGGCGTCGTGCAGGTCGCTGCCGGGCGGTGTCCACACGGGCAACTGCCCCCACGGTTCGAGGCCGGCGGCGAGAACGGCTTCCGGGGCGGTCCAGCGCAGCTCGGCGGCGCCGCCCGTGGCCGCCGCGCAGGCGTCGAGCAGGGCGCCCATGGTGGTGTGCCCGGGCGGGGAGACCAGGTTGTACGGTCCGCTCAGCTCCTGCTCCACCGCGCCCAGGACCCAGGCGGCGAGGTCGCGGACGTCGACGTACTGGAGGGGGAGGTCCCGCGGGCCCGGCGCGAGCACCGGGCCGCCGCGTGCGACGCGGTTCAGCCACCACGGCAGCCGCCCGATGTTCTCGTACGGGCCGAGGATCAGCCCGGCCCTGACGAGCACCGAACGGTCCGGGCCGAAGGCGTCCCGGACGGCCAGCTCGGCGCCCCGCTTGTCCCGGGCGTAGTCGCTCGGCCCGGCGTCCGCCGAGGCGCCCTCGACGAGCGGCGCGTCCTCGGCGTACCCGGCGGGCGGGGCCCAGGCGTACACCGAGCAGCTCGACACGTACACGTACCGGCCGGCGCGGCCCCGCAGCAGCCGCGCCGCGTCCCGCACCGCGCGGGGCGCCGCCGACCAGGTGTCGACGACGGCGTCCCACGTGCCGTCGGACAGGGCGGTCAGCCCGTCGGGTTCGGTGCGGTCGCCGTGCAGCGACCGCACCCCGTCCGGCGGGGCGTGCCGCCCGCGGTGGAAGACGGTCACCTCCCAGCCGCGCCCGAGCGCCGCCTCCACCACGGCCCGCCCCACGAACTCCGTACCGCCCAGCACCAGTAGCCTCATGCGGATCACTGTGCCCGGCGCGCCGGACGGAGGGAACACCCGTCTGCCGACAGCTAAGGCCAAGCGCCTCGTGGGCGGCGCTTACCGGGGCCTCCTGCTGCGTGGGCGTCGCTCCGGCGTGGAGCCGACACCGAACCGGTCAGCCCACCAGCCGTTTGCGCCAGTTCAGCGGCGTGACGGTGATGGCCCGGCCCGGATCGCCGTCCCATCGCGTGGCCAGCCCGGCCGCCGTGAACGCCGCCACGACCTCGTGTCCGACCGCCGTGGTGGTGTCCTCGGAACCGTCGAAACCGCCGTAGTGCAAGGTGAGTCCGTACCCCTCGGCCGCACTCTCCGTGCTCTGCCGGTGGAAGAAGACGAAGCCCCGCGCGCCCGCGCGCTCCGCGCCTATCTCCGCCATGCCGCAGCCGCGGCAGCACGCGAAGTCCTCCCGGGCGGTGATCCCGGCCGCGTCCAGCGTCCCGAAGACCCGGGTGACCCGGTCGGGGTCGGTGGCGCCGTCGTCCCAGCACTCCTGCTCCGCGAGCCGTTCCAGCCACAGCCGGTCCACCAGCCGCCTTGCCTGGGCCTTGGACACCGGCCGCTCCCCGTGGTCACCGCCGGTCAGGAAGTCCTCGGCGATCTCGGCCAGGGACCCGCGGCCGTCGTAGCCGCAGCGCAGCCGCTCCCGCACCCGCCGCTCGACCTTCTCCCGGACCTCCTCGGGCAGTTCCGGCACCTCCTGCTGCGGACCGAGGTCGATCGGCTCCCAGTCGACGCCGGTGTCCCAGCCGGTCTCCTGGCGTGCCCAGCCGGTCAGGAGGTCCGCCACGCGGCCGGGATCGCCGAGGGCCGTGCCGAAGAACGCTTCCTCGGCGGCCCGGTGCTCCAGCCGGTAGTCCCCGCCCTCCTCGTGCCACACCTGCGCGAACACGTCGGGGATGTCCGGTATCCGCTGGACGACCAGGTAACGGTCGCCGGTGCCGCCGATCCGTGTCACCAGCTCGCGCAGCGCGGCCGCCCGGATCCCGGTGTGCGTCTGCCAGTTCTCCGTCTCGACCCTGATGGCGAGGTCCCCGTCGATCTCCATGCCCTCCACGATGGCACGCGCCACTGACAACGCGATCACGACGGCGGCGGGTCACGACGGCGGCGGGTCACGACGGTGGCGAGTCATGACGGCGGCGAGTCATGACGGCGGCGAGTCATGACGGTGGCGGGCCTGACGGTGGCGGGCCTGACGGTGGTGGCGGGCCTGACGGCGGCGCGGGTCGTGACGGCGGCGCGAAGGGGCGCCCACCGACGTGGTGGACGCCCCTTCGCCGGAGCCGGGCCGGATCAGACCTGGCCGGCCTTCTCCAGCGCCGTGCAGCAGGTGTCCACCAGCAGGCGGGTCACCACGTACGGGTCGACGTTGGCGTTCGGACGGCGGTCCTCGATGTAGCCCTTGCCGTCCTTCTCGACCTGCCACGGGATGCGGACCGAGGCACCGCGGTCGGAGACGCCGTAGGAGTACTCGTTCCACGGGGCCGTCTCGTGCAGGCCGGTCAGTCGGTCGTCGATGCCGGCACCGTAGTTCTTGACGTGGTCGAGCGGCTTGGAGCCCTCGCCGAGCGACTCGGCCGCGGTGATGATCGCCTCGTAGCCCTCGCGCATCGCCTTGGTGGAGAAGTTGGTGTGCGCACCGGCGCCGTTCCAGTCGCCCTTGACCGGCTTGGGGTCCAGGGTGGCGGAGACCTCGAAGTCCTCGGCCGTGCGGTAGAGCAGCCAACGGGCCACCCAGAGCTGGTCGGAGACCTCCAGCGGCGACAGCGGGCCGACCTGGAACTCCCACTGGCCCGGCATGACCTCGGCGTTGATGCCGGAGATGCCGAGGCCGGCCTTCAGGCAGTTCTCCAGGTGCGCCTCGACGACGTCACGGCCGAAGATCTCGTCCGAGCCGACACCGCAGTAGTAGCCGCCCTGCGCGGCCGGGAAGCCGCCCTCGGGGAAGCCGAGCGGGCGGGCGCCCTTGAAGAACGTGTACTCCTGCTCGATGCCGAAGATCGGCTCCTGCGCGGCGAAGCGCTCGGAGAGCTCGGCCAGCGCGGCGCGGGTGTTGCTCGGGTGCGGGGTCATGTCCGTGTCGAGGACCTCGCACAGCACCAGGATGTCGTCGCCGCCGCGGATCGGGTCGGGGCAGGAGAAGACCGGCTTGAGCACGCAGTCCGAGGAGCTGCCCTCGGCCTGGTTGGTGGAGGAACCGTCGAAGCCCCAGATCGGCAGGGTGTCCAGGCCGGCGGGGGCGTCCGTGATGATCTTCGTCTTGGAACGGAGCTTGGCCGTCGGCTCGGTGCCGTCGATCCAGATGTACTCGGCCTTGAAGGTCACGGTGACACATCCTTCGGGGTGGGTCCGGGCGCACTGCGGGTGCTGCGGCGCTGCGGCACTGGGCGCCGCGACTACTGCCGTGCAGCGTGCCAACAGGCGATTTCCCGTCCGTTGCCCGTTTGTGAACCCCGTGTTACCTGGGGTCGGTGTGGCGCGTCTCCCACGGCTCCCGCCCGTCCGCGGCCGCCGCCTCCGTGACTTCCCCGCTCCGCCGGGTGGCCGAGACTCACCCCACCCTCTCGACGAGTGCCCGCCGGACGAGGAACTTGCCCTGCTCGCGGACCTGCTCGAACGCCGCGTTGTTGAGCAGTACGCAGCTACCGGAGACGGAATCGACCTCAACCGTCGTGGACTTGTCGTTGTCCAGGTTGGTCACCTTCAGCTTGGTGCCGACCGGGAACTGGTTGCTGGAGGCGGCGGGTGCGCCGCCCTCGCCGGAGAGGGTGACGGTGGAGCCGTCGCAGACCTCCTCGCCTGCCTGGCCGGCGCCTCCGGCCTGCTCCCCGGCTTCCCGGCCCGCCTCCTGCCCGGTGTCCTGCCCGGTGTCCTGCCCGGCTTGCGGGCCGCCCTGCGGCGGCTGGGTGGCCTGGGAGTCCTGAGCCGACTCCCCGACCGCGCACCCGGACGCCTCCTGCTTGCGCTCGATCTCCGCGATGACAGCCTCGCGGTTGGCGATCCTGGCCTCCGACTGCGCGTCGGGAGCGGCCCGCTGGCCGTCGATGAACCGCTGGTTGTTGCCGAGCGCCGTGGCCAGGCCCTGGCAGACGGAGGAGTCCTGGGCGGACGTCGTCCGCGCGTTCTGGGTGGTCTGCGCGGCGTTCGAGGCGTTCGCCGTCACGAACGCCCCGCCGCCGGCCACCGCCGCCGCGCCGACCAGCAGCGCGACCTTCTTCTTCGTACCGAGAGTTTTCCTGCGCGACATGCGCGTCTCCTGAAGAGGTGGGGAAGCGTACGCCGTTATGTACGGGATACCGAACGAAGTTGCTCAGCGGTCGTGCCGGCACGCGCGGGTAACCCGTGTCACACCCCGCCCTCCTCGTACGCCACCACGTTGTCGTTGGCGTACTGGAGCAGGCCCTCCGTCTGCCGGGTGAGCGCCTCCTCCCCGGTTTCCGCCCCGTCGCCCCACTGGCCGTTCGAGAACACCACCGACCGCACGGTCATCAGCCGCCGGAAGACGCCGGCCGACCCGGGCGGCACCGTCGGCAGCCCTGCCTCGGGCGGCGGGTCGAGCGAGACCGTCTGGTACGTCACCGGGTCCATGGAAGCCATCGCGAACACCGTCCCGGCGTCCTCCGCGCGCACGAAGCTCGCCACGGTCACGCTCACCTGCGAGCGCCGCTCGGCGTCCGTGAAGAGGGCCGCGGTGAGCCGCAGGCAGCCCTCGCCCTGGTCGACCAGGGCGGCGAGCTCCGGGGACATGCCCTGCGCGCACTCGGTGGTGGTGGCCAGGTCGACGCGCTTGTACCGGGAGCCGTCGGACAGGCGCACGCTCGTCTCCGGGAAGGCCTGCTCCGGACGCACCACCGGGCGTGCGAGCAGTGAGGGCAGGGCGGAGGGCGCGTCGGAGGGCGGGGCGGCGGAGACGGAGGGGACGGCGGCGGCCGTGGCGGACGCCGTGGCGGACGACGGCGCGGCCCGGTCGTCACCGTCATCGCCACCCGTGTACATCAGGGTGCCGGCGACGATGGCCGCGGCGAGGACACCACCCGTTCCCGTGACCACCGCGACCCGGGTGCGGCGGCGTCTGCGTATGCGTTGCTGTTCGGCCTCCCGGGCGGCCGTGGCCGCCGCGGGGCCGTACGGGCCGATTGGGCCGTAGGGAGGCTGCTGCCCGTACTGCCCGTACTGCGGCTCCTGCCCGTACTGCCCGTACTGCGGCTGCTGCCCGTACTGCGCGGCCCGGTCGTGCGCGCCGTGCTGCCCGTGCTGCCCGTGCTGCATTCCTTGATCATCGTGGGTCATGGCGGCGCAGGGTAACAGCGCGGACGGTGTTGAGTCCCGGCGCCCGACAAGTCATCGGCTAACGGGACAGAACATCCCGGACCGCCTCGTCGGTGCGGCCCACGACGGCCGTTCCGTCGTCCGCCGTGATGATCGGACGCTGGATCAGCTTCGGGTGCTCGGCCAGCGCCCGGACCCAGCGGTCGCGTGACGCCTCGTCACGGGGCCAGTCCTTCAGGCCCAGTTCCTTCGCGGCGGCCTCCTGGGTGCGGGTGATGTCCCACGGCTCCAGGCCGAGGCGGGTGAGCACCTCGCGGATCTCGTCCTCGCTCGGTACGTCCTCCAGGTAGCGGCGGACGGTGTAGTCGGCGCCCTCGGCGTCGAGCAGGCTGATCGCGCTGCGGCACTTGGAACAGGCCGGGTTGATCCAGATCTCCATGCCGCACACGGTAGCCCGGGGGGTGCGAAAACTCGTTCACCCCGTGCGTCACAGGGACCCCGAAAGCCCTTGTGGCCAGGGGCTTTTGTCAGTGGTGGGCGGTAAAATAGAAGCAGTGTTCGAGGGTGTCGCCGGGAGGTCCGGACGGCGCCCTGACCGCGACAGGAGGATGCCCGTGCCCGCTGCCGCACTGAAGCCGAAGCCGTTGCCCACCCAGTCCACCGCCAAGCGGCCCGTCCTGCTCGACCTGCCGTACGAACCCGTGGAGAAGCGTCCGCTGCCGGCGGGCCGACCCCGTGAGTGGTACGTCACGCACAACCGCCGGCTCAAGGCGATGCGGCTCGCCATCGCCCTGCTCGACTCCGGCGTGTACCTGCCGAACCAGGCGCGCAACGAGAGGATACGCAGCGCCGCCGAGACGATCGGCGTCCACCCGCCGTCGGACACGACGTGCCACATGGTGCGGGCGCTGATGCGGTACTCGCGGTGAGCGGTGGCGCCGGGTGCCGCTCGTTGCGGGCGCCCGGCGTCGCTGTCGCGGTCTTCGGGGGCTGCCGCCCCCGGAGGGAAACCCGGCTCCGCCTGCACGGCCTCGTTGGCCCCGTCGGCCTCGTCCCCGGTCTCACCAGAGGGGAGCGAGAAGGTGGCCACCCGGCGGGCCGGGATTCCCGGCCCGGCGTCGAGGAGCCGTCCGGCGCCGCGTGAGCGTGCCTATGCCGACAGCTCCCGCTCCAGGGGAGTCCGGAACCGCGGAGTGACCCGTGTCGTCCCCACCCAGGACGCCAGCCGCTCCGCCTCCGCCGCGATCGCACTCTCCGCGTCGCGGCCGATCCCCTCGCCGGCCGGCACCCGCCAGACGATCTCGCCGTCGGCCCGCTGGGCCCAGCCGCCGATCACGCGGCCGTTCCACCACACCGTCGGCCCCACGTTGCCGCTGCGGTCGAACAGCATCGGCCGCAGCTCGGGCGCGAGGTACCAGTCCCGCTGCCGCCGGCCCATCGCGGTCGGGTCCAGCGCGGGCAGCAGCGCCGCCCACGGTTCGGGAGGTCCGGCGACCGGACCGGCGTCACCCGCGACGACGTACCCGGTGCCCTCGTCCAGTGACACCGTCTCCGCGCCGATCGCGGCCAGCGCCCGGCGCACCTCCGTCACGCGCCACCCCGTCCACCACTTCAGGTCTTCCTCGGTGGCCGGCCCGCACGCCGCCAGCCACCGCCGCAGCAGCTCCGCCTGCGCCTCGGCCGGGTCCAGCGCGGGATGCTCGGGCGCCGGCGCCCAGCGGAACTGGCCGGACGTCCACGAGCCCAGCGGCCGGCCCCGGACGACCTTGCCCTCCACGCCCAGCACCTTGAGCAGCCGGGTGGAGACGGTGTGCACGCCCTCGTAGCTCTTCCCGGCCGCGTAGACGAACTGCTCCTTCAGGCGCGGCTCGTCCCGGGCCAGCTCGGCCGCCGTGGCCTGGCCGCGCCGGGCCAGCGCGGCCAGCGCCGACTCCTCGACCTCCGTCAGCCAGGCCGCGTCCGGCGCCCCGGCCTCCGCCATGTTCCTGAGCAACGTGGCCCGCTCGCGGGCGGCGACGGTGCGACCGGTCGAGGCGTGCACGACCGCCGTCAGCTCCGTCGGGAACACGAACACGGTGTGCCGCATGCCGTGCATCCGGACCAGTGTCCCGTCCTCGTACAGCGCCCGCTCCGTATCACCCACGGTCTTCGCCGCGTCCGCCAGCCGTGCGCCGACCGCCAGGTACACCGTCGCGGGGTCCGTGCCGTGCAGCGCGACCAGCGAACCGGCGACCTCCTCCGGGCTCTCCGCCCGGGACGGTCCCGCAAGCCGCTGCCGCAGCGCGAGCCGGTCCCGCCGCTCCGCCGTCCCGATGTGCCGCGGTCCCTCACCCATACCGGCCTCCACCCGCCTGTCGCGTCCTCGGTACGGCCATCCTGTCCGGCACCACTGACAACGCCGGGCCGCGGCCCGCTGTGCGGCCTAGTAGGACGCCCGGAAGTTGGCGTACCCGAGCAGGACGATCAGCGCGGCCACGCAGCCCAGCACCACGGCGGTGGACACCCACGACGACCGGCGTCCGGACCCCACGTGCTCGGGGTCGGCGCGGAAGGGGACCGGTCCGGGCGGGTTCTCCTTCCAGCGCGCCGCGAGCATACGGGCGCGTGCGGAGGGTTCCTTGTGCTCGGCACCGTCCGCCCACTTGATGTCGAACTCGCGTTCCTCTTCGTCCCGATCGGACATGTCCGGTCCCTCTCCCCGTCCCCTGACTCGAACAACCGTGTCAGTAAACATGATCCCGGGCCGGGTTCCCTCTGGAAAGCTTTTCGGCCAACGACGACGCCCCCGTCCCTGGCGAGCAGGAGACGGGGGCGTCGGACGACCCGGGCCGGACCCGGGCGTCGGTCACACGTCGAAGTACATCTCGAACTCGTGCGGGTGCGGACGTAGCTGCAGCGGCGCGATCTCGTTCGCGCGCTTGAAGTCGATCCACGTCTCGATCAGGTCCGGCGTGAAGACGTCGCCCTGGAGGAGGAACTCGTGGTCGGCCTCCAGGCGGTCGAGGACCGCGCCGAGGGAGGTCGGGACCTGCGCCACGTTCGCGTGCTCCTCGGGAGCCAGCTCGTAGAGGTCCTTGTCGATCGGCTCGGCCGGCTCGATCTTGTTCTTGATGCCGTCCAGGCCCGCCAGCAGCAGGGCCGAGAAGGCCAGGTACGGGTTTCCGGAGGCGTCCGGCGCGCGGAACTCGACGCGCTTGGCCTTCGGGTTCGAGCCCGTGATCGGGATACGCATCGCGGCCGAGCGGTTGCGCTGCGAGTACACCAGGTTCACCGGCGCCTCGAAGCCCGGCACCAGGCGGTGGTAGGAGTTCACCGTCGGGTTGGTGAAGGCCAGCAGCGACGGGGCGTGCTTGAGGATGCCGCCGATGTAGTAGCGGGCCATGTCCGACAGGCCGGCGTAGCCCTGCTCGTCGTAGAAGAGCGGGTCGCCGCCCGACCACAGCGACTGGTGGACGTGCATGCCCGAGCCGTTGTCGCCGAAGATCGGCTTCGGCATGAAGGTCGCCGTCTTGCCGTTCTTCCAGGCCACGTTCTTCACGATGTACTTGAAGAGCTGGAGGTCGTCGGCCGCGGCGAGCAGCGTGTTGAACTTGTAGTTGATCTCCGCCTGGCCCGCGGTGCCCACCTCGTGGTGCTGGCGCTCGACCTGGAGGCCGGACCGCTCCAGCTCCAGGGAGATCTCGGCGCGCAGGTCGGCGAAGTGGTCGACCGGCGGGACCGGGAAGTAACCGCCCTTGTAGCGGACCTTGTAACCGCGGTTGTCCTCCAGGGCACCGGTGTTCCAGGCGCCGGCCTCGGAGTCGATGTGGTAGAAGGACTCGTTCGCGCTGGTGGCGAAGCGGACGGAGTCGAAGACGTAGAACTCCGCCTCCGGGCCGAAGAACGCCGTGTCGGCGATGCCCGTGGAGGCGAGGTAGGCCTCGGCCTTCTTCGCCACGTTCCGCGGGTCGCGGGAGTACTGCTCGCCCGTGATCGGGTCGTGGATGAAGAAGTTGATGTTGAGGGTCTTGTCCCGGCGGAACGGGTCGAGGCGCGCGGTGGACAGGTCGGGGCGCAGCGACATGTCCGACTCGTGGATGGCCTGGAAGCCGCGGATCGAGGAGCCGTCGAAGGCCTGCTCGTCGTCGGGGTCGAACGCCGCGGCGGGCAACGTGAAGTGCTGCATGACGCCCGGCAGGTCGCAGAACCGGACGTCGACGAACTTGACGTCCTCGTCTGCGATGTACTTCTTGACGTCGTCGGCGTTCTGGAACATCCAGCTCCTCCTACTCCCGACCGTCCCGCCGGGGTGGTAGATCGTTCGTGCGGCCAGTGCGGGTGGCACACGCTTCCTCGACCCTAGGGACGGGTGATTTCTCGGGCGTGACCCATTTGTTTCGCAGAAGTTAACCGGCTCGGTTCCAGCCTAGGCCTCATCCGGGCCCGCCACACCCCGCCGTACGCCGCCCCGCGGCCCCTGCGCCCACCCTCCGTCCTTCGGTCATATACGGCCGCAGTACCGTGGACGGGTGGACAACAGGCAAGCAATCGGATCGTGGCTTTCCGGGCCGCGCGCGGCCATCGAAGAGGCCGGCGCCGATCTCGGATACCGGGGTGAGCAGCTCGGTCTGCCCGAGGAGGGACCGGGCTCGATCGCCCGCCCGGGCCGGCGGATCGGCGCCCTGGCCGTCGACTGGGCCCTGTGCCTCCTGATCGCATACGGCCTGATCACGGACGGCTACGACCAGGCGACCGGCAACTGGGCCCTGCTGATCTTCTTCGTGCTGAGCGTGCTGACCGTCGGTACGGTCGGCTTCACCCCGGGCAAGCGCCTCTTCCGCCTGCGCGTGCTGGACCTGGGGACGGGCCGCCCGAGTCCCCTGCGTGCCCTGCTGCGCTCGGCCCTGCTGTGCGTCGCCCTCCCGGCGCTGATCTGGGACCGCGACGGCCGGGGCCTGCACGACCGGCTGGCGCGCACCGTGGAAGTGCGGATCTAGCGGACGGCGCGACACGGACGGCACGACACGGACGGCACGACGCCGTCACCGCGACACGGACGGCACGACGCCGTCACCGCGACGCGGACAGCGCGACGCCGGCGGTAGAAGGCAGACGGTACGAGGCAGGCGGTACGACGCCGGTACGGCGATGGGGCGCCCGGAGTGATCCGGGCGCCCCATCGCCGTACCGGCGTATCGGAGTCCTACGGGTCAGCGTCCCCTGGGGTTGCCGCCCTTGGGCATGCGCATGCCCTTCGGCATCGGGCCCTTGGGCAGCGGCATGTTGCTCATCAGGTCGCCCAGGGCGCGCAGCCGGTCGTTGGTCACGGTGACCTGCGGGCCGCTCAGGACGCGGGGCAGCTTGAGCATGGTCGTGCGCAGCTTCTTCAGCTCGACCTGGCCCTCGCCGGTGCCCACGACCAGGTCGTGCACGGGCACGTCGGCGACGATGCGGTTCATCTTCTTCTTCTCGGCCGCGAGCAGGGACTTCACCCGGTTCGGGTTGCCCTCCGCGACCAGCACGATGCCGGCCTTGCCGACCGCGCGGTGCACCACGTCCTGGTTGCGGTTCATCGCCACCGCGGGTGTCGTCGTCCAACCCCGGCCGATGTTGTCCAGCACGGCCGCCGCAGCGCCCGGCTGGCCCTCCATCTGGCCGAAGGCCGCCCGCTCGGCCCGGCGCCCGAAGACGATCGCCGTCGCGAGGAAGGCGAGCAGCACGCCCAGGATGCCCGCGTAGATGGGGTGACCGATCAAGAAACCGATCGCGAGGAGGACACCGAAGACGACGATGCCGACACCCGCGAGCACAAGACCGATCTTCTTGTCGGCCTTGCGGGTCATCTTGTAGGTCAGAGCGATCTGCTTCAGTCGCCCGGGATTCGCAGCGTCCGCTGCAGGTTCCTTCCTCGCCATGGCACGAAGTCTACGTGTCCCCGAAAGCGCCGACGACGGCAGTGCCCGGCGCGGGGGAGGGGACGCGGGCCGGACCGGGATCAGGGGCGGCCGGCGACGGACTGCCGCAGGACGCGCTCCGTCTCGATCCGGTCCTCGGCGCGGCGGCGGTCCTCCAGCACGGAGGTCCAGGCGTTGCGCCGGGCGGTGCGCTGACCGCCGCTCATCAGCAGCGACTCGACGGCCCGCAGCGCGGTGGTGAACGACGGGATGGCGGTGGCGCGGACGGCGGTGGGGCGAACTGGCGCGGCCTGCATCGTGGAGGTCCCCCCTCGGTACGGCTCCGGGTGCGGAGACGGGTGTACGTGGTGTGATACCAGGGTCACAGACTGGTGTTACCAGGGCGTGACCCGCCGGTCAAACGGACGTGAAGCCGCGATGCCGCAGGCCACAACGGCGTCGCGGCCCCGACCGGTGTCCTCATCTGCGAGGACGGTCGGGACCGCGGCGTATCGGCCATTACTGGCGAGTAGTGACTTGTGCGTGAATTCACACGGTGGCGGAGTGACGCTGCTCCATCGCCATCCGGTAAAGCCGTCCGGCCCGGTACGAGGACCGCACCAGCGGGCCCGACATCACGCCGGAGAAGCCGATCTGCTCGGCCTCCTGCTGAAGCTCCACGAACTCCTGCGGCTTGACCCAGCGCTCCACGGGGTGGTGGCGCACCGACGGGCGCAGGTACTGCGTGATGGTGATCAGCTCGCAGCCCGCCTCGTGCAACTGCTTCAGCGCCTCGCTGATCTCCTCGCGGGTCTCGCCCATGCCGAGGATCAGGTTCGACTTCGTGACCAGACCGTAGTCGCGGGCCTCGGTGATGACCTTCAGGGAGCGCTCGTAGCGGAAACCGGGGCGGATGCGCTTGAAGATCCGGGGCACCGTCTCGACGTTGTGCGCGAAGACCTCGGGGCGGGAGGCGAAGACCTCCTGGAGGAGCTCCGGCACCGCGTTGAAGTCGGGGGCCAGCAGCTCGACCTTGGTGCGGCCGTCCGCGCGCTCCGCCGTCTGCTGGTGGATCTGGCGCACCGTCTCGGCGTACAGCCAGGCGCCGCCGTCCGGCAGGTCGTCACGGGCGACGCCGGTGATGGTGGCGTAGTTCAGGTCCATGGTGACCACGGACTCGCCGACCCGGCGCGGCTCGTCGCGGTCGAGCGCCTCGGGCTTGCCGGTGTCGATCTGGCAGAAGTCGCAGCGCCGCGTGCACTGGTCGCCGCCGATGAGAAAGGTCGCCTCGCGGTCCTCCCAGCACTCGTAGATGTTGGGGCAGCCGGCTTCCTGGCAGACCGTGTGCAGGCCCTCGCTCTTCACGAGGTTCTGCATCTTGGTGTATTCGGGGCCCATTTTCGCCCGGGTCTTGATCCACTCGGGCTTGCGCTCGATGGGGGTCTGGCTGTTGCGGACCTCCAGGCGCAGCATCTTGCGTCCGTCGGGTGCGACTGCGGACACGACCGGCTCCCTAGCGATTGATTCTTCGGCGTTCTTCAGGGTACGCCCGTTGATTTGTTGGTCGGCGGTGGTACCGGCCCTGCCGGGGGCTGTCGCCCCCAGGCCCCCGCTCCCGGCCTGAACGGCCTCGTCCTCCAACGCCGGACGGGCTGGTTTCATGCCGCCGGCGCGGGAGTCATGCGGGCGTCTTCTCGATCACCCGCGGCTTCGGGTCCGCGTTCTCCAGGACGTCCCGCAGATGGCGTTCCGCCACCGGCAGTACCTCCTCGATGGTGACATCACGGCCGAGTTCGCCCGCCAGTGAGGCGACGCCCGCGTCGCGGATGCCGCACGGGATGATCTTGTCGAACCACTTGTTGTCCGGGTTCACGTTCAGGGCGAAGCCGTGCATGGTGACGCCCTTGGCGACCCTGATGCCGATCGCGGCGATCTTGCGGTCCTCGCGGCGCTGGCCGGCGTTGGACGGGGCGTAGTCGGGGCCGTTCAGGCGGGGGTCGAACTCGTCGTCCGTCAGGCGCGGGTCGAAGTCCAGGGAGAGTCCGCCGAGCGCGGGGCGCCGCTCGACCGGGTCGCCGAGCACCCAGACCCCGCTGCGGCCCTCCACCCGGCTGGTCTCCAGGCCGAACTCCGCGCAGGTGCGGATCAGGGCCTCCTCCAGCCGCCGTACGTGCGCCACCACGTCCACCGGACGCGGGAGCTTCTGGATCGGGTAGCCCACGAGCTGGCCCGGACCGTGCCAGGTGATCTTGCCGCCGCGGTCGACGTCGACGACCGGTGTGCCGTCCAGCGGACGCTCGCCGTCCTCGGTGCGCCGGCCGGCGGTGTAGACCGGCGGGTGTTCGAGGAGCAGCACCGTGTCGGGGACCTCGTCGGCGAACCGCGCGGCGTGCACCCGGCGTTGCTCGTCCCACGCCTCCTGGTACTCGACGCGATCGGCACCGAACCCCATTCGGACGAACCGCAGCTCACTCACGGCAAGTGCCTCCCTGGAAGGTCGTAAGGCACGAACCGTGCCCACGCCACTGTACGACCGTCCGTTCGCCGTCAGCAGGGCGGGCAATCCTCACACGATCGGATGAATGCCGGTCGAAGTGTGCGATCGGGTGTTTACTCTCCGCTACATTCGCGCCGTTCGAGAGGCCATAAGGGCTGCTCACAGGCGCTCCGGGCACATCGAACGCCCGGAAGGCAGGAGACCGCACCGCACCATGACGGAACGACCCGCGCAGCGCACCCCCAACCGCCAGCTAGCCGCGCTCATCGCCGAAGCGGGGTTCTCCAACGCGGGTCTCGCGCGTCGCGTCGACCAGCTCGGACTCGAACACGGCCTGGACCTGAGATACGACAAGACGTCCGTCACCCGGTGGCTGCGCGGCCAGCAGCCCCGCGGCACCACCCCGGCCCTGATCGCCGAGGTCTTCACCCGGCGCCTCGGCCGCCGCCTCACCGCCCAGGACCTCGGTCTGGACGCCTGCGCGCCCGTCTACGCGGGGCTGGAGTTCGCCGCGTCCCCGGACGAGGCCGTCGACATCGTCGGCGGGCTGTGGCGCAAGGACTCCGGCAGCCACGCCGAACTGCGCAAGATCGCCTTCACTCCGGCGGGCCTCGTGGTGCCCAGCCGGGACTGGCTGATCGGCCGCGCCGACGAGAAGGTGGCCCGGGTCGAGGTGCCCGTACGCATCCCCGCGCAGGGCCGTCCGGCGACACCAGGAATCCCCGCCCAGCTCGCCCCGTCCCGCCGGCGGGTCCCGGCCGAGCGCGCGCCCGGCCAGAAGGTGACCGGCGGCGACCTCGCCGCGCTGCGCTCGGTCGGCGAGCTGTTCCGCAGCCTGGACGACCGGTACGGCGGCGGACACGCCCGCCAGGCCCTCGTGCGCTACCTGGAGCACGAGCTGGAACCGATGCTGCGCGGCACCTACGGCGAGCAGACCGGCCGCCGGCTGTTCGCCGCCGCCGCCGACCTGACCCGGCTCGCGGGCTGGACCTCCTACGACATCGCCGCGCACGGCCTCGCCCAGCGCTACTTCGTACAGGCGCTGCGGCTGTCGCAGGCGGCCGGCGACCGGGCGTACGGCTCGTACGTGCTGGTCACCATGAGCCGCCAGGCCGTCTACCTGGGCCACGGGCGGGAGGCGGTGCAGCTCGCGCGGGTGGCGCAGCAGGGCGTGGGGACCTCCGCGCCGCCGGTCGTGCAGACGCTGCTGCACGCCGCCGAGGCCCGGGCGCACGGCCTGCTCGGCGAGGTGCGGGCCTGCACCGCCTCGCTGGTCCGGGCGGAGCGCGCCCTGGAGACCGCCCGGCCCGGCGACGACGTGCCGCACTGGGCGCGCTTCTTCGACGAGGCGCAGCTCGCCGACGAGTTCGGGCACTGCCACCGCGACCTGCAGCAGTTCCGCGCCGCCGCCCAGCACGCGGAACGCTCGCTGCAACTGCGCGCCCCCGTCTACGCCCGCAGCCGGCTCTTCTGCCGGGTCGTCCTCGCCACCGCCCGGCTCGGCCTCGGCGAACTGGACCAGGCCTGCCAACTGGCCGCCGAGGCGGCCGGGCAGGCGGCCGAGATGCGGTCGGTGCGCGCGACGGAGTACGTACGCGACTTCGAACGGCGCCTGGAGCCGTACCGGGACGCGGCGCCGGTGCGGGGGTACCGGGACAGGGTGGCGGCGCTGGGGTAGCCGGTAGCCGGGACGAGGCGGCGGTGCCGGGGAGCCGGGCGGGGCGCGCGACGACGGGCTGCCCGGGGCACGTCCCGGGCAGCGGTCGCGTCGGCGGGCCGCTAGGCGGCGCGGGCCGTGGGCAGGGCCTCCGCCGTGTGCATCGGCCGGCCCGCTCCCAGGTCCGTCAGGATCGCCGCCGACGCCCGGTGGCCCGAGTGCAGCGCGCCCTGGACCGTGCTCGTGTCGCGGTGGTCGCCGCACACGTACAGGCCGGCCAGGAGCCGCACCGGCCTGCGCAGATCGTGCGGTGCGCGCATCGCGGGCACCGCCTCGGGCGTGTGGTGCACGGCGAGGGTCTCCCAGCGGGTGGTCGGGGTGCCGTAGAGGCGGGACAGATGGATGCGTACGGCGGTGTCGACGTCGGACGGGACAGCGCCCAGGACCGTCGACGAGACGAGGACGCGCCCGGCCGGTGCGCGGGACGGGTCCACGTGGCTGACCACCGCCGTGTGGGCGACCGGGCCGCCGCGGTCCGCGTCCAGCAGCAGGGAGGCGCCGGTCGCCGGGGGGACGTCCGTCGTGTGGTGCACGACCGTCACCGGGTGGAAGTCCGGCACCCTGAGGCCCGGCAGCAGCTCGGCCGCGGCGCGGGCGTCGGTCGCCACGAGGACGGCCCGGCAGCGGATGACGCCGTGCTCCGCGGTGGTCACGGCGTTGGTGGCGACCGAAATGACCCGGACGCCGGTGTGCACGGTGCCGGGCGGCAGCGCCCGTGCCAGCAGCTCCGGCAGCGCCTCGGCGCCGCCCTCGGGCAGCCCGAGCCGCCCGCCGGCGAAGGCGTGCAGCGCCAGGTCGGCGCACCGGCTGGAGGTCGTGAGCTCCGGGTCGCACAGCAGGGCGGCGAGCAGCGGGCGCAGGAAGCCGTCGATCGTGCGGGCCGGCAGCCCGCGGACCGCCAGCGCCTGGGCGGCGGGCAGCTCCGGCCGGGCCAGCAGCCGTTCGACCGGGGTGCTCGCCAGGCGGGTCAGCGCGGCGCCGAGCCTGGCCTGGTCGACGGCGGTGCCCAGCGGGGCCCCCGCCCGGGTGCGAGGGGCGGTCACGGGCCCCCCGGACGTCCCCGGCGCGTTGGCCGGGCGCCGGGGCGCGGGAACCGACCGGGGGGCGCTCGCAAGGGCGCGCACCGCATGAAGTGCGCCCCTTGCGCCCCGCGCGCCCGCCGGAGCGCCCGCGCGGTGGTGACGGCCCTCGCTGTGCAGGAGGACCCCGGGTGCGAACGGTCGCAGCGCGAGGCCGTCGAGCCCTGGGGTGTGGCGTAGTTCGGCGTACGCCGTGGACAGCGGCTGGCCGATTCTGTCGAGCCGGAAGCCGTCGACCTTCTCGGTGGCCATCCGGCCGCCCACGCCATGGGCGGCCTCCAGGACCGTGGTCGTCACTCCTGCGCTGGTCAGTCGATGCGCCGCGGCGAGTCCGGCGATCCCGGCTCCCACGACGACGACGTCCGCCTGGTACGCGGGCTCAAGCACGTGCCCCTCCTCGAGGTTGCGCGGCCGCTGAGGACGTCATGCCCCCAACCGGCTTGAGGGATACCCGAGTTCGAGTCGAGGTTAGGGCCGGAAACGGTCAAGGGGAGTCGCACGGAGACAGGGCACGGTCGCACGACGGTCGCATGCGAGCTCGGTATGGCCACCAAGTGGTCGGCACGGGTCGGCGCGTGGTCGGCGCCGGTTCCCTCAGAGCGCCGCCCGGATCGCCCCGTCGATCTCCGGGAACGCGAAGCGGAAGCCCGATTCCAGCAGGCGGGCCGGGAGTACCCGGGCGCTGCCCAGGACGTCGCCGGCCATCTCGCCGAGCGCCGCGCGCAGGACCGGGGCGGGCACCGCGAAAGGGGCCGGGCGGTGCAGCACGCGCCCCATGGCCGCGGTGACCTCACGGTTCGTCAGCGGGTGCGGGGCGGTCAGGTTGAAGGGGCCGGAGAGGTCCTCGCGGTCCAGAAGGTGCCGGATGGCCGCCACTTCGTCGTGCAGCGCCACGAAGGACCAGTACTGGGACCCGTCACCGAGCCGTC
The DNA here is from genome assembly GCF_002005225.1 of Streptomyces pactum. Classification (NCBI taxonomy): domain Bacteria; kingdom Bacillati; phylum Actinomycetota; class Actinomycetes; order Kitasatosporales; family Streptomycetaceae; genus Streptomyces; species Streptomyces pactum. Next base: position 6,167,423 of record NZ_CP019724.1, read on the forward strand.
CGCCGAGCCCCGCCCGGAAGAGCGGGAAGAGCCGCCCCCAGGCACCGCCCCGGCGGGCGACGACCAGCCCGGTCCGCA